>NZ_JBQQCB010000092.1:0-42601 GCF_052246675.1 Nonomuraea sp. KM90 | reverse complement strand
AGTCGTACCGCCCGCCGCGCATGTAGATCGTCCCGCCGGCGGCGATACGGGTGATCGCCGAGGTGAGCGTGGTCGGGTCCGCCTGCGTCCCAGCCGCGCTGTCCCTGCCGCCGGGAGCCACGTACAGGGTGCCGCTCGACGGCGGCGGGGTGACGGTCGGCGTCACGGTCGGGGTGGGGCTGGTCGTCGGGCCGCTCCCGGCCGGGCGAAGCGTCCACTGCTTGGTGGCCGCCGAGTCGCAGGAGTTCTGCTGCAGGACGGCATTCGCCGCGGTCGAGTTGTCCTTGACATTGAGGCACTTGGCACCATTGGTGTTGACCACCCGGTAGCTGGACCCCGAAGCGGTGAGCTGCCAGGTCTGTGAGGCGGCGCCGGTGCAGGTCTCTTGCTGGGCCGCCTTGCCGGCGCTGGTGGAGGCGTCGCGGATGCCGAGGCACTTGCCGCTGTGCTCGGCCTTGATCTGGTAGGCGCCCCCGGAGGCGGTGATCGTGAAGATCTGCCCGACGGCGTCGGCGCAGGCGTTCTGTACGAGTTGCACGCCGTCGCCGGTGCTCTGCCCTGGTACGGTGGCGCACAGCCCGCTGCCGGCGTTGACCAGCGTGTAGCTGCCGTTGGACGGGGCTGCCGAGGCCGGCGTGTTGAGCGCGGCCACCGACCCGCCGGTAGTGATGAGGCCAGCGGTCAGGACGACCGCCAGCCTTCTGCCGAGATGTTCTCTTCTACGCACGTCCAGCTCCATTCATACAATCGGGTTGCTGATGTGTCGGTTCGAGGCATGACGAAACTGAGCCTGAGGGTCCGAGAGGACTGAGGCGGTTGAGCGAGGAAGGTTCGTAGAGTCCCGGGGCTTTCGGGGTGGTCCTTCATCGTCGACATGAGGCACCGTGAAATCGGTGGTCGATGTCAGATGCGCGTGTGGGCGTCCTTGTGGACGTTGACCAGGTGTAGGTAGCCGGTCGCGTCAGCCAACGGGGTCCTCGATCTGCCCTGTCTGACCGTCGCGGGGCACCCGGGCCGGACCTTGTTGGTGTCTCAGAAGGGTGAACTCGGCCTTGCCGCCGGAGCCGTCTCGGGATGGGAGGGCCGGGGCCTGGAGCACCGCCGTCGTGTCACCGGCAAAGGTCATTTCATTGGCTGTGCCTTTCGATGTCCACGGTGAACGCTTCGAAGATCGCCTGACCGGTGCCGTCCCCCGCGGCGAAGAGGCCGAGCACGGCCCCCACCCATCGGCCCTGCGTGGCCTGGAAGGGCGCGCCCACATCCCTGCCGTCCGCAAGGAACGTGACCAGCGCGCCCTCGCCGATCCGGGCGCCGATCGTGACGGCCCTGCCCTCCTCGACCGGTACGGGCTCCCCATCCTCCGTTGTTTCCGTGTTACCGCAGATCAGGACCGTCTTGCCGGCCGCGGTGCCCTCCAGGCCGATGAACGCGGCGGTGTCCCCGACTACGGTCAGCCCCGCCCGGCCCTGGCCCGTGAGTGTGAGCGTGACGGTGACCGTGCAGGGCACGCCGGGCAGCCGCTGCCCCAGGACAGACGGCCGCACGCGCAGGTCGTCCGGGCCGGGCACGCAGGCCAGCCGGAGCCTGCCGTCCCGCAGCTCCCACCACGCGGGATCGGGGTTGGCCTGCCAGCTCCACTGCAGCCCCAGCTCTGGTCCGGCGAAGTCGTCGGACGTCGCGGGCGTGGCAGGCGCGCCGCCGGGCACCGGCACCCGGTACTCGGCCACCGGCTCGCCGTCGTCGCCCATGGCCGGCCAGCCATCCTCGCCCCACGTCATGGGCTGCAGGTGCACGACCCGCCCGTACGGGCCGCGGTCCTGGAAGTGCATGAACCAGTGCTCGCCGGACGGGGTGTCCACCCAGCCGCCCTGGTGCGGGCCGTTGACGTCGGTGCCGCCCTGCGCCAGCACGATGCGGTCCTCGTACGGGCCGAAGACCGACTCGGCGCGGAACACCGACTGCCAGCCCTGCTCCACGCCGCCTGCCGGCGCGAAGATCCAGTAGACGCCGTCGCGCTTGTAGAGCTTGGGCCCCTCCAGCGTCCGGTAGCCCGGCAGCAGGTCGGCGTCGATGACCAGGGTGCCCTCGTCCAGCACCTTCTCGCCGTCGGGGGCCATGCGGTGCAGCGTGAGCCGGTTGTTCACCCCGGCGCGGCTCTTGGCCCAGCCGTGCACCAGGTACGCCCGGCCGTCGTCGTCCCACAGCGGGCAGGGGTCGATGAGCCCGAGCCCCGGCTTGACCACGTGCGGCTCGGTCCACGGGCCCCGCGGGTCCTCGGCGCTCATCCAGCAGATGCCCACGTCCGGGTCGCCGTAGAAGATCCAGAACCGGCCGTCGTGGTGGCGCAGCGACGGCGCCCACACCCCGCAGCCCGGCCGCACGTCGTCGTAGCCCCTGGTCACGGCGTGGCCGATGATCGTCCAGTTGACCAGGTCGCGGGAGTGCAGGATCGGCAGCCCCGGCACCTTCGTGAAGGTGGAGACCGTCAGGTAGAAGTCCGCGCCGACGCGGATCACGTCGGGGTCGGACCAGTCCGCGTTGAGCACGGGGTTGCGGTAGGTGGCGGTCACCTCTTCACCGCCCCGGAGGACATCCGCTGGACGAGTGCGAAGACGATCACGACGGGCAGGGCGGCGACGACGCCGTCGGCGCCGAAGTCGACGCTGTTCTCGCCGAGGTTGGAGGCAAGGACCACGGGCACGTGAGCTTCTCCTGGTCGTTGATGAACATGGGCGAAAGGAGGTTGTTCCAGCTAAGGACGAAGGCGAACGAGCCGACCTCCTTGTCGACTTCGGCTGGCTGACGCCACCGTGTCAGGGCGCTGGCCGGAGCTCCGCGCTGGCCCACCGCAACCTCCGCGGCAAGGCCGTAGTTCGGCCGAAGGGTGAAGTCCAGCTTCAGCAGAACGGGAACCAGCGTGAACAGAAGCAGCCGGCGAACCCAGTCCCTTCCAGATCGACTACGCAACGGCCCCGGAGAAGGACCGTTCGCCGACAGGCGGCGAGTCGGGGACCAGTTCCATCACCTCCATGCATGCTGTCATTGGCCGTTGCGCCCTCGACACAGCAGCCGCGACAACGCTGCCGGGAGAGCGCGTCCGCGGAGGGCGAGGCGTCGGGCATGTCCGGGCCAGAGAGGAATCGCGCGATCGCGAAGGCGAGCCGATCACTGCTGGCCTGACTGAGGTTGTTTCGGAGGAGGAGCACGACGTCCTTGCAGCGCCTCGGGACGGAGGACTCCCGAGTCCGGAGCGGCCATCCGAGTGGCACTGCGATGGCTGCGGTCCTGCGGGCTAGCGCGATGAAGCAGGCCGGATGTAGCGGTGAGGGGTGTGGGAGGGTTAACAGGTTTGCTGTCACGTGTCGCCTCGGTGCATCCGATACCAACCGGTTGCAGTCACATTGACGTTACACGCAGGAAACGTCAAGACGTTCAGGTAAAATTGCAAACGCTACAAGGAGTTATGCCTGGTTGTGTCGGTATTTCTGCAACAACCGATTGCAAGAACACGGCCATGGCGCGTCCTCTGTCACGTCTATCTCGCTGTTTCCGTCGGGATGTACGCTGCGCACGGTCTTACGTCGCGGCTGTGGCTGGAGTGGTTCTGGGCGGCAGAAGGACACCGACCTGCCGCCGGCGTGTCCCGCCGTGTCCGGCCTGAGCTGGAGGGTGGCCATCTCGTGCCGGTGGCACTCGAACTTGACGACACGCAAAGACTCGCCCGGTACGAACCGCCGCTGTCGGTGGCTCGTACTCCCGGAGATGGACAGGCCGGCGCTCCTTCACCATCTGTGCGAGGTGCGGTCGAAGGTGGCGCCGGCACGGAATATCGCGGTGTTGTCGTCGGGGGCGAGCCGGAGCGCGCAGTTGGAGTGCCGCAGATAGGTGCCGGGGAAGTTCACCGACTCGAGCGACACGCCGTTGGAGCCGGGTGAACCCCACCCGCCTTCGGCTTCGGCGGCCGGGAGTGGTTTCGTCCAGAGCCGCTCTTCATCGTTCACTAGCCTGCCGTTTCCTTGTTGAACCCCCTTTTCGCGTGATCCGAACGGTGCGCCGGACACCCCCCGAAGTTGCGGTAAGCGCTTTCCGATCCCTGTGCGAAGGATTGAAGCACAAGAGGGCATCGGGGAGAAGCCCTCAGTTGCGCTGCGAACGCCGATTTCGCCATCCGGCCAGGTCGACGCGTCTGGAAGCCGACTCCAGGGCCTTGGGAGGTGCAAGTTTCATCAGGCGCGAGGCCGGACCAGCGCCCGCCTGCCGCCCGTACCACCACGGCGAGGTGAACGCCGGTCGGACTGCCTTGACCACGAGCATCATCGTCGGAGTCAAGTCGCGAGGGTGCGACCGAGGCTGCGGCTGATGGCAGAAGCCGGGTCCTGGGCTGGCGGTCCAGGGATCATCTGTGCTGTCGGGGCGTCGACCTGCGATAACGGGGAAACTCGCGAGATGGGTTGCTCGCTTCGGTGGGATGTCCGGTTGGGGAAATCCATGTAACAAATAATTACCGAAAGCCATTGACTCTAATTAAGGTGGCTCCTTACAGTGAGGGCGCACCCCCGATTATGTGAGGGCATCGCCGGGATTCGGGCCTTCACAACGCTCGGGAGCGGTGCGCGAGATGTCCAGGCCGCTGAACTGCGATGATGCGTCGGTCCCGGACCGGCTGGACCGCGTTTTCGTACGGCCCCGCAGCTTCGCCGGACCCTGTCTTCTGCTGCGCGTGTCGGCGTCCGCCTGCCCTGATGCTCAGGGGGCTCCGGCGGCGGCCGCAACCGTCAACACATGTTCCAGAACCGACCGACCCGGTGAACTGCCGGGTGGCCCCCACAGGAAGGAACAGAACACCGTGAAGCCGATCACGTCATCCCGTAGCGGAGTCACCGCACTGGCCTCGGCAGCGGCTCTGTCGCTGCTCGCCTCCGTCGCCGTCATCACGGCCGTCTCGCCAGCCGGCGCCACCACGAGCGAGAAGCAGGCCGCCGCGGCGCGCTCCTGGCCGTCCACCCCCGACGGCTTCGCGGCCCTGCCGGGCAACGGCCGCGGCCCGACCACCGGTGGCGCGGGCGGGCAGACCGTCACGGTCACCAACCAGGCCGACCTCAACAAGTACGTGACGGCCGCCGAGCCGTACATCATCAAGGTCGCCGGCACGATCAACATCAGTCCGAAGGGCACGGAGCTGCGCGTCGGCTCGAACAAGACCATCGTCGGCGTCGGGACCAAGGGCGAGATCGTCGGCGGCGGCTTCTTCCTCAAGGCGGGCGTCAGCAATGTGATCATCCGCAACCTGACCATCCGCGACACCCGCATGCCCGACGACGACCCGGGCGACGACTCCTACGACTACGACGCCATCCAGATCGACACCGCCAACCACATCTGGATCGACCACAACCGGCTGACCCGGATGAACGACGGCCTGCTCGACAGCCGCAAGGACACCACCAATCTCACCGTGTCATGGAACCACTTCGTGGAGAACAACAAGACCTTCGGCATCGGCTGGACCGACAACGTCACCTCGAAGATCACGATCCATCACAACTGGTTCCAGAACACCAACTCGCGCAACCCGAGCGCGGACAACATCGCCAATCTGCACATGTACAACAACTACCTGCAGAACATCACCGGGTACGGCAACTTCGTGCGCGGCAAGACGAAGGCGGTCATCGAGAACAGCTACTACGACACCGTGAAGGACCCCTACTACGTCGAGGCCGGCGAGCTGGTGCAGCGCGGCAACATCGTGGTCAACAGCACCTGGGGCAGCGGCAAGGTCAAGGAGAAGGGCACCGCGTTCGACCCCAGAAGCTTCTACTCCTACACCCTCGACCCGGCCGCCGACGTACCCGGTCTCCTGCGGACCTACGCCGGTCCCCAGGCCAACATCGGCACCTGACGGACGCGGAGCGAAACCGGCACCACGTCTCACACGCTGACTCAGCACAGCCAGGCGGCGGTCCCCGCCGTCTGGCTGTTTCGGCCACCAGCGCACTCGCCGAACGCTCCTATGACCTGGTGTTCACCCGGTGCTACTCCGTACCCCCTGGCAACAAGGACGATTGCGCGGTTCATACCGAGTCAGTCGCCATGGAGAGATCCCCTTCGTCCCAAGGGAAGGCAGAATCATGAAGCTATCTAGGCCATCTCGCCATCGTCGGCGCGCGGCCGTTCTGACATCTGGGCTCACCATCCTGGCAGCCGTGGCTGTCACCACCATCGTCTCCCCGGTAAGTCCGGTTGGCGCTGCCGCTGCTTTCGGTAGCAACAGCGAAGGCAGCAACGCCCGCCAGTTCACGGGCTCCGGCCAGCCGGTCGGGTATGCCTCGATGAACGGTGGGACCACCGGCGGGTTCGGGGCCGACGTGGTCCATGAGTACACCCTCAGCGAGTACTGGCGCAGCGCCGGCTACTCCAACCCGGGCGACGCGATGTACGACCTGTTCAAGGAGCACGATGACCGATCCGGCGAGGGCCTGGTCATCTACGTCGACGAGACGATCAGGGCGGCTGACTTCGGCCGGGACAAGATGCATGTCAACGACGTGGAGAACGTCTCCATCCTGGGGGTCGGGACGCGGGGCGAGTTCGACGGGGTCGGCCTCAGCCTCCGCAAGTCACGCAACGTCGTCATCCAGAACCTGAGGATCCACCACGTCGACACCGGGGAGAGGGACGGGATCACCGTCCAGAAGTCGAGCTCCAACGTTTGGATCGACCACAACGAGATCTACAACGAGTTCCCGGACGTGGACAAGGACCACTACGACGGCCTGATCGACGTCAAAGACGGCGCGGCGTATGTCACGATCTCGTGGAACCACCTGCACGATTCGTGGAAGACCACGTTGACCGCCGGCGGCGACAGTCAGAGCTCGGCGGGCGACCACATCACCTTCGCCAACAACTGGTTCCAGAACGTGAACTCCCGCGTGCCGCTGATCAGGCGGTCGCATGTGCACATGTTGAACAACTACTTCCAGGACGTGGCCGATACCGCCGTGAACGCCCGGATGGGCGCGCAGGTCCTCGTCGAGGGCAACTACTTCGAGAACGTCGGCACCGGGCAGGTGGACGAGGTAACCGGCGACATCCACGGACCGGTCGGCTGGTTCTACGGCAGCAACGCGACCGGGTACTGGAACCTGGTGAACAACGCCTACGTGAACACCCCGCACGAGCACCTGAAGTCGACCACCGACTTCACTGTGCCGTACGCCTACAACGCACTTACCCCGCAGGATGCCAGGACACAGGTCATGCAGAACGCCGGCGTCGGCGTCGTCAACGTGACGCCGTAGGCAGCGTCTCGCACATCCGTACACTGCCCACCTGCGGCGCCCGAACCGGCAACCAAGAATCGCTGACCTGAGCCCGGCACGACACCGAACGCGCCGGGCTGGCGACGAACAGATAAGCCCTTGGCAACCCAGGCAACGACGACAACCTCAGACATCGCGGCTCCGGCGGCGGCAGCCACGCAGCGAACTCCTGCATCATCCGCAACGCGTAGGGAGAGCAACGCCAGCTTCAGATCATCCAACTCCCCCGTCATCTACCTGGTGGACGGCGGCGGCGTCAGCCCGCGCACGGCCAGGGTCTTCCAGCACCACAGCCCCCTGCGCGGGTCGCCACCGCGACCCGCCCAGGGGGCACACATGGTGATGGACAGCGTCACCTGCCGCTTTACGAAAGTGCCCGCTGCAGCTGAGCCTCCGTTTACGCCAGGGCCACCGTCCGCAGGACCGGGCACGGGCGCGTCCAAGGACAGCGAGTCGGAGGAGATCGACTCCGGCCCCAGGGAGTGTTCGCCACGTACGAGCCGGGCTTCGTCCCCTGATGGCACGCGCCGCCGCTCCAAGCTTCCGCCAGGGCTCGTGGCGTCGGCCGGCCTCTACCTGGCCTTCCACAACGCGACTGGCTCTGAACCCACGCCCGGAGGAAGACCAGGCGACCGCGCGAACAGATCATCGAGGCAGGACCTCGGCGAGGACGAGCGAGCCGGAGAGCAGCCCGCGCCGGAACACGCCTTACCAGCTGCGTCGACTGTGGGGCGCTGTTAACAACTGAGGGCGGCGGTGGTCTGGGGCCAGCGCGAGACTAAAGTTGCCCCAAGGCCGCGTACTTAAGGTGGTCGTGATGCTGTCAAGCACGTGAGCTCCTGGGACATGGGGAGAGAGATCTAGTAGATAGGTGATCTTCCGCAACGATCCGTCGGGATGGATCTCCGTTGATCGCCGAGCCTGCTGGCTCTGCTGTGTTCAGTGCTACTACGACAGCCTTTTCGCCGCGCCCGAGGGCCCACAGGGTGTTCGTGTCAGGGCGTTGGGTGAGCTGACCGCGCTCGTTCCGTTCGAGATCGTGGACCCTGTTCTTGAGGAGACGAGGAGTGTGCAGCGTCGCCGGCACTACCTGCGCTCGCGAGTCGCCCATGCTCCGGGCTTCCGCGCGGGGAGCGCGTCAAGCACTGGACCTGTTGAACGCGGAGGACGCTACCTCGTCAGGACCAGGACGGATGCGGCTGCTGTGCCAGCCAGGTCGTCGGATGTTGCCGGGTCTGGTCGATGGAGGTCAGCGCCGCGCCGATGACGGCGGCGTCGGGGCCGAGCATCGCGGGCCGGATCGCGATGGGCGCCCATGAGGCGGTCAGCACGCGTCTGTCGATCTCTGCCCTGACGTTGGCGATGATCCACGACGACAGCAGCGCGAAGCTGCCTCCCAACAGAACCGTGTTGATGTCGAGGATGTTCAGCACGTTCGACAGCGCGATACCCAGCGCTGTACCGGCCCGCTCGAGGGCCGCCAGAGTCTGAGGGTCGCCGGTCTCGGCCTGATTGATGATCGCAGCCTCCGGCGTGGTGCCTGTCGGCGGGTGCTCCTTGCCCAGGATGACCGGGAGGCTGGCGTACGTTTGAAGGCATCCGCGTGATCCGCATGGGCACGGCTCGCCCTCCGGATACACCGTGACGTGACCGAGTTCGCCGCTCCAGCCGCGGGTGCCACGCATGAGCTGTCCGTCCAGGACGATCCCCGCGCCGATGTCGAGCCCGCCGGAGACGTAGACGAAGCTGGCGTCCGTGGTGCCGGAGGCGTACATCTCGCCCAGGGCGGCCAGGTTGGCCTCGTTGTTGACGAAGGCCGGAATGCCGAGGCTGTCGCGCAGTGGGCCGGCGGCCTGGACGCCACGCCAGCCGAGCGCGGGCGCCGACTGCACGACGCCGTCGTGGACTGGTCCGGGGGCGGCGAGGGTGGCAGTGACGACGGTCAGCTCATCGGTCGCGACGGCTTCCATCGTGGTGCGAGCCATCGCCGCCAGATCGGCCAGTACGGTCGGCGCGTCGCGGCTTGCCGTGCGATGGAAGGACAGGTGGCGCACGGTGCCGCTGAGATCGACCACGCAGATGGCCAGTTCGTCGGCGCGAATGTCGAGGCCGAGGCCGACGGGGCCGGTTCTGGACAGGGTGAGCCCGACTCGGGGCCGTCCGGCGCGGCCGTTGTGGGCGACCGAGGACTCGATGATGAGGCGGCCGGACAGGAGTTCCTCGACGATGCGGGTGATCGTGGGCCGCGTCAGACCGGTGACGGTCGCCAGCTCGGTGCGGGAGATGGGGCGGTTCGCCGCCGCGATGTGGCGGAAGACCAGCTCCAGGTTGATGCTGCGCAGGCTTTCCTGCCGGACGGCGCTGTTCGGCAGGGGGTTGGGCTGGAGGCGTCCCGTCATGTCGCCGTCCGGGCAAGCTTCGCGGCGAGCTCGGTATCGACGGGCCCGTCGACGACGACGGTGATCACCTGGCGGCTGACGGTCTGCATGGGAGGCAGCGCGAGCGGCTCGTCCCAGGCCAGCGCGGAGCAGACGCCCAGGTAGTCGCGGGCGCGCACGAACCACCTGTCGCGCGCGGTGGCCGCGTCACCGGGGACGAAGATCAGGCTCCACCGGCTCGTGGTGACCGCAACCCAGTCCGCTTCCCGCCCGTGGATCTGTTCCACCCCCTCACCGAACGGCGAGAGCACGGTTGCGCCGGCCTCGGTCGGGCCTCGCCAGAAGTGCCCACCATATCCGGCGCCGATCCGGCCTTTGGCCGCCGGGCTGCATACGGTCAGCGGCCGGTCGGTGGCGTTGGTCAGCCGGCTGTCGACTCTCAGTGTCCAGGCGGTCAGGTCCAGCGCCCGGCAGGTGATCGTGCGCCTCTCTCGCAGCAGGACGTTTCCGTCCGCGCCGACCCAGTTCAGCAGGTGCGACAGGTGGGAGTCGGCCCGGCGGAGCCAGCGCCGGTGCACTTCCTGACCATGATTGTCCAGCCAGGCGGGTCCGTGTCCGGCGACGAAGGTGCGCCCACCCCAGAAGTTGGTCCCCTCGATGTCGGGAAAGGCGATGCTGATCCCGAACTGGTGGGAGTGGGAATCGGGCGCGGCGTCGGTGACCGTGTGGCCGCCGAGCGTGCGCACCGGGTGCAGGAACGGCCGGGGCGAGCTCGACAAGGGCAGCTCGCTGTGCCACACGTAGCGGGCCACCTCCTGCCCTGACACGCTCAGCATGGCGGCGCCCTCCGGAGCAACTCGCATGGTCACCTCGCCGATTCTCCGTCTCAGCCGCTGCGATTCCCCAGCGTACGGCAGTTCGATGAGGACACTCATCCCGTCAGATCGAGCTCCTCCAAGTGGACGGCACGGCCCGTGCGCAGGGACTCGTTCCCGGCGATCCCGGTGAGCACGCTCGCCGCGCCCGCCTCGAACCCCGCCGCCCGGCACAACGGGTCCTCCGCGGGACCGCGGAAGACGTCGCGCAGGAGCATCGCGTCGCCACCGCCATGGCCACCCGCTCCTTCGGGTACGGGAATCAGACGTGCCGGTTCCCAGTGCCGCTGGAGGAGCAGGCGGCTGCCGCGCATGCGTGGCCCTCCCTCTGGGCCGACGCTCCCGTCATCTTCGGCGGCGGGGTCGAGGACGGCCGAGGCGGTGGCCGCGCCGATCCTGACCGCCGCGCCCCCGGCCTCCACGTGAGCGCGCTCGACGACTTCCAGCTCGATGCGCCCCGCCGTACCGTTGATCGCGACGCGGTATCCCTCCCACGGGCAGTGCGCATGCAGCGAGTAGGACATCGACGCCCCGCGCCGGTAGCCCACCACGACGTTGAGGTTGTCCTCGATGGTGATGCCGTCGGAGAAGACGTCGCGGTCGCGGATGTAGCCGTCCAGGTGCTCGGCGTCGCGGTACAGCTCGCGCAGGCGATCGTCGGCGGCCAGGTCGATGCCGAAGGGATCCCCATCCATCTGATCGTGCTCCGGCCGTGGCCCGAGCCCTCTTCGCCGGGCGTTCTCCGCACCGTAGAAGCGCAGCCCACCGCGGGCGAAGACGACCTCGGGCACGTCGTCGAGCCACCAGTTGACCAGGTCGAAGTGGTGGGTGGACTTGTGCACCAGCAGCCCGCCGGAGGCCGACTTGTCCCGGTGCCAGCGGCGGAAGTAGTCGGCGCCGTGCACCGTGTCCAGGCACCATTCGAAGCTCACCGAGGTGACCTCGCCGATCTGCGGGATCAGCTCCTTCACCAGGGAATTGCGCGGGGAGTAGCGGTAGTTGAAGGTGACCGTCAGCTCCGCCGTACCGGAATCCAGGGCCTCGCGGATCTCGCGGACCCCCGCCACGTCGATGGTCATGGGTTTTTCGACGATCGCAGCCACGCCGTGCCGCAGCGCGCGCCCGACATAGCCGGCGTGGGTGTGGTCGGGCGAGGTGACCACGACGACGTCCGCGAGCTTGAGAACCTCGTCGTACTGCTCCGCGCCGAAGTGGGGGAGCCGGACGAAACGGTCGTAGTAGGCCATGCGCACCTCGTTGGTGTCGCAGAAGGCGACCGGCCTTCCGACGTCGGCATAGGGGCCGAGCAGGGCGCTCAGGTACATCTGGGCGCGCGAGCCGGTGCCGACGAAGGCGTAGCGTCTCATTTCAGTCCTGTCGTGGCGATGCCCTTGACCAGGTACTTCTGGCCGGCGATGAAGAAGCCGATGACCGGCGCGAGCGAGACGAACGACATGGCGAACATCTGCCCCCACTGCGACTGGCCCTCCGAATCGATGAACTGTCGCAGCGCCAGCGGCACGGTGTAGAGCTCCTGCTCGGTCAGGTAGAGCAAGGGGCTGAAGAACTCGTTCCAGGACGAGATGAAGGTGAAGATCGCCGTGGTGGCGAAGGCCGGCTTGCACAGCGGCAGGATGACGCTCCAGAAGATGCGGAACGTGCCCGCGCCGTCGATGCGGGCGGCCTCGTCCAGTTCCTTGGGCAGCGACCGGATGAACTGGACCATCAGGAAGATGTAGAAGGCGCTGGTGGCCAGGAAGTTCGGCACGATCAGCGGGTAGAAGGTGTCCAGCCAGCCCATTCTGTTGAACAGGATGTACTGCGGGACCAGCAGCACGTGACCGGGGAGCATCATGGTGCCCAGCGTCAGCGCGAAGAACAGCTTGCGCCCGCGGAAGTTGAGCCGGGCGAAGGCGTAGGCGGCCAGCGAGCACGAGATCAGGTTGCCGATGATGGTCAGGACCGCGATCACGAGGGAGTTGACCAAGTAGAGGTCGAATGGATACGCCAGGGCCGTCCAGCCCTCGGTGTAGTTGGACAGGTCCCACTCCGAGGGCCACAGCGACAGGTCCTTGAAGATCAGGTCGTTGGGCTTGAGCGAGCTGGCCACCAGCCACGCCAGCGGGTAGAGCATGACGCCACCTGCCAGGCAGAGCAGCAGATGTTTGCCGAAGCGCTTACCGCGGCTGTGGCCGATGCGCTCGACGTAGCTGTCGTCAGTTGTCATAGTGCACCCACTTCTTGGCCAGGAGGAAGTTGAGCGCGGTGAACGCGGCGATGATGATCAACAGCATCCAGGCCATGGCCGAGGCGTATCCCATGTGGAACTGCTCGAAGCCCTGCTTGTAGAGGTAGAGGTTGTAGAACAGGGTGGAGTTGGCCGCCCCGCCCTTGCCGCCGCTGAAGATGTAGCCCTGCGTGAAGGTCTGGAAGGACGAGATCAGCGACTGGATCAGGTTGAAGAAAATGATCGGGCTGAGCAGCGGCAGTGTGATCTTGCGGAACTGCATCCACTTGTTCGCCCCGTCGATCGCGGCTGCCTCGTAGTACATCGCCGGGATCTGCCGCAGTCCGGCCAGGAAGATCACCATGGGGGAGCCGAACGTCCAGATGTGCAGGATGATCAGCGTGGTGAGGGTGAAGTCGGGGTCGGAGGTCCAGGCGATCTTCTCGATGCCGAAGAAGCCGAGGAAGCTGTTGACGATGCCGTCCAGGCCGAAGATGTAGCGCCACAGCAGCACCAGCGCCACGCTGCCGCCCAGCAGCGAGGGCAGGTAGAAGACCGCCCGGTAGACCGGCAGGCCGCGCACTCCTCGGTTGAGCAGCATGGCGATCCCCAGGGCCATGGCCAGCGAGAGCGGGACCGACACGAACGTGTAGACCACCGTGACCTTCACCGACTGCCACCAGGTGGCATCGGAGAACATCTTGGCGAAGTTCTCCAGTCCGATCCAGCTCGGCGCGTTCAGCAGGTTGTAGTCGGTGAATGACAGGTACAGCGAGGCGAAGAACGGGATGACCGTGAAGGCCATCCCGAGGAACCAGGGCAGGATGAACAGGTAACCCGACCGGTCCTGGCGCGGCTTCCTGGGCGCCGCTGTCACCAGGGACACGGCCCGGTCCTTGACGTGCGTCACTGTCACTGCGGCAGGGCCTTCGCCGCTTCAGCGATGATCTTCTTGGCGGCCTCGACCGGCGTCACACGACCGTGCTCGACCTCAGGCGCGACCGCGGTCAGCGCGTCCTGGATGGCGCTGGCGCCCTTCGGGTACGGCGGGACCACCAGCAGCTTCTCCTTCTGCAGACCGATCAGGTAGTCGGTGGCCACCTGGTCTTCCTTGTCCAGCGAAGGCTTGATCGCGTCGGCGACGGCGCTGCTGGCCGGGACGCCGCGGGTGGTCTTCAGCGCCTTGCCCGCCTCGACGTCGTTGATGAGGAAGTTGAGCAGTTCGAGCGCCTCCTGGGGGTGCTTGGAGGCGGCGGCGATCGACCACAGAGCCGGGGTGCCGATGTTCATGCCGCGGCGCTTGCCGCCCACCTCGCCGGGGATACGCAGCAGCTGCAGGTTGCCGCCGGAGACCTGGTTGTAGCGCAGGAAGTTGTTGGTCGGGATGATCTGCGAGGCGACCGAGCCCTTGGCGATGTAGGACTGCTCGGGGGAGGAGCCGACGGTCTCCACGAAGCCGGCGGGCGGGAAGCCGCCTTCTTTGCGCATGTCCTCGAACATCTGGAACCACTTGGTCAGCGTGGCCTCGCCGGCGCCGAACCTGCCGTCGGCGGTGAAGAAGTCCTCGCCCTGCTGGGCGACATAGACGATGACGTTGGCCATGGTGGCGGGGTCGACGAGGGTGCCGTAGACCTTCTTGCCGCTCTTGTCGGAGATCTCCTTGGCGAACGTGGCCAGGTCCTCCCACGTCCAGGCGTTGCCGTCGGGGATGGCCACGCCGTACTGGTCAGTGATCGCCTTGTTGACGACGAAGCCGATGGTGTTCAGGCCCGAGGGGATGCCGTAGGTGGCGTCGCCGACCTTGGTGAGGTCCTTGGCCGCCTGGCTGAGGCTGGCCATGTCCACGGCGCCGGCGTGGTCGTTGAGGTTGAGCAGCGCCTTGCGGTCGGCGTACTCCCGCAGGGAGTCCATCCGCATCATCATCAGGTCCGGCGGATTGCCCCCGGCGAAACGCGTGGCCAACTTGTCCTTGTAGGGGCCGCTGTCCTGGTACTCGGTCTTGATCTTGATGGTCGGGTTCTGCTTCATGAACAGGTCGAGCGCGGCCTGGGTCTTGGCGGCGCGGTCGGCGTCGCCCCACCAGACCATGTTCAGCTCGATCCCGCCGCCGGAGGACTCGCCGCCCCCGCCGAAGCCCCGCCCGCAGGCGGCGAGGGCCAGGCCGAGGCCGGAGAGCCCGGTCATCTTCATCAGCTCGCGGCGGCTGGGCGCGATGTGGGCTCTATCCATCATCGGGGCGCGGTCCCTTCATGCAATGTGTCGATATGTCTCCCCCGAGTTGACGGTCACGTTACGGCCGCAGGCTGGTTACGTCAATCCATGAAACAAATAAAGGCCCAAAGTCTTTGACTCTCATTCGAGCCCGCTCGTACACTGCCGTCACCACTGGTAGCAAGCGCTTACCACACCCGCGCTCCGCCTTACCGCACCGAAGAGCTCCGTGATCGTTCGCGCCACCCCGCCGCCGCAGGCGATGGCTCCAGCCGTCGGCGGAACCAACCGCATCGGTCGACGGTGCCACTGGCACTACGGCGAGTTCATCGATTCCGAGGAATGATGCTGTCAGTCGGCGACATCGCGAGTGGCGGATCGGGACGGGGAGAGCATCCGGCTCAGTGCTCCGGCGCTGGAGGCGACGGCGCGGCGAAACCGGGGCCCGAGGCGGAAGGACGGCAGGTATCCGGCCCGGGCGGATGACGGCCGTGAGACCCAGCCCTTCGACACGCTGCGGCTCGGTCGCTGGCCACCACCGGGCGGGTTCGCTTCGACCGGCGGGAGGGGCGCGGCTTCGTACAGGTGGAGACGGCCGAGGTGCCGCCGCTGGTGTTCAGCGAGGCGATGCGGGACGTGGACCTCTTCGTGGCCGTCACCTCCATCGCCGCCGACCCGCAATGGCAGGACCGCGGCGAGGACGAACACCGGGACTACTGGAGGGAGACCTCCGTCGGCCCGCTGCCCCCGTCGGCCGAGGTGCGCCGCGACGCGCTGGCGCGGCCGCCCCGCGCGGCCATCGCCGACCGGCTCACGCTCACCGAACGGTTCCTGGTGGTAGGCGGGGATCTGCGCACGTACAAGATCCACTTAGGCAGCGCGAACGTCCTCATGGAACCCGACGGCGCCTACCTGTGCGTCGTCCCGGCCCGTAGGCGCGATGCCCGGATCGCCGACGAGAGCATCCTCCGCCAGGTCCGGGTGCAGGGCTGTGTCCGGGGTCTCGGCCGCTCGGGTTTGCGCTGCCTCGCGCGGCCGGAGCCTGGCCCGCTCTCCGTACTTTCTGGTCCGCGTTGACGGTCCCGCAGCTCGCCGCGACACGCGAGGTGGTGCCCGGGGCGCTCCGACGTCGCTCGCGCCGGAGCGCCCCGGGGGTCCGAGCGGGGGAGGTGTGTTCTAGCGGACAGTGGCATTGGCGGCCTGCTCGATCAGGCGCGTGACCGTGTCGGGCCGGGAGACGGACACCGCGTGGGAGGCGTCGACCTCGACGGCGTGCGAGCGGGCGCGCCTGGCCATGAAGCGCTGCGCGGCCGCCGGGATGTTCCTGTCCCGCGTCGTGATCAGCGTCCAGGACGGGATGGTCTTCCACGCCGCCTTGGTGGCCTTCTCCTCCAGCGCGGCGGCGGTGACGGGGCGCTGGGCGGCGGCCATGACCTTGGTGATCGTGGCGGGGACGTCGGCCGCGAACTGCCGGCGGAACTTGTCCTGGTCGATGTAGAGGTCGGTGCCGGAGGTTCCGTCCGGCAGGGTGAAGGGCACGGGCTCGAGCGTCTCGGACAGCGTGCTGCCGGGGAACCTGGCGGCCAGGTCCGCGGCGCTCTCACCGGTGTCCGGCGCGAAGGCCGCAATGTAGACGAGTGCCTTGACCTGGTCGTCCCCGTCGGCGGCGGTGCTGATGACCGATCCGCCGTAGGAGTGACCGACCAGCACCACCGGACCTCGCACGCTCTCCACCAGGCCGCGCAGGTGGGCGGCGTCACTGGCCGGGCTGCGCAGCGGGTTGGCCGCGGCGATCACGGGATACCCGTCATGCCGCAGCCGCTTGACGACACCCGTCCAGCTCGAGGCGTCGGCGAAGGCGCCGTGTTCCAGGATGACGGTGGGCATGGCGCGTTCGGCCGCGGCCGCGTCCGCCGCCGGGGTGCCGGTCAGGCCGACGGTCGCCAGGGTGACGATCGCGAGGCCGGCGCCGGCCAGGGTCGTACGGATCCAGGAGGGGCTGGTCTCAGGGGTTGAGGTCGCAATCATGCCTCCTAAGACCAGCCAGCTGTCCGGTATGTGACAACTTGGGGGAGAATTGGGGATCTGCTATCCCGGATGGATCGGCTGCCGGGGACGCCGTCCGGGTTCGGGGCGGCGGCTCCTCCGGTAGCGCTGCCGCCCGGTACGGGACAGCAGGTCCCCGGCTACCGGCGGGCCGGCCGGGTGGTCACTCCAGGGCCACCCAGTCGATGTTCGCGACGCCCGCGCCCCCGCTCGCCACCAGGAACAGGTCGTGCACACCGCTCGTGCCGGCGATGCCGACGCTCTGCGTGGCGAACCGGGTCCACCCGCCGGTCGAGGCCGTCGTGAGGGTGCCGATCACCGGACCGGCCGGGCCGTCGATCCGTACCTCGAAGCTCTGGCCCGCGTACGCGGGGTCGACCCCGACCGAGGCGGAGAACGACGTGCGCCCCATGCCGAAGTCGACCGACCGGAACGTCAGGCTGTCGCCGCCGTCGAAGCTCCCGGCGAACTTCCCCGTCCCGCCCGCGGCCACGCTGGTGCCGGAGCCGGCGTCCGCGTGCTCGGCCTCCAGCTTGGCCGGGGTGCGGGTGAAGGAGATGGTGTCGATGTCGCCGACGCCCGGTCCCGTGCCCAGGGCGATGAGGTACACGTCATGGGTGCCGCTGGTCGGGGTGATCGGCGTGTACTGGGGCACGAAGCGGTCCCAGCCGCCGGTCGCCGAGACCGTCGCGGTGCCGATGACGGGGCCGGTGGGCGAGTCGATGCGGATCTCGAAGCGCTGGTTGGCGTACTGCACCTCGGTCGCGAGGGTCGCCGCGAACATGGTGCGCCCGTTGCCGAAGGCGACGTTCGCGTAGCGCAGCCAGTCGCCGCCGTCGAAGCTGCCGACGACCGTGCCGGTCCCGCCGGAGCGGGTGTTCGTGCCGGAGGAGGCCGCGGCCGACTCCGCCTGGATGGTCGCGCCGACGGAGCGTACGCCGGCGGTCCACTTCGTCGCGCCGTACTGGTAGGCGCCGATCGTGGGGGTCGCGTCGGTCGAGCCGTCCGTCCAGGGCGGCAGCACCGCGCCGGCGTTGCGGGCGGGGGAGCCGGAGGTGACGGTGAAGTCGAGCCCGGCGGCGTTCGTGAACTGCGGGTCGGTCGAACTCGGCAGGTTGTTGGAGACCGTGACCCCCGGCATGGTGTCGACGATGCCGATGTTGTTCTTCACCTCGGAGGTGGAGTAGGTGCCGCCGAACAGGCTGACCGCCTTGGGGTCGGTGCCGCTGGTGTTGCCGTAGATCTTGTTGCCCGAGGTCGTGCCGCCGTTCGGGTTGATCAGGACGACGCCGTACGTGGTGCGGTTCCAGGCGACGTTGTCGGCGACCGTGGCGTTGTAGGTCTCCAGGTCGAGGTAGACGCCGGGCGCCGGCCCGTCCTGGGCCACGCCCGGGGCCGCGTCGTGCAGCAGGTTGTGGTCGATGATCGTGTTCGCCAGGTTCACCCGGCAGCACACGTAGATCGCCCCGACGTCGTTGACGAGCTTGCCGTAGTCGCCGAAGTCGTTGTACCGGATCAGGTGGCCGGAGGAGACGGTGCCGGCGACCTTGTTGTCGATGTTGAGGTTGCTGCGCCCGCTGCCCCAGGCCGTGTTGTGGCTGATGAGGTGGTCGCTGCCGAGCACGTTGATGCTGGCCGCGTAGCTGCCCATGTAGTCGGCGTTCGTGATGCGGTTGTTGGTCACCGTGTTGCCGGTGCCCGCCACCAGCACGCCGTTGCCGGCGCTCCAGTCGATCGTGCTGTTGCGCAGCACGTTGCCGGTGCCGCGCAGCTGGATGCCGCTGGTGGTCTCGCCGGCGGTGAGCACGTCGCACGGGTCGGCGGGGGTGACCTTGGCCGGGTCGACGACGAGGTCGCTGTAGGCGGAGACGTAGCGGGCGGTGATCCCGTCGAGCGTCACGTGGTGGGTCGAGGACGAGGTCTGGACGGTGGAGCCCTTGATGCCGATGCCGAGCACGGTCGTGTACGAACGGCCGGACAGGTCGAAGGCGAGCTCGCGCTGCTTGACCTCGACGGTGTGGGCGGACGGGGCGGCCCCGTCGGGGGTCCAGAGGTAGAGGTGGCCGTCGGCGGCGCGGTGGTGCCACTCGCCCGCCTTGCCGAGCAGCGCGAGCTTGCCGCTCAGCGAGTACAGGTTGCGCTGGTTGGGGCTGAGCCCCACGCAGGCCGGCAGGCTGCTCGCGGTCACCGACCCGACCGCCGAACTGGTCACGGTGCCGGACTCGCTGACGAACCAGTTGTGCGAGGTGAGGCGGGCGCCGACCCACCAGCCGGCCGGCTGGGTGAGCGCCGCGTCGGAGAGCGAGGTCTGGGTGCCGGACTGCGCGGAGGCGAGCACCGGCTCGGCCGGGTTGTTGCCCGGGTGTGGCCAGGCCGCCTCGGGCTGCATCGCCCCGTCGACGAACACCTGCTGCCCGGGCAGGGCGCCGTTGACGGTGACCGGGGCCCGGTAGATCCGGCCGGCCCCGACCGCCGCGGCGAACTCCGACCCGGTGAGGGTGGGGTCGGCCGCCTGGAGCGCGGCCAGCTGGGCTCCGGTGACCTGGGACCAGCCGGTCACCGGGTCGCTGCCGTCGACGATCACCGCCGCGCCCGGGGCGGCGGTGTAGGTGATGCGGTTCGCCGCCGTGCCGTCGGCGACCGGCTTGACGGTCTCGCGGTACGTCCCGGAGGCGATCTGGCAGGTGTCACCGGCGGTCATGACCGTGCCGCATCGCTGGATGGTGCGGAACGGGGAGCCGGAGGTTCCCGGGTTGGAGTCGGAGCCGGAGGTGCTCACGTAGTACGTGGTGCCTCCCGCGGCTGCGGCGGGGGGTGTGCTGGTGAGGGTGCCACCGAGTAACGCGGCGGCGGTGGTCGTGGCGAGTGCGGCGGCACGGGCCGCGACGATCCGACGGGCCATCCAAGATCCAATCACTAATCGATTATCGAGAAGTTAGTGACCAGGGTCGTGCCGCGTCAATGGGGACAATCGACTATCGCTAGCCTAGGCAGCACCATCGGAACGCAAGGAAAGGCGCCATGACCGACACCGGCATCAACCGGGGACTGCTCTCGGACCAGGTGTACGACCTGATTCTCACCTCCATCCTCGACGGCACGCGCGCCCCCGGATCCCGCGTCGTGGAGTCCGAGATCGCCCGGCAGCTCAGCATCAGCCAGGCGCCCGTCCGTGAAGCGGTCAAGCGGCTGGTGCACGCGGGGCTCGTCGTCTCGGTGCCCCGCCACGGCAGCTACGTGACCGAGATCTCGCCCGAGGAGTTCGCGATCGCGCGGCAGATGCGCGCCTCGATCGAGGCGGCGGGTGCCCGCCTCGCCGTCACGGCCGCGACCGCCACCGACCTCGCCCGGCTGCGCGCGATCGTCGCGCGCATGGAGAAGGTCGTCGCCTCGGGGGACTGGGCGGCCTTCCGCAAGCTCGACGTCGAGTTCCACCGCAGCGTGATCGCCTCCACCGGCGTCTCCGTGCTCGCCCGGCTCTGGGACACGCTCGAACCCATGCTCATCAGCCAGCGCGCGATCGGCGACCCCTCCTACCTCGGCGACCGGGCCCAGGTCGTCCGCTGGCACGCCGACCTCATCGACGCCCTGGTGAGCGGCGATCCGGAGGTGGCCGCGGTGGCCTTCGCGGCGCACGCGGCGGGCGACCTCGGGACCGACCGGTCGTCGTCCTAGGCTTGCCAGACAGATGGACCACGGTCTACTGTGCCACTCGCCTATCGATAGGCGATTGTCTTAGCAAGGGAAAATCATGCGATACAGCATGCGCGGCGTCGCGATCCTGCTCGGCTCGGCGATGGCGGCCGGACTCCTGACCGGATGCGCGAGCGGTGGCGCCGAGGAGGGCGGAGGCGAGCTCCGCATCCTCGCCAACATCACCCCGGTCCTGACCAAGCAGTACTACGAGAAACTCGTCCAGCCCTGGGTCGCCCAGAACAAGGGGGTGAAGGTCACCATCGAGGTGCCGAGCGCGGAGGACGTCCAGGCGACCCTCCAGCAGGAGCTCGCCTCGGGCGACGTGCCCGACATCGTCGCCAGCAACCTCGACCCGGTGGTGGCGCCGCAGCTGCTCGCCTTCCCGGAGGAGGACTGGGTGCTCGACACCCCGCTCGTCCAGGAGAACAAGGTCGGCGGCAAGATCTGGCAGGTCGCCACCGGCGCGCAGATCCAGTCGCTCGTCTTCTACAACAAGAAGGCCTTCGCCGACGCCGGCATCGACGGGCCGCCGGCCAGCCTGGAGGAGTTCACCCAGGACCTGAAGGCGCTCAAGAAGGCCGGCTACCTCCCGCTGCAGACGGCGGGGGAGTGGGTCACCGGAGCGCAGTTCGCCATGCTGGCCAACCCGCAGCTCCTCGGGTCCGGCGACTTCTACGCCCAGCGCAACGCCGGCACGGCCACCTTCGCGGCGAGCCCGTACAAGAACTACCTCGACGCCTACGCCGGCTGGATCGCCGACGGGCTGGTGGACCGGGACGCGCTGGGCCTGAAGTACCAGGACTCGATCGACGGGTTCACCTCCGGCAAGGCCGCCACGTACGTGATCGGCAACTGGATCGTGCCCTCCATCGACGAGGCCGCCCCCTCGTTCGACGTGGGCGTCTTCGCGGCGCCGTCGCTCGACGGCCGGCCGGCCGGGCAGCTCGGCGGACCCGCGCAGCCGTACTCGATCCTGCAGGCCTCGAAGCACCAGGATCTCGCGCTGAGCCTGGTCAAGTACCTGGTCAGCGACAAGGCGGCGGTCGCCGCGTCGCTCGCCTCGGAGGGCAACTTCCGCCAGGGGCACCCGTACAAGGGCAGCCCGCTCAACCAGCAGGTCGCGGCTATCCACGACGCCGCGCCCCGACTGGTGCTCGGCACCTCCGGCCCCACGATCCCCGGCGGGTTCGGCGACGAGCTCAACAAGCAGGTCCAGGCTCTCTACGTCGGCACCGCACCGGCGAAGGCGGCGGCCGCGCTGGACTCGTGGTGGGATCTGAATGCCGGCTAGCAGCACCCGGGCCGGTGCCGCCGGGGCGGCGCCGGCCACCCGCCGCGTCCGGGGCGCCCGCCTCGACCTGCTCACCGACACCGTCATGATCGCGCCGGCGCTCGCGCTGGTCACGCTGTTCGTGCTCGTCCCGATCGCGATCGCGGTCTACCTCAGCCTCACGAACTGGGACGGCTTCACGATCCCGCCGTCGTGGGTCGGCACCCGCAACTACGAGCGGCTCGTGCAGGACCCCGAGGTGCTGCGGGCCGCCGGCTTCACCGCGGTGATCGCCGTCGTGGGCACGATCGCCTGCAACGCGCTGGGCCTGGGCATCGCCGTGCTCCTCAACCGCAGCAACCGCGTCACCACGGTCATGCGCGTGCTGGTCTTCTCGCCGTACGTGATCGGGCCGGTCATCCTCGGCTTCCTCTGGGCGTCGATCCTCGGCAGCAACGGCGCGGTCAACGCGCTGCTGACCGGCTTCGGCGTCGAGCGGCTGCCCTTCCTGGCCGACCCCGTGTGGGCCACCGCCACCACCGTCGTGGTGATCATCTGGGCCAGCTTCGGGGTCAACGTCGTGCTCTACCTCGCCGGCCTGCAGACGATCGACGCCTCGCTCCTGGAGGCGGCGGTCATCGACGGGGCCGGCCCCTGGCAGACGTTCTGGCGGGTCAAGCTCCCCGTGCTCGCGCCGACCGTCACGCTCAACGTCGTGCTCGCGGCGATCGGGCTGCTCCGGGTCTACGAGCTCGTCCTCGCGCTCACCGCCGGCGGCCCCGCCGGGGCCACCCAGACGTCGGTGTTCACCATCCTCACGACCTCCTTCAGCCGCTCGCAGCTCGGCTACGGCGCGGCCCAGTCGGTCGTGCTGATGATCGCGATCATCGCGATGACGGTCGTCGTCACCCAGCTCCGCCGGCGCGGCGAGCAGGCGGTGGCCGCATGACCGCCCGCCTGCTCCGCGGCGTCGTGCTCGTCGTGCTCGCCGCCGTGATGGCCGCCCCGCTCTACCTGCTCGCGACCAACGCGTTCAAGAGCCAGGACGACATCGTCGGCTCGCCGTTCGGCGTGCCCGCCGACGGGTTCACGCTCGACAACATCGTGCGGGCCGCGACCTCCGCGGACTTCAACGTGCTCGGCGCGTACGGCACGACCGCGCTCCTCGTCGCGGCGGTCAACGTGCTGTCCATCCTGGTCACCGGGCCGGCCGCGTACGCGATCGCCCGCGGGACCCGGCGCGGCCACCGCCTGGTGCTGCTCGTGCTGCTGATGGGCCTGTTCATCCCGAGCCAGGCGATCGTCATCCCGGTGATCTACGTGCTGCGGACCATCGGCCTCATGGGCACCGTGCCCGGGCTCGTCCTGTTCCAGACGGCGCTGACGATCCCCACGACGGTGTTCCTGTTCACCGCGTTCGTGCAGAGCATCCCGCGCGAGCTGGACAAGGCCGCCCGGATCGACGGCGCGAGCCGGATGGGCACGTTCTGGCGCATCATCTTCCCGCTGATGCGCCCGGCCGTCGCGACCGCCGTCGTGCTCAACTCCGTGAGCGTCTGGTCCGACTTCGTGAACCCGCGGATCATCCTGGGACCCGGATCCGGCGTCTACACGGTGTGACCACCGGGGTGTTCGCGGCGGTCAGCAAGTACTCGACCGACTTCACCATCGTCTACTCGAACATGCTGCTCGCGGTCGCGCCCGCGCTCGTGTTCTACGTGCTGCTGCAAAAGCGCATCATCGGCGGCCTCACCTCGGGAGCGGTCAAGGGATGATCAGGATTTCCGCCACCGTGCCCCTGCGCGAGCTGCCCCGCTGGGCGGTCCTGGAGCGCGAGCTGCTCGCCCGCCTCGACCGGGCCTGGCGCGAGTTCGAGCGGCGCTTCTGCGAGCCCGACGGCCGCCTGCGCTACCGGGGCCGGATGTACGGCCGCGACGGCGTCGACGACTTCTACGAGCCGTTCTTCAACTGGCCCGTGCTGTACCGCCTCGGCGGGTCCGGCGACCTGCTGGAGGCGGCCAAGCACCACTGGGAGGGCGTGACCCGGCAGCTCACCGAGTTCGGCTTCGTCCGGGAGGAGTACGAGCTCGGCTACGACTGGTTCCACCAGGGCGAGTCGCTGCCGTTCTTCCTGTCGATCTGCGCCGCGGACCCCGCCGACGCCGCCTTCCGGGCGCGGGCGCGCCGCTTCGCCGAGCTCTACCTGCCCGGCGCCGGCAACTACGACCCGCTCACCCGTACGATCGTCGCCCCGCACACCGGCTCCGGCGGCCCGCGCTGGGGCGTCGGCGAGGACTGGGAGGAGTACCGCGCTGACCAGCCCGGCATGGAGATCTACGGCCTGCCGCTGCTCGACGTCCCCGGCGTCCGCGACTGGGAGGACCTGCGCGACCCGGCCGCGGCCCGCGCCATGGGGCAGGCGATGCAGGAGCGGATGGGGCGCGGCGACACCGCCGTCAACCTCGCCGCGACCACCCTCGCGGTCAACGCCTGGCTCTACGACCACGACCCGCGCCTCGAAGCATGGGTGCTCGAGTACGTGGACGCCTGGCGTGAGCGCGCGGCCGCGAACGGCGGCGTGCTGCCCGACAACGTCGGCCCCGGCGGCACCGTCGGCGAGCTGCACGGCGGCGCCTGGTACGGCGGCCACTACGGCTGGACCTGGCCGCACGGCCTGCACTCGATCGCGCCCGCCGCCACGGTCGCCGCGCTCAACACCGTGGTGCTCACCGGCACACTCGACCGGCTCGACCTCGTCGGCGGCACCCTCGACGCCGTGATGGCGCAGGGCGAGGTCGCCGACCGCATCGCCACCCGCGGCAGCCTCGGCCCCGGCTGGGCCGAGCGGCTCGGCGCCGGCGAGAGCACCCGCGAGCTGCTCGTGCCCTACCGGCACGGCCCCCGGGGCTGGTTCGACCGGCACCCGGTGCCGCTCGCGCCCGTGCTCTGGCTCGCTTGGGCGCGCGGCGACATCGCCCACGACCCGCGCATCGAACGGCTGCGGGCCGCCTCCGACTCCGACTGGGAGGCGGTGCGCTGGTTCCACGACAAGGAGGAGCAGGGCCACGAGGCGCCCTGGATCGGCTACCTCGCCGGACGCAACCCGGACTACCCGGAACGTGCATTGGAGCTGGCCCTCGCCCAGGTCCTGCGGCGGATGGCGCTGATCGCGCAGGCCCCCGGCGAACCGGCGGACGGCGACATCCACTTCTGGCAGCGGCTCAACCCCGTCGTGACGGAGGTGCTGAGCCAGCTCGTGACCGGCGCGCCACCGGCCGTCTACTACGGCGGCCTCGCGCTCGCCCGCGTCCTGGTCGGCGACGGGGCGCGCGGCCGCCCCGGCCTGCCGCCCGGCGTCGCGGCCCTGGTCAGGGCGGTCGAGGAACGCCGCGTCGCGCTCGACCTCGTCAACCTCGGTGACGACGACCAGCTCGCCGTCGTCCAGGCCGGCGCCTTCGGCGAGGACGAGATCGTCAGCGCCGGCCACGACACCGCCGAGCCCGGCTACCCCGGCGACGACCGCCGATACGACATCCCGCCCGCCCCGGCCACGCGCCACCGCGTCGCCGTCGGCGCCTCGCGGATCGAGGTGCTGCTGCCCGCGCGCACGCGGATCGCCCTCGACCTCGAGATCACCCGGCGCGTCCACCGCGCCTCCCACCAGGACTTCGTCCGCACCGCTCAGGAGAACCACGCATGAACACCGCCCCCGAGTCGCCGTCGGCCGTCTGGCCCCTGCCCGTCCGCGGTGAGCCCTTCGACCGGGCCGACCCCGACATCCTGCGCCGCATGAAGGCGGTCAGCGCCGCCACGGCCTGCGCCAAGCTCAACGGCATGGGCATCACCCGCACCGCCGTCCAGGGTCCCGCCCCGCTCGAACGCGGCAGGAGCGTCGTCGGCTCCGCCCTGACGCTGCAGTTCATGCCGCAGCGCGAGGACGTCGCGAGCGGCCTGGGCCAGGAGTACGTCGAGCGCGACACCGCCCTGTGGGCCGTCCTCGAGACCGTGCAGGAGGGCGACGTGCTCGTCGTCCAGGCCTACGGCAGCTCGTTCACCGGCTGCTTCGGCGACATGCTCGTCCGCTACTTCAAGCGCCGCGGCGGCGCCGGGATCGTCGTCGACGGGCGCATCCGCGACTCCGGGCGCGTGCGCGAGCTCGGGGTGCCGATCTGGTGCACCGGCACGACGCCGCACTACGCCTCCCAGACCGACCTGTTCCCCTGGGCGTACGACGTCCCGGTCGCCGCCGGCGGCGTGCTCTGCCTGCCCGGCGACGTCGTGGTCGCCGACGACGACGGCGCGGTGATCGTGCCCTCGGGCAAGGCGCTCGAGCTCGTGCAGTCGGCCGAGGACCACGAGAACTGGGAGGAGTTCAGCCGGATGCGGCTCGAACAAGGGGCCCGGCTGTCCGACTACTACCCGCTCAGCCCGGACAGCCGCGCCGAGTACGAGGCGTGGCGCGACGCCGGTCGCCTGCCGCTCCTCTGACGCCACGGGCCCGATCACTGGACCGGATCACGTCGCCTCGATCTCGCGCCCGTCGGGCAGCAGGAACGGGCCGGTGTAGTCCCAGTCGGTCGAGCTTGCGAGCACGGTGGCCCCGCGGGCCGGCCCGCCCCTGACCCCGGTCTCGACCGATCCGACCGCCGGCCCGACCCGCGAGGCCGTAGCAGGCGGGGGTGCCGATCGTGTACGGCAGGAGGTTCGGGCCGATGGCGTCGATGGCCGTCCGCCGCCAGAGCGGTGGCGGTGTCGGTGTGGCCGGCGAAGGGTCGGCGAGAAGTTGCCCGGTGTCGAGACTGCGCACCCAGACGTTGCGATCGTCGCCGCCGGACAACGAAGGACGGCGACGTGTCCGTCCAGCGCCCGGCCGCGGGGATCGGCGCGGGTGGCGGGCCGGTGAACCGCGCCCTGACTCGCCGCGTTTACCGTAGTCTGACCCTGATCCAAGCCGGTGCGCGCGGGAGATGTCGTCATGCTGTCAGGAGCGAGTGACCGACCTCATGCGAGCCCTCCGGAGGAGGAGCCGGACCTGGGCACGTTGCTGCGCACCTGGCGTGATCGCGCCCTGCTGACCCAGGCGCAGCTGGCGGAGCGGGCGGGTGTCAACGTCCGCACCGTCCGCCGGTTGGAGACGGGTGAGTTGCGCCGGCCGCGCCACGCGTCGGTACGGCTGCTGGCCGAGGCTCTGGGCCTGGGGGCCGAGGAGCTGTGGCTGCTGAAGCGCGCCGCGGGCGGAGCCGAACAGCCCCCGCCCCTGCTGCGTCCGACGCCGCGGCAGTTGCCCGCCGACGTGGAGTTCGTCGGCCGGGCGCGGGAGCTGGCCCTGCTGGACGAGGCCGGCGGCGCGTCCACAGTGGTGATCACCGCCATCGACGGCATGGCGGGGGTCGGCAAGACCGCGCTGGCCGTGCACGCCGCGCACCGGCTGGCCGCCCGCTTCCCGGACGGCGACCTGTTCGTCGACCTGCACGGTTACACCCAGGGCATGGCCCCGGCCGACCCGGCCGACACCCTGGCCCGGGTGCTGGACGTGCTGGGCGTCGCCGGAGAGTCGATCCCCCAGCACGTCGACGACCGGGCCGCGCTCTACCGGAGCGTGCTGGCCGGCCGGAAGATGCTGATCCTGCTGGACAACGCCGCCGACGAGGCCCAGGTGCGGCCGCTGCTGCCGGGCGCGGGAGGCTGCCTGGTGCTGGTGACGAGCCGGCGGCGGCTGGTCGAGCTGAATGACGCGCGTACGGTGTCGGTGGACGTGCTGCCTGCCGAGGACGCGATCGCGCTGTTCGCCGGCACCGCGGGGCCGGAGCGGGTCGCGGACGCCCCCCGCGAGGCGCTGGCCGAGGTGGTGCATCGGTGCGGGCTGCTGCCGCTGGCGATCCGGCTGGCCGCGGCCCGGCTGAAGGCGCATCCGACCTGGACCGTGGCACACCTGCTGGGACGCCTGGAGGAGCACGAGCGCCGGCTGAGCGAGTTGCGGGCCGGGCAGCGCAGCGTCGTCGCCGCGCTCGACCTGTCCTACCGGGAGCTCACCGGCGCCGAGCGACGCGCGTACCGGCTGCTGGGGCTGCACGCCGGGGTGGACATCCCGCCCGACGCGGCCGCCGCGCTGTTGGCCACCAGCGTCGAGGACGCCTCTGCGCTGCTGGATCGGCTGCTGGAGGTGCATGTCATGCAGGAGCCGGTGCCCGGCCGCTACCGCTTCCACGACCTGATCCGCACGCACGCCGCCGAGGTGGCCGCGCAGGAGGAGCCGGAGGCCGATCGGCGCGCCGCGCTGAACCGGCTGCTGGACCACTACGCCCAGGGCGCGTCGGCGGCGATGGACCGCCTCTACCCCTACGAGGCCGACACGCGCCCGCTCCCGCCCTCGGGCACCGTGTCCATGGCCGATGCGGCGCAGGCCACCGCCTGGCTGGACGCGGAGCTGGTCAACCTGCTCTCGCTGGCCCAGCACGCCGCCGAGCAGGGCTTCCCCGAGCACCTCCAGCATCTGTCGGTCACCCTGCACCGGTGCCTGCGCACCCGTGGCCGCTACGCCGAGGCCGAGACGCTGCACGCGCGGGCGCTGGCCGCTGCCCGCGCCGCCGACGACCGTACGAGCGAGATGGAGGCGCTGCTCGGGCTGGGCGAGATCCGCTACAAGCAGAGCCGGTACACCATCACCATGGAGGACACCTCGCGTGCCCTCGACATCGGCCGCGCCATCGGCAACCGCTCCGGCCAGTTGCGCGCCCTGAACACCCTGGGCCTGCTCCGCGCGATCCACGGGCAGTACAAGCAGTCGGCCGAGGACTTCACGCAGGCGCGGGACCTCGCCCAGCAGATCGGGCAGCGGACCGGCGAGCTGGACGCGTTGATCGGCTTGGGCCACATCCACCGGATGACGGGACGGCCCGAGCCGGCCGGCGACAACCTGGTGCGGGCGCTCGACATCGCCAGGACGATCGGCCACCGTACCGGTGAGATGCGCGCCCTGCTCGGGCTCGGGCACATCCACCTCGGCCGGGGCGAGCACGTGCCCGCCACCGAACACTTCACGCGGGCCCTGGACCTGGCGCGCGCCACGCACCATCGGCTCGGCGAGCTCGACAGCGTCACCGCGCTCGGCGATCTGCACCGCATGCAGAAGCGTCACCAGCAGGCCCGCGACTGCTACCAGCAGGCACTCGACCTCGCCCGCGAGATCGGCAACCGCAACTGGCAATTCGAGGCCGTGCACGGCATGGGCCGGCTGCAGCACGCCTGCGGGCAGGACGACCAGGCGCTCGACAGCCACGACCAGGCCCGGCAGCTCGCCTCGGACCTCGATCAACCGGGCGACGAGGCCCGCGCCCACGACGGCCTCGCGCACGCCCACGCCGCACTCGGCCAGTACGAACAGGCCCGCCACCACTGGTCCCGGACGCTGACCATCCTGAGCGACCTCGGCACCGACCAAGGCGACGAAGGGGGCGTGGACGTCGAGACCATCCGCGCCCACCTGGCCCGGCTCGAACCCGCATCTACTGAATCTTGAAGGAGAACTGCTGCGGCGTCGCCCGCCGGCTCGCCTGATCGCCGGGGTGGCCGGACCAAGCTTGCCATGACGATTCCTCGCCGCCCTCGCCCCGACCATCGTCTTCGCGCGCCCGGCTCCCGCGTACGCCTGCGCGACACCCGAGAAGGCCCGCCTGTTGCGGCTGTTGCGAAAGCCGGCCCGGGCCAGGCTCGGGTCGAACCGGCGCGGCAGGGTGAAGGCCGCCATCCGCCATCGCGAAGCTGAAGGCCCCGCGATTTGCTTGCGGGTCCAGGTCCCGGCAAACCACAGGTCAGAGCCTCGTGGCTGCGTTTGCGACGCGGTACAGGCGGGGCCCGGATCCCGGGAGCAGGCGCGGGGCCCCGCAGTGCTGTCTGTCAGGCGCTCACCCGGATACGGTCGGAGATCTTCCGCAGTCTGCCTACCGTGTGCCGCTGGTGTCGATCCCGACTGTCAGCAGGAGACGCGCAGGTGGTTGGACTCCTTGAACGCCGGGCTGCCGCCGATCGTCCGGCCACGTGGATGGTGCGATAGGTGTGGGTTCCCGTGCCCGAGCAGTTGTAACGGACGTAGGCGTCGTAGCCGCGTCCCGTGACCGTCGTGTTGGCGAGGTCCTGCCAGCCGTACCAGCGGCTGCGTTGGAGGACCAGCGTGGAGGTGCCGCTCGTGCCGCAGTCCTGTGTCTGGCTGCCGAACCCGACCACGAGGTGCACTCCCTACGTGCTCACTGTGAAGTCGCTGAAGCCGAACCGGCCTGTTACGCCGACCGTATGAGAGGAGCGGCGCGCTGGCTGCGGTGGTGCACCAGGAAGCAGCGCGAGCAGGTGAACTCGTCGTCCTGGGGCGGGATCACCCGCACGGACAGCTCTTCGTTCGACAGATCGGCGCCAGGCTCTCCTCTGCCGGGTCGTCGTCGGTCTTGCGGGGGCTGTCGTAGTCAGTTGCCATGGTGTCCTTACGCCTCATCTATGCGTCTTCCCGGGGCCGCTTGTTGTGTGTGCACCGATCCGCCGGGAGATTCCCGTCCGTTGCTCGCACGAATCCACAACGAACCATCCGGCTCCAAGCGGTCAGGAACGATTCATGGCGGTGGCCGACCGGTTGGGCGGCCACGGAGCTTGGTGACGGCCCGTCCGGAGATGATGCCGGTCCCGCGCCGGGCAGGCTGCGCAGGCCATGGGCAGGGTCGGCGAGAGCGGTCTCGCTGACGAACGTCTCACCTCTGGCAAGCGCTGCGTCTAGGGACACGTACCGGGGCGGAGGGCCTTTGCCGGGAGGGTGGTGTCGCCCCACGCTTTACCGGTCTTTCCGCGCGGAAACAGGGTGACGCAGGTCCGTGAGGGCGCCCCGGCGATCAACGCGTAGTCGGTGTACTGCATACTGGATCCCATGCCTAAGAAGATCATGGGCCGTCGTACAGTACTGCTCGCCGCTGGACTGGTCGCCGGACAGGTCCTGTTAGACGGCGGGGCGGCGCACAGCCTCGCACGACCCTCCGCGCGCCGGCCCGCCACCCCGGACGAGGCGTGGGCGAAGCTGCGCGAGGGCAACCGGCGCTGGGCCGCCGACGCCTCCACCCACCCCCACCAGGACCTCGGCCGGCGCGCGGAGGTCGCCCAGAAGCAGGAACCGTACGCGGTGGTCGTCTCCTGCATCGACTCCCGCGTCCCCCCGGAGATCGTCTTCGACACGGGGATCGGCGACATCCTCACCGTACGCAGCGCCGCCCAGACCATCGACCCCCTCATCGCCGGCGCCATCGAGTACGGCCCCGCCGAACTGGACACACCCCTGATCATGGTGCTCGGCCACCAGCGCTGCGGCGCGGTCACCGCCGCCGCCCACGCCCTCAAGACGGGCACGAAGCTTCCCGGCCACCTGCACCGCATCGTCACCGACCTGCGACCGGCCTATGAGCAAGCCCGCGGGGACGTGGACAGGATGATCCGGATCAACACCACCAATGTCGTGGCCGAACTCAAGGCCGACAAGCTGCTCGCCCCGCGCATCGCCGACCGGAATCTCAAGATCGTGGGCGGGTATTACTCGCTCGACACCGGCAAGGTCACCCGGCTGGTGTGACCGCTTCGCGACGTGGCCGGGGCTGGCGCGTATCAGGTCCCGGCTACGTCGGAAGGGTCCAGGTCGGATGATTGCGCGAACGCGCGGACTATCTCGCTCAGCATGCACGGCTGATGGAGGGCGCCGAGCGGGCACGCCTGGCCGAGGAACGGGCCCGGGAGCTCTTCCCCGAAGCGCACGCCCGGCCCGTTTCCAGGCCGCCTTGAAGGCGTTGCCCGCCGAGCAGGCCGGCCCGTTCGCCGCATCGCTGGTCGAGCTGGTCGCCCTGCAGGCGCGCCGGTTCTGGGGGTAGACCACGTACGGGAGAAAGGGACAGTGGGCTGCTGAACTGCTAGTCAGAGGGGGCGTTTCTCGGATGATGTGACCCTCCGCTGGGATTGATTGCGTTTTTGGTGAACAAGGCATCTGCTGGAGTTGATCGTCGCTACGGTTTCCGGCGTCTGGACGCTGGGATCGAGGCGAGGGACGGCCTTGGGATGACGTGGATCGAGCGAACCGCCTGTCCGCAGTTCAAGCGGCTGACGTCTGCGCGGGTGCCGCACGTGTTCTTCACTGGAGACGGACGCGAGGAACAGGTCGTACCCGGTCACCGAGGCTCGCACCCGCCCCGTGAACTGCGCGGCCCGCACGTATTCGTCGGTCGTGGCAATGAGGGTGTCACAGGGGAGGGTGAGCGGATTGTCTGGCACCTGTGCTCCGGCCGCGGCCATGAGTGGTTTCGGCAGCCCGCTGAAGGCGCTGAAGTAGTCCTCCATCGCCCGCAACCATTGCCGCAACGCCTCGCACTCGTCGCCGAGTTGCGCGATGTCCGCCTGGCGGGCCACCAGTTCCTCCGAGCGCGGTTGCAGCACGGCCGCCGGCAGCGCCTCCCGGGTGGGGAAGTGCCGGTACAGCGTGCCGGGCCCGAGGCCGGCCTCCATGGCCACTGCCTCCAAAGAGGTGCCGACCCCGTACGTCAGGAAGTGCCGCTGCGCCGCTTCGAGCAGGGCCGCGCGGTTGCGCTGGACGTCCGCGCGGGGCGATCCGCCACCACGGTGAGGCGATTGCCACGGCTCGGGGACTTACGGCATGTGGACGCGATCATCGCAGCAGGCTTCACCCTCGACGCCCAGCAGGCCGAGGCCCTCAGGGAGGCAGACCAGTCATCGTCCGCGCGTGCGCGACCATGCAGTGAGAGGTGGGCGAGGTCGCCCGGGGAAGATCTTGCCCGGGTGATGTGCGACCTGCAGCAACGCTGCTGTATTAATCTACAACGTAAAGGCGGCAGCATGAATTTTACTGTCTGTTCGTAAGAACCCGAGGGGAACGGGCTTCGCCCGTACAGACCGTCGAAGACGGATTCTGTGGTTTGACGGGCCGACAATGCCGCCGATCTCCCTGGCGCGCTGTACGGCGTCGTGTCGGCCTTTCCGCTCACGGTTTCCTTGTCGAGCGGCACCTGCAGATCCGCTGGTGGGGGAGCGGCTGCCCCGGCTCACTCCACGCTTACCCTGGCATCCCTCGGCGCCGCGTTGGGGATGTGCGGTGGTGGCGTCCGGCGATGAGGGGTTGTGGCAGGACGAAGGTGGCGGGGGTGGCGGCGCGTCGGGCTGGCCGGTGTAGCTCGGCGGCCTACGTTGGCGGGATGGGAGAGGAGCGGCTGGTGGAGGTCGTCACCGTTGAGGATGACAACCTGGTCTTCCTTCTGGGCCGCCCGGCGACGTTCACCTGGACACGCCGCGGTGGACGGGCACGCTTCTACTGGGTGGAGGAGGTGCTGGGGCGTGGGTGAGGACACGGCAGTGGTGGCGGGAGGATCTGCCGTTCGAGGCTCGGCTCGATATGTGGCGTTATCGGGGGCAGGCCGTGTTCGGAGCAGGCTTCGGGGGGTGCTGGTGTTGTCGTTGGACGTCGCAGGGCGGCGATGGTTGCTGCAGGGGTTCGAGGGCGGCTGAGCGCTGGGCTGGAAGTGGAGTCGGTTGCGGTGTTGGCCATCCTGGCCATGGATTGGTGCGCGCGGATCCGCATGGCCCTCGCCGTCGCGATGATCTGTCGGCAACGTGTCAACCGCTGATCATTCTGTCGGCGATGACGAGGGCTCGGCGATGAGGTGTGCGCGGCGAAGCCGGCCAGGATACGGTCGGGCGCGTGGATAGGCGTGGTGAGCGAATCGCATCACGTACATGAGCGGTCATGGTGGCGCGGCGACCAGGAACACTCCTCGCTGGGGAGGTGCGCGACTCCGGCACGTTATCCGGTACATCGCACCGGGCGTCGCGCGGCGGCCGGCATGAGCGCCGTGCCGAAGGTAACCGCCCTGCGCGGCGGGCACGTCACGCTCGCCGCGGCCGCCGACGCCTTCCTGGCCACCCCCGCACCGCCAACCCCAACACCCACCGCGCCTACGCCTCGGCCATCGACCGCACCATCGAGCGACTCGGCCGCGACCGGCCGCTCGCCGACGTCACCGACGCCGACATCGGCGCCGCGCTCGCCGAGCTGTGGGGTATCAGCGCGCCGGCGACCTGGAACCGTAACCGCGCCGCCGTCACCTCCTGGCTGGCCTGGTGCCGCACCAAGAAGCCACTGGGCCGCGCCGGTCGGTCCCGGCTGAGGCCGAACGCCGTAAGGAGAGCGCTGACGAGACCCGCGCGGTCGCCAAGACCACCATCCATTGGCTGCTGTCCCGCCGCGACATCCCGCTCCGGGAGAAGACCCTGTGGCGGATGCTGTACGAAACGGCCGCCCGGGCCGCCGAGATCCTCGCGCTGAACGTCGAAGACCTCGACCTGGAGCACCGCCGCGCCCCTGTCCGCTCCAAGGGCGACGCCACCGAGTGGGTGTACTGGGACAGCGGCACCGCCCACCTGCTACCCCGCCTCCTCCGGCTCCCCGACGGCAACACGCGCACGCACGGCCCGCTGTTCCTGTCCGAACGCCGCCCGGTCCCGGCCCGCCGCCCCGCGGCCGCCGACATCTGCCCGCACACCGGCCGCGCCCGCCTGGGCTACGACCGCGCCCGCGTCCTGCTGGACACCTACGCCGGGCTCGACCTGCACCAGCTACGCCACAGCGCCGCCACCCACCTCGGCGAAGCCGAAGTCCCGCTGCAGCTCATCATGGGCAAGACCCGCCACAAGAACCCCCGCACCGTCATGTGCTACCTCAAACCCGGTGCCGAGGCCATCGCCAAGGTCACCGAGGTCCTGGCACCCCGCCGCCGTACCCACTGATCAGGAACTTCTCCGAGTGGGAGGGGACGCTGCCCCTTTCTCTCGTACTCGGTCTGGCCCCGATCGTGAACAGGCTGCTGGCCGAGGCCCAGGCCGGGGAGCGCCGGCCGGGTTCGCGCGGACGTTCACCAGCAGTCTCGACACCACGGGCCTGTCCTGGAACCAGACGTTCTCCCTCGGGGTGCTGCTCGGCACCGAGGTGCTCTCCGTACTGCTGACGCTCGCGGCGGCCCGGCACCGCCATCTTCCGCGACCTCACCGCCCCCTCCGCTCCCGTCGAACTAGCCGGCGACCGGGACATCTCGGCCGCGCCCGATGTCGGCACTCCGCTGCCCTGGGGGTGAGAGACCGGCGTCACCGAGGCGACGCCCCGCGCTTCACCCGACGGGGCCGTCAGATCGAGCGCGGCCCCGTGGTACGAGACGCGGAAGAGGCCATGACCCTGGCCAGCATGGACGGGCTCGTGGTGCTCTTCCCCGCCCACGTCACCCGCTACTGGGCACGGCCGGGCATCGCCTACCTGCCGGTCACCGATCTGGAGCCGCTGCCGTACGCGCTGGTGCGGCGGAGGGAGGCGGAGAGCGAGCCCATCCGGGCCCTGGCCGGGATCGTCCGTGACCTGGGCCCTCTCCCGTGGCCTCTCCCGGTTCTTGATGTCGTCCGTCACCCTCGGGTGGGATCTGATGCCAAGCGGGCCGGGTGTTGCCTGGTTGTACGCCAGTTCGCGCTGTCCCGATGGGCAGGTGAGTGGCGGCGTCGCAGCCGTAGGAGCCGACCCGGACAATTACGAGAGATCGAAGGGGGCGGGGGAGTGGCCTTCCCAGATCTGGCGGGATGCCTGTTCGGGGTAGGGCAGAGTCTTCGATTCGGTGTCCAGGACGCGGGTGAGGTGCCCGCCGGGCCGGTGGGCGGCCCAGCCCGCGTCGCCGGTGGTGACGAAGCGGACCCATGCCTGCTGGAGTTCGCGGGAGAGCGCGACGGCCTCGGGAATGGGCTTCTCGCCGATGAGCTGGGTGCCGACGGGGCTGTCCAGCGTGCCGAACGCCAGGGGCACGTCGAGGCTGTGGCAGGCGCCCAGGATGCCGCCGAGGGCCGGGGCGACCCAGCACAGTTCGAACAGGTACGAGGTGCCGCCGGCTGCGGCGTTCGCCTCGGCCAGCTTCTGTGATGGCATGCGGAAGAGGGCGTCGGAGTACACCGTCTCCACCAGCTCCTCCGGGCCTGCCTGCGGGAACGCGGCACGGTAGGCTCGCGCGCCGTCCGGCTGCGGGGCGTGCAGTTCCAGGGCTGCGTGGGCGTCCTGCTCGGTGAAGGTGCCGTACCGTCCGCTCATGACGCTGAAGTACCGGAATTCGTCCCGGGTGTGGCCGACGAGCAGTTCGGTGCCGCTCGCGCGCGCGCCGGTCAGCGCGGGCCAGGGCGTTTCCGGGAGGACCTCGCCGTCGACGACGGGGCACAGCGCGGTGCCGGTCTCCGTGAGGCGTCCCCAGCTCTCCCGGTGCGCGTGGAGGCCGGCGTTGAAGGAGGTGAGCTCGGCGGCCAGGTGCCAGGGGTCGATGTCGCGCAGGGCCTCGGCGGTGGGGGCCGCAGCGCCGAGCCGGTCCGCGAACGCGGCGGTGACCTGCCGTGCCAGCGCGGGGGTGCTGTGCAGCCCCGGCACCGAATGGGCGATGGCCCGCCGGAACAGGCCGCGCGCCGGCTTCATCGTCAGCAGGGCGGCGACCGACCCTGCCCCGGCAGACACCCCGGCCACGGTGACCTGGCCGGGGTCGCCTCCGAAGGCGGCGATGTTGCGCTGCACCCACTCCAGCGCCGCGATCTGGTCGAGGAATCCGCGGTTGGGCGGCGCGTCGTCGAGGAACGCGAATCCCTCCGCGCCCACGCGGCAGTTGATGGTCACCACGACGAGTCCCGCCTCGGCCAGCGCTGCGGGGTCGAACATCGGGTCGCTCGACGCCGCCGAGAGGTAGCCGCCCACGGGGATCCACACCAGCACCGGCAGTCCCGCCGCGCCGGGATCCGGAGTGCCGACGTTGAGCGTCAGCCAGTCGGTGCCCTGCGGGGGCACGTCGATCGGCAGGGACAGCGGCACCACGGGGCCGAACTCGACCGCCTGCCTCGTCCCCTCCCAGCGGTGCGGCGGCGCGGGCGCGGCGAAGCGGAGCGCTCCGACCGGGGGCTGGGCGTAGGGGATGCCGCGGAACACCGCGTGCCCCTGCCGCCGGCGCCCCTGCACGACGCCTTCCGTGGTCCGTACCTTCGGCTGTTCGGACATGACGATTCCTTCCCTCGAGTGGACCCCAGGATTATGGGTCAGATGTATTATGTCAATCGTATTGGAAAAGTCCCGGGATACGAGGGAGGGGCCGGCGATGCCGAAACAGGTGGATCACCGCGAACGCCGCGAAGCGATCGCCCGCGCACTGTGGCGGGTGGTGGAGCAGCGCGGCGTCACACAGCTGACGATGCGCGTGGTGGCGCAGGAGGCGGGCATGTCACTCGGGCAGCTGCAGCACTACTTCGCCTCCCGGACCGCCATGCTCTCCTTCGCCATGGACTTCGCGTCCGAGCAGACCTCGGTGCGCGTACACCAGGGGCTCGAAAAGCTCGGTGACCGTCCGCACCCCCGTGACGTGCTGCGACTGACGCTCGCGGAAATGCTCCCCCTGCATGCCGACGCCCGCGCGACCAGCCGGATGAGCGCCGCCTACGTCCTGGAGGCGCTGCACGACGAGGCCGTGCACGAGCAGGCGCGCCGCGGCCTCGTCCAAGGGCGGGCCCTCGTCGAGCAGCTGGTCCGCCAGGCGATCGCCGACGGGCACATCGACTCCGGCCGCGACCCGGCGACCGAGACCAACCTGCTCCTCGCCCTCACCGGCTTCACCTCCCTGATCGAACTCGACGTGATCGAGCCCCAGGACGCGCTCGCCGCGATCGACGTGCAGCTGGACCGGCTGTTCAGGAGTACGTGACCTGCCCCCGGACACGGGGGCAGGTGGGGACAAGATCAGCTCTGGTCCGGCCGCTCCCCGGCCTGGTGCCATCTGACCAGCCACCTCTACCTCGGCACCGCGCCCGGCGACGACCTTCGCATCTACGTCCTGAGCGTCCGCGCCGACGCCCGCCGTACCGAGCCCCATGCACCGTGGCGGTCAACCACCGGCTGACCCTCACCCGGCTCCATGTTCGCGCGGCCTCCTGATCAGTTCCCTGAACCGACGCTCAGCTGCTCTCGTGGGCGCCGTCGTGGAAGGGGCGCAAATCCCCGGCCACATCAGCTCGGGAGAAGGCGTAGCGGCCCAGGAAGTTGATGTGGTCGTACTGGATCGGCGACAGCCGCGCGCACATCTCAGCGGTGACCGGGCCCGCCGATCCGCCGCATGTGGCATCCGGGCAGGCCACGATGGTCGGCAGCGTCTTGTCCCAGACCGGGATCACCACCCGGAACCGTGATCAGGTGTCGGCGTACACCTCCATGTGCAAAGGCGCGTACGGATAGACGCGCGAAGCATGATGGTGTTGTGGTGCCTGCGCCAGGACCGGCGAGGCGAAACTCGACGGTGAGGCTTTTGATCTGCGAGGGATTCAGCGGCGAGGGATGGCGCTGGGGTTGGGAGCCCTCGTGAAGCTCATGTCCATCCAGTGCCGCCAGTTCGAGCCGTTGTCCGTGCGCTCCCATTCGGCCGTCATGGAGTCGCCGTCTTCGGCGATCACCAGCGTCGCCCGCTCCGTCTCGCCGGCGAACGTCCAGACACCCCCGTCGTCGACGCTTGCCCGCATGGTGACGAAGTTGCCTTGATTGTCGAAGGAGCGCATGGGATAGGTCCGGCTCGCTGGATCGTAGGGCCCGATCATCTCGATGACCTCGACGTGTTCCTCATTCATGCGCACGTCCACACGGTGAATGAGGAAGTGCTCGCCCGCCAGCCACTCGTAGGTGTCCGACCCGGCGACGCGGATCGCCGGGTCGGTCGCGGTGGCCGCGATACGCCCCTGCGAACGCCAACGGCCGACCAGCGCATGCAGGCGCTGGTTCTCCGATCGCGGGGCGCGTGTGCTGTCGTCTCCTGACATGGCGGATCCTCGTCATCGATAGAGTGTAAGATGTTGCTTAAACACTTACATACTGTCCCGGTAGTGCGCAAACGAAGGCGGTGGCCCATGGACGACGCGCTTCGCGCTGTGGCGGACCCGACCCGCCGCGCCATCCTCGTCCTGGTGCGGGATCGCGAAGTATCGGCAGGCGAGATCGCCGAGCGCTTTCCCGAGATCAGTCGCCCTGCGGTATCCCAACATCTGCGAACGCTGACAGCGGCCGGCCTCGTCGACGTCCGCCGTGCAGGCAATCGCCGCTTCTATCGGCTGCGTCCGGAGGGGCTGGCCGAGGCGGTGACGTTCCTGGAGACAATGTGGTCCACCTCGCTCAGCCGCCTCCAGTACGAAGCCGAGCAAGAAGAACGCGCGCACACTGGTGCCCAGGACGTGAAGGGATCGTTGTGAGCAGGACGATTGAGCAGACGTTGCACATCCGTGCGCGTCCCGAGACGGTCTGGCGGTTCTTCACCGACCCGGCACGCCTGGCGCGATGGTGGGGAACGGCCGAACTGGACGCCCGTCCCGGCGGCAGCTTGCAGGTTGCGATGCACGAGGGCCCACGCCCAGTGATGCGCGGACGGTTCGTGGAGTTCGTGCTGTACGAACGTCTCGTTTTCACCTTCGGCTGGGAGGCCACACCGGGAGCGCCCGACATGGCACCAGAGACATCCCGAGTCGAAGTCACTTTGACCCCGGACGGTGACGGCACCGAGCTCACCCTGCGCCACAGCGGTCTGCCGGCCGTACTCGAAGAGGAGACCAGCGACGGCTGGGCGCACCTGCTCCATCGTCTGGGCGAAACGGCAGAACGCCAGGAACTGCGAAGAGGCGTTGGAGAAGCCGGAAGTTGCCGGTGGTGATGCGGTGGACGACGGCGATGGCTTCGGCGTCGGTGAAGTCGTCGGCCGACAGCGGTAGTCCGAGGGCGGCTCGGTGGCGCTGCAGGACGAAGGTGAGCTGGTAGGCGGACACCGGCCGGTCTTCGTGGACGAATTCGATACGGCTGTAGAGCTGGGGTAGCGGGCCAGGCGTTTCGCGATGCCGGGCATGCCGAGGCGGCTGCGGTCGTAATGGTCACGCAGTTGTTCCAGGCCCGCGGTCTTGAGCCGGTCGGCCTCATCGACTTCACCGACCGCAGGAGTCCACGGAAGATCAAGAGGGCAGTGGTTCGTTGATCCTCAGGTGCTCATCGAGGACAGTGATGAGACTGTCGGTCAGGCCGGGGGCGATGTTGGTGGCCCATCGCTGAACGAGCTCGAGGAATCCGCTGAGCTGCTGTTGCGCTGAGATGAGCAGTCTCTGCAACTCGCCGAAGGCGAATTCGATGGCGTGGACCGGGGTATCGTCTTGGTCGCCTTGCCGGAGCCGGATGGTCTGGCCCTGGTGTTCAAGCTGGGTTGTCGGGGCGTGTCCGAGCCAGGTTTCCTGGCCGAGGGGCACGTCCCACCAGTCGCGCCAGTTCTCCAGTCCGAAGCAGCAGCCTGGCGCGACCTCGACGCCCGTGCCGGTGTCACGGAAACGAAGTCCGCCTGGAGCGATCAGGGCTTCGGCTTCGGCGAGGTGCTGTTCCAGGTGGGCCTGGGTCATGCTGGCGACAGGTTCGACAGGGAGCCGGTTGTAGCTGAAGATGACGGCCATCGCGGTCCCGACTTCAGCTGGGGACATCTGGCCGGAGAGCGCGAGAAGCCGATCGCTGGACGGCTCGGCGATTGGCCAGGCCGTGAAGTCAACCGCGTCGTAGGTTTCCAGGACGACATCGACAATGACCATGTCCGCCATTATCGGGCTGCCCGCCGGCTCCTGTGGTGAGTGGGCCGCAGGGGTCTGTACACCGTAATGGTCTCGACGTCAACAAGTCGGGCAGCCACTGGCAAGTCGGGGTCGGGTCTCAGGTCGCCGTGCCGGGGGTCGGCGAGCTGTGCTTCAAGGTCGGCGAGGCGACGGTCCTGGAACCGCAGGTTCGCCCGTGCGGCCTTCAACCGCTCGTCCAGGGTCCGGTTGTCGGTGGTGAGTTGCCGTACTCGCTGCTTGAGGGTGGTGTTCTCGGTGGTGATGCGCCGGATGGCGTCTTGCGTCCACTCAGCCTCAAGATCTCGGATCCGGCCCAGGAGTTCGCCGATGCGGCCCCGCTGTTGGACGATCTTGGCGTGGGCTGCCTTCAACGCGTCCTCGGCGTTGAGGGCGCGCTCCCGCCATGTTGCTTCCTGCTTTGCCGCTACCAAGATCACGCTACCAAGGTCGGTTGCAGTTGAACGTGCCGGTGTTCGCGTGTTGTTGCGGTGCTCGTGTCGGTGTTCAGGTTGAGTTGTCCCTCGGACGGGAGGTTCGAGGTCCGGTACGCCCCCGTGGGCGGCAGGCTGTGTCGCTGCTCGCCCACCGCTTCCGTTCGAGATCAGGTCCGGGCAGTATGAGCGGCGTGCAGGACTGGATGCTGGATTTCGCGGAGTACGTCCGGGAGCTGTTACCCGAGGAGCTCGCCGAGCCGTTCCTCGCCCTGGCCCGTCCGGCCATCCGGCTGTCGATCGCCGAGATGGGCGCGACCACGGTCGGCCGGCTGGGCGGCCTGCCCCGGCTCCCTGAAGGGATGCCGTGGCCGCGCGCCGGCGACGGTGGTCCCGCGATGCAGTTCCTCGCCGAACTGGACTGCGTGGCACTCGCGGCCTACGAGTCGGACATCGACCTGCCCGCCGAGGGAACGCTGTTGTTCTTCGCCACCTGGGACTGCACGGCCGCGCAGGTGGTCCCGCTGCCTCCCGGGGCCGTACGCGTCCCCGAGCGCGAGGTGCCCCTCCGCGGGGAGGCGCGGGTGTTCCCCGAGGTGCCGCTCGCCGCAGTCACCGAGCCGAGCTGGCCAGATCTTGGCCATCCCGCTGTGCTGGACGCCTTCGGGAGTCTGGATGCGGCCAGGGAACTGGTGTGGGACCGCATGGTGTACGCCGACGCCGAGAACCTCGACGACGAGGATCCCGACATCGGGGACGGTGGCGAGACCTTCGCCTGGGAGCTTGAGCTATACGACCAACGGCGTAAGAGGCCTGGGCCGCAGCATCAGGTCGGCGGCTACTCTGACGCCCTGCAGTCGCCGGTCGAAACCGCGGCCGCGTCCGCGGCCGGGCTGAGGCCGGATGATCCCGGCTTCGCGGCGGAGGCCTCCCAGTGGGTCAATCTTCTCCAGCTTGACGAGGACAACGGGATGATCTTCGGAGACGGAGGCATCCTGATCTTCGGCATCCGCCGGGACCGGCTGGCCGCCCGCGACTTCAGCCAGGTTTTCCCCTATGTCCAAGGGCACTGACATCTACTAGCCGGACGTTTGAGTTCCTCTCAGCACGGAGCGACCTGAACAAGTCCGCTCCGAAACCGTCCGAGCCAGGGTGTCGTGCCGCAGATCAGAGCCTGTCCCGGCCGCTAACTCATCAGTACGATCTCCAACCTGTGCAAGGGCGGATCACCCAGGCGCCGTGCTCCCACCGCCGCCGCGCGCCGCCGGTCACGTACGGCACTGACCGCACTGCTTGCGGCACGTCGCGTAGGCGGTCTAGGGCGTGTATTTGGTTGTGATCAATCTGCGGGATCCGCCCTCGTTTCGGGGTCCGATCCGGTAGATCGTTTTGCGTGACGCGAGTGCAATTGACGGATGTGGAGTGGGAGTTCATCGAGCCCTA
>NZ_JBQQCB010000091.1:0-44358 GCF_052246675.1 Nonomuraea sp. KM90 | reverse complement strand
AAACTCACCAGGCCCGGCCCCGGACGCCCCAAAGGATCAAGGAACCGGCCGAAAGACAAGCGCCCGCCCTACCGCAAGACCGTAGCCGCCGACAACGAACACCGAGAGTGACGTTAAATCGCAAGCTTAGTGGTCCGGCTCGTAAGTCATTCGAGGGTTCACGCGGCCGCCGGTAGTGCGACAAGCTGGTGATCGTAGCCGGTGAGCTGCTGGAAGTAGCGCTCGTTCTGTTCGTGACGCTCGGTCCGGGCCAACAGGTCCTCGAGGTCGGCGGGGTGAACTTCCATCTGAAGGGCCGGGCGGTCTCGTTGTAACGGCGCTCGAAGGCGATCAGCCGGTCTTCGACCTGGTCATGGCCGGTGAAGTCGTTGGATGTGACCACCTTGCGCTGCACGATGGAGAAGAAGATCTCGATCTGGTTGAGCCAGGATGCGTGCACGGGGGTGTGGATCATCACCGCGTTGGGGAACCGGGCGGTGCGGCTTCTGGCCGCGTGGCTTTCACACCGGAGCGGGACGGAAGGGATCACATGCGGCCGGCCGGTGTGTTCCGCCAGGTGCGCGGGTGCACCACATGATCGAATGGAGAGGTTCAGCGATGATTCGGCAGGCAGTCGATTGACAGTCGGTTGACTACGCCGCTCGGACCCGCGCCGGTTGAGACGGCTGAGGCAGGGTGAAGCCCTTGGCGAACAACCAGATGGGCAGTACCAGGACTTCGAACAATCCGCCCGGCGCGAGCAAGAGCATGCCTGCTCCCGCGTCCATGTCCAGGACGCCGAGCAGGTCCAGCGGCACTCCCAGCAGCAGCAGGGCGTAGCCGATGAGGCCGAGGGCCGCGATGGGCTGCGGGACGATGCGTGAGACGAACAGCAGGTAGGTGAACACCAGGCCGCCGATGGCCGTGGGGATGTACACCCACAACATCGTGTTGGGGACGGCTTGCAGCTGCGTCAGCAGGTAGACGCCGCAGGTGGCGGAGACCGCGAGCTCGATGACCCTCATGACGGGGTACCACAGGGCCAGTTTCTGGTTAAAGCCCTTCAGGATTCGGTACATGAGCAGGCCGATGCCTACCACGGCCAGGCCCGAGCAGATCATGAGCGCGACGCCGGTCGTCAGCGCTGTTTTGTCTGGGTTGCCGTCGATGAAGGCCCGGGTGAGGGTTGTGCCGATCATGGCGGAGATCATCTGGAAGATGAACAGGGCTCCTACCGTGACTGCGATTTGCCGGGATGTCATGACTGGGCTGTCCTTTCTCGGTCTGGTTCGGCATGCTCTGCCGTCTCTGGTTCGGTGATCAGCCGACGGCCGCTGATGGGCCGTCAGAAGATCAGCGCCACTTCACCGGAGGTGAGCAGAGCGATGTTGAGCGAATGGGCCGGGACCAGCACCAGGTCGAGCCCGGCGATCACCAGCAGGATGCCGATCACGCGCGGTGGGCTGCCCCATGCGCGGGAGAAGGTCAGCCTCCGGCGGGGATCGAGCGGAGGGCGGGGTCCTCGCTGGAGGTGGTGGGCTCGCTGGGGGAGGTGCCGGGGTCGTCGCCGCCGAGATCGAGCCGGAAGGGCGGGTAGCGGTCGGTCATCAGCGCGGTGTAGCCGCCGACGCGCAGCGCCCAGCGGTTCAGGCCGAGAATGAGGTCGAACAGGGGGCGCGGGTAGGTGCCGGTGACCGCGAGCAGGATCGCGGCGACCAGGACGAGGAGTCCGGTCACTCCGCCGCCGCCCCAGAGCCAGGCCTGGTCGCCGGCCTGCCAGGTGAGCCAGCCGCCGCCGCCGAACAGAACGCCGACGATCAGCAGGTGTGGGATGGCCAGGAGCCATTTCACCAGGACGAGACCGCGGTGCAGCCGCGCCGGGTAGTCGACGGTGAGGCCGGCCGGGTAGCCGGGGACCTCCGCGAGGGTGAAGGGCGGGTAGCGGTCGGTCGCCAGCGCGCTGTAGGCGTAGTAGCCCACCCGCCAGCTCCAGCGCAGCACGCCGACGTTGAAGTCGAAGATCGGCCGAGGGTATCGGCCGGTGGCCACGATCGCGACCAGCGCGACGAGGCTGAGCAGCAGGAAGGCGATCCATAACGGGAGCAGCACCAGCGCGTGGGGCAGGATCAGCAGCCACTTCACCAGCCACAGCCATCGCGATGGAGGGCTGTCCGGGTGGGCGTGCACCCGGAGGGGGTACGGCCGTTCCCCATGATTGGGGGCGCGGGGGCTCATTGGAGTCGTGGAGCTCACGATGATTTCCTCTCAGGCCGACACCGGCTCGGGGGTCGGCTGGGTTGGTGCCGGAGGCGCCGGATGGGCGTGCGCCTCACAGGGTGATGACGACCTCGCCCCGGGCGCGGCCTTCGCGTACGTACCGGATGGCCGCGCGGGTTTCGTGCAGCCGGCGCATGCGGGCGGCGCCGCCGACCCTAAGGAGCCCCGCCTGGCAGCAGGTGGGTCGACTGCCAGACAGGGGCGGGTCCGGGTCAGGGCGCGGTGGTGGGCCCTGGCGTGTCGGGCTAGGGCGTGTATTTGGTTGTGATCAATCTGCGGGATCCGCCCTCGTTTCGGGGTCCGATCCGGTAGATCGTTTTGCGTGACGCGAGTGCAATTGACGGATGTGGAGTGGGAGTTCATCGAGCCCTACCTGCCGATCGGTGGGTTCGGCCCGTACCCCGAGCGGCTGCGGCAGCAGTTCGAGGGCGTGATCTGGCGGTTCCGGACGGGCGGGCAGTGGCGGGAGATGCCGGTGGAGTTCGGTGCCTGGTCGACAGTGCACAACCGCTTCCGGCAGTGGAGGGACGCCGGTGTCTTCGAAGCTCTGCTGGAGGGCATGATCGCGGAAGCCGCAAAGCGGGGCGAGGTGGACTTGTCCCTGGTCAGCGTGGACTCCACCACCGCGCGGGCTCACCACGACGCTGCCGGGATGCACCTCGGCCCAGATGTCGTCACCGCCCTGGAGAAGGCCGCCGAGGAGGAGAAGGCCCGGCAAAAGGGGGCGGCTCGGAAGGAGACGGGCAGAGCCGCGCAGAGGACCCCGAGAGGGAAGAACGGCGACGCATCCGGTGCCGGCGCAAGCTCCGGTTGAAGGCCGCCCTGCTCGGACGATCGAGGGGCGGGCAGACCAGCAAGGTCCACCTCGCCGCTGATCGCAGGTGCCGTCCGCTGGCGTTCGTGCTGACCGCGGGACAGGCTGCCGATAGCCCGCAGTTCATCCCCGTGCTCAACAAGGTACGTATCCGCGGGCCCATCGGCCGTCCGCGTACCAGGCCTGACCGGGTCGCCGCGGACAAGGCCTACTCCTCCCGCGGCAACCGCGCCTACCTCCGCAAACGCCACATCAAAGCCGTCATCCCGGAGAAGAAGGACCAGGTCGCCAACCGGAAGAACAAGGGTGGCAGGGGCGGCCGGCCCATCAGCCACGACGCAGAGGTCTACGAGGATCGCAACACCGTCGAGCGTCTGATCAACAAGCTGAAGGCCTGGCGAGGCATCGCCACCCGCTACGACAAGACCCCTGAGAGCTACATCGCCGGCCTCCACCTTCGTGGCGCGATGATTTGGATCAAAGACCTCACACGACCCACCCCTTGATCACAACCCAATACACGCCCTAGTTCTCCTGATAACCCGAGATAACCCTGAAGATCCGTTCAGGGCCTCACCAGCGAGCAACGATCTACCAGCTGCCTGCGGTCCCTGCGAGGATCTCGAAGATCCGTCCGACCGAGCGAAGGGACCATGCGTGAACACTGGAAAACCGCCGATCACCGGCTTGCGCGAGCACTACCGGCACCTCCGTACCAGCCACCCCTGGCTGGACGAGGCCATGTGCTGGACCGTAGTGGTGCCGGACAGCGGACGTGCATTCAACCTCGACGAGATCGCCGTCCGGCTCAGCGGGGGCACGCCATACCAGCTTCACGAGCCGGCATCATTCACGGCCGCCGGGCCTCCTACCGAGGACGCCTATCCCGTGCTCGTCGACTGGTGCGGTACCGCCGCCATGCTCCTGGAGATCGACTACCTCGGATCAGTCCCTTCCGTGCTGCAGCGGCTCAGCCAGGGAGCTCGGGCCTACAGCGCTTGGTGGAACGTCAACCTCCACAATCGGCTGAGCTTCGCAGCCGGAGGCGAGCTCATCTTGGCGATCGACGCGTTCTTCCCCGGGACCTCGGAAGACTATCCCGGCATCGGCCAATGGCCTGAACTGCAGGCGATGACAGACTTCTTCGTCGAGTTCGAGGAACGTGACGAGGACTACGACTGGATCGCCGCCTGGCTCGCGGTCATTGAGCAGACCACTGGAGCAAGGCTGACCAGCGAGTGGCTGGAACAGGCACACCCGTACATAACGGTCCGTATGCCCGACGCGGCACGCTGAATTCCCGGATGCTCGGCTGGGAAACGATCACGAGCATCTTGGGAAGCGATCTTTGCTCGTTTGTCATCGTCGCTGCTCAGCCACACTCGTGAACACCCCCAGTCGCTGCTGGGAGGCGAAGCATTGCAGGGCCTTGGTTTTGGCGTCGAGGAGGTCGGGGTGATCCCATGAAGAACACATCGAGAACCAGGACAAGGGCTTGCCGTGGGGGTGTTCACGAGACGTGGCACGCCGCACCGATGGCGGGCTGCATGTGCCCGAAGGTGAGGTCGCCGAGTCGGTTCCCGCCCGGCCCCTGACGCTTTTGCTCCGCGAAGGCCGGCCGGCCTTGCCCGACGTGCCGCCGAACGCTGCCGCCGTCCTGGGCACCCAGGCCGAGCGGCCCGCCACCTCGGCGGGTGTGGGTGGGCTGTTCCTGGCTGCCACCGCGTTCGACCCGGACGGGGCCGGAGATCCGCGGGCGGCCAGGCTGCGCGCGGATCTGCTCGATAACGTCGTGGTGGTGGACAACCCGGAGGCGCTCGCTGCCATGTTGGGCGGCACCGCAGATGGCCTCCTGGTCGAGCTCGCGCAATGGCATCAGCGCAGTGTGGGGGAGAGCGCCTGAACGGTCGTCGCCCCGGGCGATGGGGATTGCCGGAGACAATCACAGCCGTCCACTGCCCCAGGGATCTGCCATTGCCGCGGGAGACCCCTGCACCATCGGGGCCACCTGGACACCAGAGATCGCCTCGGAAGAGGCGACGGCGACCTGATCGTACGCCGCAGGCCGTGCGGCCCGCCTCCGGCAGGTCCAGTACCGTGCGCCGGAACTCCGGCGGGTGGCCTCGCCGTCCCATGCCACTTCCTCTCATCAAGCGGCACAAGAATCCAGAAATCCACCTCTACTCAACCCGGGACACACCAAAGTCTCCACCGAACCCGGGGCGATTTACTAGCTGGTCAGTGCCGATTGGATGGACTTCGTCACCACGCTGGCGGCGTCGTGCGGGGGCAGGCGTCCCGCGCGTACCTCGTTGGCTGCGCCGTGCAGGATGAAGTGGGTCATGCTGACCAGCCAGGTGGCGGGCAAGTCGGTGCGGAAGACGCCTTGCTCCTGCCCGCGGCGGATCAGCTCGGCCATGCGCTCGGCGGGTTCGGCGTGCAGCTCTTGTACCCGTCCTGTGGGGAGGACCCCTTCGGCGGCGGTGAGCAGGGCCGCGGATTCGGCAACGAGCTCCCAGCTCGAGGCCAGTAGGCGGGCCATGGCTTCGCGTGCGTCTCCGGTCAGGTCGATGGAGGCCAGGGTTTCCTCGCCGGCTCGCAGCGCGTCCATGAGTGCGGACTCGATGAGGTCGGCCCGGGTGCGGAAGTGCCCGTACAGCGTCATCCGTCCGACGCCGGCGGTTTGCGCGATGTCGTCGGTGGTCGCATTCGGGTTCGAGCTCAGCAGCTCGCGCGCTGCGGACACGATGCGGGCGATGTTGCGCTCGGCATCGGCACGGTGTTTGGAGCCCGCAGGAGTAGCAGCCATGCCACCACCTTAACTCGTATGCGCGGATACGGCTTATAGTGAGGCGTGGAACTCGTATATGGACATACGAGTTAATGCATGGAGGTTTCGATGACCCGACCCGCAGTGCAACAGACAGTGGCCCAGGAGCCGCATCCGGCGCGGTGGCGCATCCTCGGCTTCCTCGGCGTGGCACAGCTCATGCTGATCCTCGACGTCACCGTCGTGGCCATCGCGCTGCCTCACATGGAGACGGACCTCGGCCTCAGTCGCGAGGCGCTGACCTGGACGGTCAGCGCCTACACGCTCACCTTCGGCGGGCTGATGCTGCTCGGCGGGCGCATCACCGACATTCTGGGCGCCAAGCGGATCGTGCTCGCTGGGCTGCTGCTGTTCACCACGGCGTCGCTGCTCACGGGACTGGCAGGATCCGCAGGCATGCTGCTGGCCGGCCGCGTGGCCCAGGGTGTCGGGGCCGCGCTGCTGTCTCCCGCGGCACTGTCACTGGTGGTGGCCCTGTTCGACGGGGAAGAGCGAAACAAGGCCCTGGGCGTCTGGTCCGCGCTCGGCGGTGGGGGCGCCGCACTCGGTGTTCTGCTCGGTGGCCTGCTCACGGCCGGCCCTGGATGGCCATGGGTGTTCCACGTCAACGTGCCCATCGGGCTGGCGATCGCCGTGATGCTCGCCGTTCTGCTTCCGGCCCGGCCTCCGGTGTCAGCCAACCGGCCCCGGCTCGACGTCCTCGGCGCAATCTTGGTGACTTCCTCCTCTGCGTCGTTGATCTACGCGCTCATCGCCGCCGGGGAGCAGGGGTGGCTGAGCGCGGTCACCGGATGGCTCGTACTGGCGGCGGCCGCGGGCTACGTGCTGTTCGTGCTGTGGCAGAGGCGGGCGCGCTCGCCCCTGATGGATGTGCGACTGCTGGCCCGTCGGCCTGTGGCGGTCGGCGCCTTCCTCATCTTGATGGCGACCGCGCTGATGATCGCGGTGTTCTTCCTCGGAACCTTCTACTTCCAGCACGCTCTGGGATACGGCGCGTTGCAGGCAGGACTGCTGTTCCTGCCGGTGTCGCTGGCGACGATGCTCGGCGCTAACCTGACCGGACGCCTGCTCGGCCGATGGGGTGGGCGCGGCCTGGCCGTCGCGGGTCTGATGGTCGCGGCGATCGGCATGGCCGTGCCGGCGGTGTCGATGAATCCTGTCAGCGTCGTGGCCGGCGTGGCCGTCGCGGCGGCGGGTACGGGAGCGATGTTCGTCATCGCCTCGGCCACCGCACTCGGTCAGGTGGCGCCGTACGAGGCCGGGATCGCGTCCGGCATCGTGAGCACCTTCCACGAGTTCGGCGCCTCCATCGGCGCCGCCGTCGTTTCGAGCGTCGCAGCCGCGAGCCTGACCGGGACCACCTTGAGCGGCTTCACCAGCGGGTTTACCGTGGCCGCGGTCGCGGCGGCGGCCGGCGCTGTCGCTGCCGCGCTGGTGACGCCCGGGCGGGCGGCTCAACCGGCGGGAGCCGGCTCCCAGTAAGGAGCCGAGAGGGAGGGCGGCGGCGTGAGGGCCGCCCTCGCAGCCGGAGGACCAGGTCGGCAGCACGGCGCGCACGACATCGGGGCATTCCTCGGTGACGGTCCGGCGGCTTCGCCGTCCGCGTCGAGGAGGTGGCGAACTGGCGAGGTGATGAGCCTACGGTGCGGCTGTCCGATTGCGATCATAGTGGCGGGCGGCCTTGGTGCGGCTGCCGCAGCCGTCCATGGAGCACCAACGCCGGGTGCCGTTGCGTGAGGTGTCGTAGAAGTACAGGACGCAGGCGGGGTGGGCGCAGCGACGAATCCGTGACGGTTGCCGGCGCAGCAGTTCCAGGTAGTTGTCGGCCGCCCGCCAAGCCGGCAGCCAGCCGTCCTCGACATGGACTTCTTCGTCAGGCGCGCCGTCGCGCAGGGTGTGACGCACCGCGCCGCGGGCAAGGACGGCGTTGAATTGCTCCTCGGAGCGATCCCCGCGGCGTTCAAGAACGTCGCGTAGGGCCGCGCGAGCGTGCCGCAAGGGAGTCTCGGCAAGGTCGACCGCGCCAGGCAGTTGGTGCTCAGCCAGCCAGGCGGACAGGCCGCCGGGTTCGTCGAACAGGTCGAAGCTGCGGCCTCGGTCCACCCATTGCGTGTTCACGAGATCGAGGGCGAGAGGCTCGCCGACCAGTGGTCGCTGCATCATTCCCCAATCTTACCGTCGTTTGGGGTTTGACAGGTAAGACAGAAGAGCACTAGCGTTCTAACCGTTCAAAGTCCGTACAGAGGTTAGAGGAGTTTGGGATGTCGCGTACGCCCGACGCCTGCTCGCCGGTCTGCCGGTTCACGGATCGTGGCGGGTGACGATGCTGGTGATGACAGTCGCGTTCGGGCTCAACACCGGCTCGGGGTTGTCCTCGCCTCCTGATTTCGGGGCCGAATCTGGTGGTCTTGTTCTGCGCCAGCCGGGCGTCGATCCGACCTCACCTGCCATCCCCTGATCCACGGCCACGGTCAACCGGCCGCTGTCCACCACCCCAGAAGGAGAACGTCATGAGCAACACCACACCCGGGACCGCCGTCGGTGGGCCTGCCGTCCACCACCGCACCGCCACTGTCAACGATCACACCGTGTTCTATCGGGAAGCCGGTGACCCCACAGCGCCGACCCTGGTGCTGCTGCACGGATTCCCCACGTCCTCGCACATGTTCCGCCGCCTGATCGTCGACCTCGCCGACCGGTACCACCTCATCGCCCCCGACCACATCGGCTTCGGCTATTCCGACGCCCCGGCCGTCACCGACTTCGACTACTCCTTCGAAAACCTCACCGCCATCACCCTGAGCCTGCTCGACAAACTCGGTCTGGACCGCTTCGCGCTCTACATCCAGGACTACGGCGCCCCGATCGGGTTGCGAATCGCTTCCCGCCAACCTCAGCGGGTCACCGCACTGATCGTGCAGTCTGGTAACGCCTACACCGAAGGCTTCACCCCGTTCTGGGAAATATTGTTCGCCTACGCCAAAGACCGCGCCGCGAACGAGCCGGCCGTCCGCAAGCTCCTGGAGCTCGATGCGACCCGGTGGCAGTACACCCACGGCGTGCCCGACCACCGGCTCGACCGGCTCACCCCGGACACCTGGACTCTCGACCAGGCCCTGCTGGACCGGCCCGGCAACAAGGAAGTTCAGCTGCAGCTGTTCTTCGACTACCAGTTCAACCTCGACGCCTACCCCTCCTTCCAGGAGTACTTCCGCACCCATCGGCCACCCACCCTGATCACCTGGGGCGAGCACGACGAGATCTTCGGCGCCGACGGCGCCCGCGCATTCACCCGCGACCTGCCCGACGCGGACCTCCACCTGCTCGACGCCGGTCACTTCGCCCTGGAGACCCACGGCGACGAGATCGCCGAACTGATCCGCGACTTCCTCGGCCGCACCCTGCACTGATCAACGCGACGTTCGAGCACTGGTGCACGACCGGATCGGGCTGCCCGCCTTCGACCTGGTCGCGCACGACCTCGGCGGTGGAGTCGGATTCCAGTACGTCTCGCAGTTCCCCGCCACCCGCCCCACCCTGGCGCCGTTGCCGCGGAACATCACGCGCGCGGTCGAGGTGCCCGAATCGGGGCATTGGCCGGCGGAGGAGAATCCCGTGTTCGTGGTGCGGGAGATCCTCTCGTTCACCGGCAGGTGACGTACGGGGGTCGCGGCAGCCCCAGAGGGCGCCACACGAGCCGCGCCCGCACCCGGCCCGGCACCCGTCGCCAGCACCAGTAGCGCCGTGTCGGAGTCGGCGGCGTCGTCTCTAGGGCTTTTCTAAGGTTCGCCGACGGCGTGGTGAAGGTCGGCCCGGTTGGCTGGCGGCAACCGCCGGCCCAGAGGTGCCGGCCGATCGGGGCAAGGAGCGGCGACATGGACAGACGGATGGCGGGCCTGGCAGCGGGGATGGTCGCGGTGCTGGTGCTGGGAGGGTCGGGAGCCCTGGCGGCTTCACCTCAGCGCAACCTCGACGGCGATCCGTGCACCGGAACGGCGACGTGCTCGCCCACCGACCTCGCGAAGGCGAAGGAGGCGGCTGCGGCCAAGGCGGACGACCCCGGCAAGGGCGGGTCCGGCTGCTCGCCCGAAGGAGAGCGGCCCGGGACCCTCGAATCGGAGAACCTCTCTCAGAGGCTCGCCCAGGCGCTGGCCGACGCGCTGGGCGTCGGGCTCGACCGGGCGAGCGCCGCCGTGCACGGCCTGAACGCGCTTTCCCAGAATGGCGGGATACGTCCTGACTCGCCGGAGTTCGCCGCCGTAGCCGAGCGCCTCGGCGTGTCGGCGGAACGGCTGCAGGAGGTGCTGAAGGAGTTCAAGCGGGCGAACGAACCACAGGGCGCCAAGCCCGGCCCCGGCAAGGCGCCGGACTCCTGAGCATCCGGACGGCCGGGTGGGCGCTCGTCCCGGGCGATGCCCGGGGACGGGGCGACGGCCATCCCGCCCGGCGGTCCGGGACGTGAAGGCTGGGCGGGGACGGGGTTCGGCGAGGAGAGTGGCATCATGCACGTCCTTGTGGCCGACGACGATGAGGCGGTACGCCGTTCGCTCGCGCGTGCGCTCACCCGCGAGGGCTACCACGTGAGCACCGCCGCCGACGGCCTGCGCGCGCTGGAGAGCGCCGGCGGCGGACGTCAGGACGCGGTGGTGCTGGACATCATGATGCCCGGGCTGGACGGGCTGGAGGTGTGCCGCCGACTCCGGGCGGGCGGCGATCGTACGCCGATCCTGATGCTCACGGCCCGCGACCTCGTCGCCGACCGGGTGGCCGGGCTGGACGCCGGGGCCGACGACTACCTGGTGAAGCCGTTCGCGCTGGAGGAGCTGCGGGCCCGCCTGCGCGCCCTGCTGCGGCGCAGCGGCGCGGCGGAGGAGGTGTTGCGCTTCGCCGGCGTGGAGCTGGACACCGCGGCCTGCCGGGCCTCCCGCGGGGCGCGGCCGCTCGACCTGACCAGGACCGAGTACACGCTGCTGAAGGTGTTCATGCGCAACCCGAACCGGGTGCTGAGCCGTGTCGTGATCTTCGACGCGGTCTGGGGGTACGACTTCGGCCCGTCCTCCAACGCGCTGTGGGTCTACATCAGTTACCTTCGGGCCAAGCTGGAGGCCGGCGGCGAGCCGCGGCTGATCCAGACAGTGCGCGGGCTCGGATACGTGCTGCGGGAGGAGCCGTGAAGCTGCGGACCAGGGTCGCGCTGGCGGGGGCGGCCGTGGTGGGAGCGGCGCTGCTGGCGGCCTCGCTCGTGCTGTATCCGTCGATGGAGGCCGGGCTGGCCGCCCAGCACGACGGAGAGCTGGTGGTGGCCGCCGCTGAGGCGCCCCGCCTGCTGCGATCGTTCAAGGCCAACTCCACGGAGGTGCCCACACGCCCCGTCTCCGCGGGCGGCACGCTGCTGCAGTTCGTCCCGCATCCCGCGGAGCCGGGCGCGGCGGGAGACCTCGCCCCGCTCACCGGCAGGGACCTCGACGTCGCGTTGGGCATGAGCCCCCCGTACTTCCAGAACGTGAGCCGCGACGGGGTGCTCTACCGCGTCTACACGGCTTCGCTGGGCCAGACCGACCTGGCACTGATACGCACCGCGTTCACGCTGGACCGGGACGACCCGACGCTGAACACGCTGAAGGTCCTGCTGGCAGGGCTGACACTGGGCGGCGCGTTGCTCGCCGGAACGGGCGCGCGGCTGCTCGCCGGGCGGGTGCTGCGCCCCATCGGCCGTCTGACCGAGGTGGTCGAACACGTCACCGCCACCCGTACGCTCACCGCCGCCGGCCTGGACGGCAACGGGCGCGACGAGGTGGCCCGGCTGGCCCGCGCCTTCACCACGATGACGGGCGCGCTGAACGAATCCCTGCTGGCCCAGCGGCGCCTGGTCGCCGACGCGTCGCACGAGCTGCGTACCCCGCTGACCAGCCTCATCACCAACCTGGAGCTGCTGGCGGAAGGGCGGGGCACCGCCGACCCGCAGGCCCCGGCCCTGGTGCGCGAGGCTCACGAGCAGGCCGAGGAACTGCGAGTGCTGGTCAACGACCTCGTGGAGCTGGCCAGATACGGCGACATCCAGATCCACATCGAGGACGTCCGCCTCGACCTGGTGGCCGAACGCGTGCTGGACAGGGCGCGGGCGCGCGCGCCGCACGTACGGCTGCGGGCCGAGCTCGCCGAGTGCCTGGTGTCCGCGGACCAGGACGCCGTCGAACGCGCCGCCGCCAATCTCGTCGACAACGCGATCAAGTGGAGCCCGCCGGGCGGCGAGGTACTGGTGCGGGTGGAGCCAGCCGGCACGCTGTCGGTCGCCGACCAGGGACCCGGCATCGCGGCCAAGGACCTGCCCTTCGTCTTCGACCGCTTCTACCGCGCCGAGGCGGACCGTTCGTTGCCCGGCTCGGGGCTCGGCCTGGCCATCGTGCGGCAGATCGCCGAGGCGCACGAGGGGACCGTACGCGCCGAGCCGCTCCGGCAAGGGGTCCGGCTCGTCCTCTGCCTGCCCGTCGCGACCTGAGCCCGGCTGCCTGGCAGGAGACGCCGGTGGGCGGCCCGCGTCCCCGATCCCGGTTTCGATGCGGTTGCACCCAGAAAGGCCCTCCGATGGTCATCTGGGGTGGTCGAGCGAAATGGGGCGATCACAGGACGAGCACGAGCTTGCCGCCGGGCCGGCGTGACTGGCTGAGCTCGGCCGCCTCGTGGATCTGGTCGAGCGTGTAGGTGCGGGCGAGCGATACGACCAGGACGCCTTCGCCGGCCAACCGGGCGAACTCGCCCAGCAGGTCGTACCGCAGGTCGATCTGGGTGGTCCGGGTGCCCAGCTCGGCCGCCGCGGCGAAGTCCGAGACGGTGAGGACGCGGTCGGGGTCCCCGGTCAGCTCGATCAGGGCCGGCAGCGAGCCGCCGGCCGGGCTGGGCTGGTCGGTGCGGTCGATCCGGCCGCCGCTCGGGGCCGTGTCCAGGGCGCGGTCGAAGCGGCCTGCGGCCAACCCGGTGACGCGTTCGGCCATGCCGTCGCCGTAGCCGGTCACCTGGGCGCCGATCGCCCGCAGGGCGGCGGCCCGTGTCGGCCCGGCGGTGGCGATCACCCGGACACCCCGGTGCAGCGCCAAGCGCACCGCCGCCTCACCCACGGTGGTGCCCGCGCCGTGGACGAGCAGCAGCTCGCCCGGCTGGACGCCGAGGTCGTCGAGCGCGCGCCACGCCGTCTCGGCCGCCATCGGCAGCGCGGCGGCCTGCTCGGCGGTGACGCCCTCGGGAATGCGTGCCCACGCCACCATCAGCGCATACTCGGCGGCTCCGGCCGTCGGGCCGTCGAAGGTCGCCGGCCCGAACACACGGTCGCCGATCTCGACGCCGGTGACGCCCGCGCCCAGGGCATCGACGGTGCCCGCCATCTCGAGGCCGAGCCCGCGCGGCAGCGGCGGCAGCTGGTCGGCGAAGAGGCCGTCGACCACCGCCCAGTCGGCCGGGTTCAGGCCGCACGCCCGTACGGCGATCCGGATCTGGCCGGGTCCCGGCTCCGGCTGCGGGACGTCGCGGAGCACGATCACGTCCGGGGAGCCGAATCGGTCGAACTGCAGGGCCTTCATGACAATCTCCCAAGTGATGACAGCATCTGCTGTCATTGACCCTAGCACCCGCGATGACAGCCTCTGCTGTCATATCCTGGTGGGCATGCCGAGATGGGAGTCCGACGCAAAGGGCCGGCTCGAGCGCGCGGCGCTCGAGTTGTTCGAGACGCAGGGGTACGAGCGCACGTCGGTCGCGCAGATCGCGCGCACCGCCGGTCTGACCGAGCGCTCCTTCTACCGCCACTTCCCCGACAAGAGGGAAGTGCTCTTCGCCGGCAACGAGCTCGAGGCCCATCTCGTCGCCCAGGTCGAGGCGGCCGACCCGGGCCTCACGCCGATCGAGGTGCTGCTGGCCGCGCTGGGCACCGGCGACGAGGTCTTTCGCCCGCGCGAGTTCCTGCTGCGCCGCGTCAGGGTGATCGCCGCCAGCCCGGCACTGATCGAGCGCGATCTGATCAAGCTCGCCGACATCGCCGACGCGCTGGCGCGGGCGCTCGAACGCCGCGGCGTCGAGCCCGGCGAGGCACGCTTCGTCATCGACGTGGCGATAGCGATCTCCCGGCGCGCCACGTCCCGCTGGCTGGCCGCCCCGGACGCGAACCTCTCCGAGTTCGTCGCCCAGGCCGCCGCCGAGCTGTACGAGGCGGTCGCGCCGCTGGCCCCGACGGTCCGCTGAGCCCGCCGCGAGGAGAGCGGCACCCATCTGGCCGGCCGCGACCCTGCGGTGTGGCGCCCGGGCAGGGTTTCCAGCCAGTCACCACGACGGGATTGCCGCGCGTGGTGGCGTGATCGCCGTCGCGATCAGCCAGTCATCCGGGGATCATCCGGGCCGTTCAGGCGTGCAGGGAATGCATCTCGGAGGTGGCGCTCGTCTGGCGGCTGTGCTCGAGGAGTTGCCGGTAGTCGCCGGCTACGCCCCGGAGTAGCGTTTCGACTGCGTGCTCGATCTCCCTGTCGTCGACCGGGAGGTGGCTGAACAGAACGCGGTAGTACACGAACGAGCCGAGGAGGTCGAGGACGACGGCCGGGTCGACCTCCTCGCGCAGGTCGCCGCGCTCGTAGGCTCGGGCGAGCGTCCGCTGGACGGCCGTGCGCGGCGGCTCGAACAGTGTCGTCATGAACGTCTCCCGCAACTCGCGGTCGCCGGCGCAGTCGGCGAGGAGCGGTCCGAGCACGTCTGGCGAAATGCACTGGAACGCCCGAGCGAACAGCTTCAGGCATTCGTCGAGGTCGCAGAGCGTGCAGCCGGTGTCCGGCGCCGTGACAGCACCCAGGCGGGAGCCGAGCGCGGCGAGCACGAGGTGCGAGCGGCCTGGCCAGCGCCGGCGGATCGCCGGCTTGGTCGTACCGGCCTGTCGTGCCACCTCCTCCAGGCTCAGCCGGGTGTAACCGACGCTGAAGAGCGCCGCCAGTGTCGCCTCGAGCACCGCGACGTCGATCGCGGGGTCGCGCGGACGCCCGGCCCGCACGGTGTCTGGGGAGGTTTCGCTTGCCGCCATCATCGCGTACCACGATACGGCAGTTTCGTTGCGGTGGGGAACGTAATTGGGCCAGTGTCGCGGCCCCCGGAAGAGGCCTCGTTGCATGCCCGGAAGCATTACGTTACGTTAGGTATCGGAACATTATTAAGCGACTTCGCTGTTTCGAGGGCGGAGCGAGACCGTGGATCAGCTCGGTCTCAAGCCGACACCGCACTCGGCCGGCCGACCGACCCCCAGGAGTGTGCCAGGCATGTCCGTCAGCGCATCGCGGCCCATCGCCATGCGGGCCGGTCCACGGGAGTGGACCGGCCTCGCCGTTCTGTCCCTGGCCGGCGTGTTGATCGCCATGGACAACACCGTGTTGTTCCTGGCGCTGCCGCACGTCACCGCGGATCTCGGTGCCTCGGGACCACAGATGCTGTGGATCCAGGACGTTTACGGCTTCCTAGTCGCTGGGCTGCTGATCACCATGGGCACGCTCGGCGACCGGATCGGGCGCAGGCGGCTGCTGATGCTCGGCGCGGCCGGGTTCGGGGTGGCGTCGGTGCTGGCCGCGCTCTCCACCGGCGCGGAGATGCTGATCGCCGCCCGCGCCGTCCTGGGCATCGCGGGTGCGGCGCTGGTGCCCTCGATCCTGGGCATCCTGCGCAACGTCTTCGCCGATCCGAAGCAGCGCATCGCGGCCATCTCGGTGCTGATGACCTGCTTCACAACCGGTGGTGCAATCGCCCCCTTGATCGGTGGTCTGCTGCTGGAGAGCTTCTGGTGGGGTGCGGTGTTCCTGGCCGCTGTCCCGGTGATGGCGTTGATCCTGCTGCTCGCGCCGATCCTGTTGCCCGAGTCCGCGGACCCCGGTCCCGGAAGGCTCGACCTGCCCAGCGTGGGACTGTCGGTGGTCGCCATCCTGCCGACCGTCTACGGCGTCAAGGAGTTGGCCGGCCACGGCATGTCCTTGCCCGTGCTGCTCGGCCTCGTGATCGGCGCCACCTTCACCGTGTTGTTCATCCGCAGGCAGAACCGGATGGACAGCCCACTGCTGGACCTCCAGCTGTTCCGCGGCCGTACGTTCAGTGTCGCGCTGGGAGCGTTGCTGGTGGGGCAGTTCGCGATCGGCGGCGTGTTGTTCCTGATGCCCCAGTACTTCCAGTTGGTGCTCAACAAGTCACCGATCCAGGCAGGGCTGTGGCTGCTACCGGGAACCGGGATCTTCGCGCTGATGGCCCTGGTCATCCCTCCCATCGCGGGGAGGCTGCCACGCGCATGGCTGATGGCAGGCGGCCTCATCGTCGCAGCAGCCGGGTACGGCCTGCTCGCCATGGTCGACCCAGGGTCGGGCCACGGGACCCTGGTCGTGGCGATGGTGCTCGTCCTGGCCGGCATGGCCCCGCTGGTGCTGCTGGTCACCGACCTGGTGGTGGCCAGTGCTCCGCAAGACAAGGCGGGCTTTGCCGCGGCCATGTCGAGCACCAGCATCGAGCTCGGGCTCGCGCTCGGCGTCGCGTCCCTGGGCAGCGTCCTTGCCGCCGTCTACGGCAACGGGATGAGCGACGTGCCGGCCGGCGTGCCAGCGGGGAGCGCCGATGCCGCACGAGCAAGCCTCGCAAGCGCGAACGGCGTGGCGCAGCAGCTGCCCGACCCGGTAGCCACGAGCCTGCTCACAACGGCCAGGGAGGCGTTCATCGCCGGGTTCAACGTCGTCGGCGTGATCAGCGCCATGACCGCAGTCGGCGCGGCGGTCGCTGTCGCTTGGCTGCTGCGAGACATCACGGCGACCGCAAGGGGCCGACGGCTCGGGCCGCACCGGCGTTCCGGTCCCACCTCATCAGCACGCTGACCGGCGCGGCGCCTGTTGCGGATGCGTGCCGCTCAAACCCGGTGGGCCGCGCGCACCGGGTCGCGCCGCGGCGTCCCCGGCTTCGGCGGGGTCAGCACCGAGCGGAGGTGCCGGCGCGAGCTGACCCCGAGCTTGGCGAAGACGTTGCCGAGGTGCCACTCCACCGTGCGCGGGCTGATGAACAGCTGGGCGGCGATCTCGTCGTTGGTGTGCCCGTCCCTGGCCAGGCCGGCGATCTGGGCCTCCTGGCTGGTGAGCTCGGCGACGGCGGCGACCGTGCGCTTGCGTACGGTCTCCCCGGTCGCCTGCAGCTCCCGGCGGGCACGCTCGGCGAAGCCGCCCGCCCCGGCCCCGCTGAACGCGTCGTAGGCGGCGCGCAGCTGGGCGCGGCCCTCCAGGCGGCGGTTGCGGCGACGCAGCCACTCGCCGTACAGCAGCTGGGAGCGGGCCAGCTGGACGGTGATCCGGCAGCGTCGGAGGTGCTCGATGGCCTCCCGATAGAGCGCATCGGCCTGCCGGCCGTCGCTGAGCAGCGCGCGCGAACAGGCTTCCGTGCCCAGGGCCCATTCGGTCCCGCAGGCGCGGGTGCGCTCGGCGAGCTGGTCCAGCGCCGCGGCGGCGGTCTCGGGCTGCCCGCTGCGGGCGGCCGCTTCGATCAGTTCGAACAGTGCCCAGCCGAAGAATCCCAGGTCCTCGTACTGACATGCGCGCGTCGCGGCGGCCAGCGCGGCGTCGTAGCGGCCGAGGCCGTTGTACAGCACCGCGGTCGCGTACTCGGCCAGGCTGAGCGCGCGCCCCTCACCCCGGGCGCCCACCTCCACGACGGTGCTCCGGATGAGGTCCAGCGCCTGGGACTCCTGCGCCCGCCAGGCGCCGAGCACCAGCGACGTGTACATCATGGGCGCGCCGCCCGTGGCCTCCGAGATCGCCGTCGCCTCGTCGATCAGGGCCGCCGCGGCGTCGAACTCGCACGTGTGCACGAGGAAACACGCGTGGTACGTCAGCGCCATGGGGAGCACGGCGAGCGCCCCCGCCTCGCGGGCGATGCCGACGGCACCGGTCGCCAGCTCGTGCCAGGCGTCGTCGTCCCACAGCTCCGGCGCGATGGGCTCCGGCGTCACCCGGAACGCCAGCCACAGCCAGCGCCGCTCCGCGTCCGTCGCGCCGGATCTCTGCTCCTGCCGGACCACCCGCAGCGCCCGCCTGAGGGCGTCGCCGCCGGCGGCGTGGCCGTCGAGGATCAGGCCGGCCATGCTGTCCAGCAGGACGTCGACCATCCGCGGCGGCGTCGGGGGAGGCGGTCCGGCGCGGGCCGCCTCGGCCACCTCCCGCTGCCCGGGTCCCTCGCCGAGCCGGCCGGCGAAGATGGCGGCGCCGGTCGCCTCCAGCAGGGTGTCGCGGGCGAGGGCTGCGTCGAGTGGCGCCAGCCGGCGTGCGGCGTCCAGCAGCAGCCGGGGCGCGTCGTTGCCGCGTACCTGGGAGAACACCAGCCGGGCGCGCAGCCGTTCGAGCCGGGCGCGCTGCAGGTCGTCCAGCGGTCCGGCCTCCGCGGCCGCCAGCAGGCTGTCGGCCTGGTCCGCCCCGCCCGCGTCGATCGCGGCCTGGGCGGCGGCCAGCGCACGGGTGACGCGGTCCGCGGGATCTGGCGTCAGCTCCGCCGCCCGCCGCAGGAACGAGGCCGCCGCCGGGCGGCTCGACCCCGAGCCGCCCGGCCACCCGGTGCGGGGAGGAGGCCCTCGATTCCACCGGCGTCCCCGTCCGCGCCGCAGCCACCGCCTGCTGACAGGGCACGCACAGGCTCTGCTTGACGTCGCTTCGCCGTGCTCGCGGACGCGCGGGCGGCTTGTCGTTTCCGGTCTCAGCCTTTGCCCGCCGCCGCGACGGGCGGGGTAGGCATCCCGACATGAGTCTTCCCGCCGCCGTCAGGCTGCGAGGCGAGGGGTGGCTGCGGAAGCAGGTGACGCACGCCGATCAGCTCACGCGCGATGCGCCGGGGTCGCCGAGGAGAGTCGGAAGGAGGGCGGCCGATGGTTGCCGACAACCTTGTTCTCGTCGCCGGCGCCGGTGGCACGGGCCGCACGGTGCTCGGCCGACTGCGGGCGCAGGCCGTGCCGGTGCGCGCGATGGTCCGCCGCGACGACGAGCGTGCGGCTGAGTTGCGTGCCCTCGGGGCGGACGTCGTCGTCGGCGACCTGACCCGGCCCGAGAACGTCGCGGCCGCGCTGGAAGGCGTCGGGCGGATGTACTTCTCGATGCCCGTGTCACCGGACCATCTGCTGGCGGCGACCGTGGTGGCCACCGTGGCGCGGGAGCGCGGGGAGCTGACCGCGCTGGTGGACATGTCACAGATGACGGTGTCGGAGATGACCGCCACCGGCGCCGGCAAGGAGGAGTCGCACCAGCACCGGCTGCACTGGCTGGCGGAGCAGGTGCTCGAATGGTCGGGCCTGCCGGTGGTCCACATCCGGCCGACCGTCTTCCTGGAGAATCCGCTGTTCACCACGTTGGCGGCCCGGTCGATCCGGGAGAACGGCACGATCGCGCTGCCGTTCGGCACCGGACGCACGGCGCCGGTCGCCGTGGACGACGTCGCCCGGGTGGTCACCACCGTGCTCCGCGACCCGGCTCCGCACGTCGGGCACGCGTACGAGCTCACCGGGCCACGCATGGTCGACATGACCGAGATGGCGGAGGAGTTCTCACGGGCCTTGGGGCGTCCGGTGCCCTATGTGGATGTGCCGCTGGACCGGTGGCGGGCCGAGGTGCTCGCCAAGGCGGGCCTGCCGCCGCACGTCGAACAGCACCTCGCCACCATCTTGACCCGACTGCACCAGGACAACCGCTACGACGCCGCGTCCGACGACGTCGAACGCGTGACGGGCGTACCCGCCCGGACGATCGAGGCGTTCGTGGCTGCTCGCAGGGACTTCTACCTGGGCTGAGCCGGGTGTGGGACACCGCGCCTGCCGGGAGTTCCATGCCGGCGCACGTTCGGGTCGGTGACCCGCCCGCTCCTCACGCGATGCGCCGCTCCGCCCTCGGCGGCGCGAGCACACGCCAGAGACCCAGTACGGCCAGCAGGGACGCCGCGCCCGCCGCGCCGACGACCAGGCCGGGCGCCACCAGCTCGCCCAACGCCCCGCCGCCGGCCGCGAACAGCCCCTGCGACGTCATGGTCCCGGTCAGCGCCAGCCCGAAGGCCTGGCCTCGGTTCGCCTCCGGCACCGCCGCCAGGAAGCGCCGGGCCAGCCCCAGCTGGTACGCGACCCCGACCCCGGACACGGCCAGCAGCAGCGCCGCGATGACCGGCCCGGGCGAGAGCACGAACCCGAGCAGCGGCGCGCCGAGCAGCAGCGCCAGCGGCCCGGCCAGCCGTTCCCTTCGCTCCGGGGTGACCAGCCGGCCGATCGCGAGGTCGCCGGTGAGCATGCCGAGCGCCACGGCGGTGAACAGCAGCCCGGCCGAGTCCGGCGTGCCGACCCGGACGGCGTACGGGACGAGCACTCCCTCGGCGCCGACCACGAGCGCGGGCGGCAGCCACTGGGCCAGCAGCAGCGAACGGATCGCCGGCGTGCGCAGCAGTTCGCGATTGACGCGCCAGGTCTCGCGTACCGCGTACCCTGCGGCCGTGCCGCGGCGCGGCCGCTCGGCCAGCCGCAGGCGCAGCAGCGCGGCGGACAGCAGGCAGCTCGCCACGGTGATCCAGAGCGCGCCGTACGGGCCGAGCGCCGCGATCAGCGTCCCGCCCACGGCGAAGCCGAGCACCTGCGTGCCGCCGGCGGCCATGGAGAACACGGCCCGGCCGAGCACGTACCGGTCGCCGTCGAGCAGTTCGGGCAGCAGCGCGCCGCGCGCCGCGGAGGCGACCGCGCTGGGGATGCCTGTGACGAACACCAGCACCAGCATCGCGGTGGGGGAGAGCCGCCCGGCGGCGAGCACCGCGGCGACCGCGGCGCGGACCAGGTCGTAGCCGACCATCACGGCCCGCGGCGGCCACCGGTCGGCGTACGCCAGCAGCAGCGTGCCGCCGAGGGCGTAGGGCAGGAAGCCGGCGACGTAGGCCAGCGCGGCCAGCAGCGGCGAGCCGGTCCCGGCGTAGACGGTCACCGAGAGCGCGAGCATCTTCACCGTCTCGCCGCCGAGGAAGAGCGTGTAGCCGGTGAACAGCACGCGGAACTGGCCCACTGCGAACACCTCGCGGTAGGTGGCCCGCGCCGGTGCGGCCTGGAGCGTCGTCATGCGGGCCAGTCTCGGGGCGGTGGGGACGGAGGCGTTAAGCTTTCGTGTGGAGGCGAAAGATGCTTGCCATCGAAGTCGGGCCGGTCGACGTGGCGCACACCCGATACGCGATCTCGCCGCTGGGTGAGGCAATGAACGCGCTGCGGGTCGCGGCGGGCAAGCAGCCGGCCGGGCCGCTGCGGCCCTGGGCGGAGCGCATCGCGCCGCGGTACGCGCGGCTCCTCCGCGAGACGCCCGCGGTCGGGGCGCTGACGACGCTGTTCCGCCGCGGCGGCTACAACGCCGACTTCATCCATCCTCCGCCTTCGGGCTCCGGCGGCGACTTCGCCGTCGAACTCGCCGCGGTGCGGGCGACCCCGCTGCCTCAGGTTCGCGCGGAGATCGCCCGCAACCTGGTCGGGCTGCGTACGCCGCCGCGCCACGTCCAGCAGATCCTGGCCGCCCCGGACGTGCTCACCCGGCTTTCGGACGCGATGGAGGCGACCTGGCACGCGCTGGTCGAGCCCGACTGGCCACGGCTGCGTACGGTGCTGGAGCGCGACCTGGTGCACCGCGCCGGGCACCTCGCCATGTACGGCTGGGCCGCGGCGCTGTCCGACCTGGATCCGCGGGTGAGCTGGCGCTCCGAAGGGGCCGACGGTGTGATCGAGGTCCACACCGGCCCCCGGAACGAGTGGGAGCGGCACCGGCTGGGCGGCAAGGGGCTGCTGCTGATGCCGACCGTCTTCGGCACCCTCATCAGCTACGTCGAGCCGCCCTGGCCGTACGCCCTGGTCTATCCGGCGCGCGGCGTCGCGGACCTGCTCGGGCCGCCGCCCGCGCAGGCCGGTGCGGCGGCGCTGGCGCGGCTGGTCGGCCCGCACCGCGCGCAGGTGCTGCGGGCGCTCGCGGTGCCGGCGACGACCACGCAGTTGGTCCGCCAGCTGGGTCTCAGCCTGGGCGCGGTCGGCGGCCACCTGGCCGTGCTGCGCGAATCCGGCCTGGTCACGCGGACGCGGACCGGCCGATCCGTGCGCTACGAACGCACCCCTCTGGGCGGGACCCTGGCCGGCGACTGAGCACGGCCGCTGGTGGCGGGCACGCGCCGACCCTGTGTTCGTTTCCGGTCACAGCACCGATCAGCGAGTGCGCGGGGAGGGGCCGGTGGGCGGGGTGGAGTCCCGCCGCAGCTGTCGGCTGGAGTATCGGCGGGTGGGGCTGATGTGCTCGCGTCATGTGGCGGGTGCGCGCCGCGCGCGGCCAAAGGCCGCCGGTGATGCGATACGGGGTCCGTCACCATTGGTACGGGAGATACTTCCCGTCCATGGTGATCACGATGCGGTCGCCGGCCGGGTCCGGCACTCGCCGCACGTCGAGCCGGAAATTGATGGCGCTCATGATGCCGTCCCCGCACTGTTCATGGATGAGCTCCTTGATGGTCGGCCCGTAGACCTGGATGACTTCGTAGAGCCGGTAGATCGTCGGATCGACCGGGACGGCCGTGTCCAGCGCGCCACGGGTGGGCTGCGTCTGGAGGGCGAGCGCGACGTCTTCGCCGAGCTCCAGGAGGGCTGCCGCCGTGGTCGCCTCGTCCTTGCTCATCGGATGCTGGCCGAGCAGCGCGGCCGTCGTCCACGCCAGGGGCCTGCCGACCGCCTCGGCGAGCTGGGCCCACGTCACGCCCGTGACGACTTTGGCGTTCCGGATGGCTTCGGCCGCTTCCTTCTTGGTGAGCACAACGCCTCCATCGTGTGTTCAGCACAATGCGTCACAACGTAGCAATCACTCGGAGAAGCCGCCCGAATGGCCGCTCCGACACATCCTCGAACTTGGGAATCGGGGGCGGGCGCGAGCACTGAGTGCCGGGCCCGAACCCGGCACGCCACTGACCGCGCCCATCCCCGCTACTGCTGGCGGGTGCTGTAGGAGTGCGCGCCGGTCCCGGCCAGCGCGCCGCCCTCGACGATGAGGTACTCCTCGCGGATCGGGGTGCCCTCCAGCCACGCCTCCAGGATCTCGCGGGTGCCGGCGGCGTAGCGGGCCTGGGCGGACAGCGAGGAGCCGGAGATGTGCGGGGTCATGCCGTGGTGCGGCATGGTGCGCCAGGGGTGGTCGGCGGGAGCGGGCTGGGGGTACCAGACGTCGCCGGCGTATCCGGCGAGCTGCCCGCTCTCCAGCGCACGGACGATCGCGTCCCGGTCGGCGATCTTGGCGCGGGCGGTGTTGATCAGGTACGCGCCTCGCTTCATCGTGGCGATCAGATCGTCGCCGAACAGGCCCTCGGTCTCCGGGTGGAGCGGGGCGTTGATGGTCACCACGTCGCAGACCGGGACCATGGAGGCGGCGTCGGGGTGGAAGGTGAGCCCGAGCTCCTCCTCGACCTCGCGCGGCAGGCGGTGCCGGTCGGTGTAGTGCAGGTGCACATCGAACGGCTTGAGGCGGCGCAGCACGGCCGTGCCGATACGGCCGGCGGCCACGGTGCCGACGTGCATGCCCTCCAGGTCGTAGGAGCGGGCGACGCAGTCGGCGATGTTCCAGCCGCCATCCAGCACCGTCCGGTGGGCGGGCAGGTAGTCGCGTACGAGAGACAGGATCATCATCACGACGTGCTCGGCGACGCTGATGCTGTTGCAGTAGGTGACCTCGGCGACGGTGACGCCGCGGGCGATGGCGGCGTCGAGGTCGACGTGATCGGAGCCGATGCCGGCGGTGACGGCCAGCTTCAGCTTGGGGGCACGGGCGATGCGCTCGGCGGTCAGGTACGCGGGCCAGAACGGCTGCGAGATCACCACGTCCGCGTCGGCCAGCTCGCGGTCGAACTCCGAGCCGTCGCCGTCCTTGTCGGAGGTGACCACCAGCGTGTGACCGCGCTCCTCCAGGAAACGGCGCAGCCCCAGCTCGCCGGAGACGCTGCCGAGCAGCTGACCCGGGGTGAAGTCGACGCCCTTCGGGCTGGGCAGCGTCTGGCCGCCCGGGTAGCCGGCCAGCGCAGGCAGGCCGTCGCGGGCGTAGCTGGTGGGGTAGCCGTCGATCGGGTCGTCGTAGAGCACGCACAACACTTTCGCCATGGTTCCGGCTCCTTGTCGGTCTGGGTGATCTCACTGTCCGACGAGGTGTCTTCGCAGGTCAAAGCGTTTGTGTCTATCGGGTGATAGGCGCCGTCTATGCCAGGTGCTCGTGGGTGAGCCGGTCGAACACCTCACGCAGATCAAGGTCCCGGGCGAGGTCCAGCACCGCCCTGGCCATCACCGACTCGGGGCCCGTACCGGCCACCACCAGGCCGACGCGGGGTTCGCGCGCGGGCCGCTCCAGCCGGATCACCCGCATGCCCTCCGGCACGCCGAACATGTGCAGCCACGCGTGCGCGATCACGCTGGACCACCGGTGCGTGGCCACGTGGGCGAACAGGGCGGAGACGGTGTCGGTCTCGATCGCCGGGACGGCCACCGTTCCGGCCTGGCGGAAGTTGGCGTCCAGGATGCGGCGGTTGCGCATCTCGGGGGCGAGCAGGCACAGCGGCAGCGCGGCGACCTCGGCCCAGCGCGCCACCCGCCGGTCGGCCAGCTCGCCGTCGGACGGGGTGAGCAGCAGGTAGCGTTCCTCGTACAGCGGGCTGGTGCGCACCTCGCCGAAATCCTCCTCCTCGTCGTCGAGGTACGTCATCGCCATGTCGATCTCGTAGTCCGCCAGCCGCCGGGCGATCTCCCGGGACGACAGCGACGTCAGCCGCACCCGTACGTGCGGATAGCGCTCGCAGAACGGCGTGGTCAGCAGCGAGGCCGCGGTCAGCGCGGTCGGGATCGCCCCCATGCGCAGCGTCCCCGACAGCCCTTCCCGCATCCGGGACAGGTCCTGGCGCAGCCCGTCGGCGTCGGCGAGGATGCGGTGCGCCCACAGCACCACCCGCTCACCCTCGGGCGTCAGCCCGGCGAAGCGTTGCCCGCGCCGCACCAGCGGCACGTCCAGCTCGCGCTCCAGCTTGCGGATGGCCGCGGACAGCGATGGCTGGGAGACGTGACAGGCCGCGGCGGCGCGGGCGAAATGCCGCTCCCTGGCCAGGGCGACGAGGTACTCCAACTGGCGCAACAGCACGTCACAGGATGTCGCGTACGTACCTCTTCCGTCCACCCTCCGAGAGCCCGCCGGTCGGGCTCACCGCCGCCAGGTTGAGCGCCGCCCCCGCCGCCGGCCCGCATCGACGACCTGACCGCCCGCGGCCGGCGCGGCGACACCGCGAAGCTCCCGGTGCGCAACGGCTTCGCCTGACCCGCCGCGAGCTCGAGGTGCTGCGGGTCCCCCTCGCCGGCGCAGCACAGCGGCCATGACGAGGCAGGGACGGCACACGAGGTGTGTGGTTGCCGTGTGGACGCCCTTGAGCGCGGCCTGCTCATTCGGGGAAGTGCGCGCCTGTACCGCCCGCCGGATCCGCGTGGACACGGACTCGATGGCATTGGTCGAGTAGATCACCCTGGTCGACGAGCCGGAGGTTGTCTAGAGGTCGTCTATTGGGGCACCTACCCCGACTGTGCGACTAAACGCATTGCCCAGTGATCCGGAGTTCGGAGGAAGCAGATGAGCGACACCCAGGACAACACCCCCTCCAGCGCGCAGGGCGTGGATCGGAAGGCGGCGGCCGGCTACCCGCTCGCGCAGGATTCCGTGACCGCGCATGGCAGCGAGAGCGAGAACCCGGCAATCGACTCGCCGACCCCGAAGACCGGCGGTCGTCCGCGCACGAACCGGGACTGGTGGCCCAACCAGCTCGACCTGTCGGTCCTGCGTGCGCACTCGTCCAAGGGCAACCCACTGGCAGAGGGCTTCAGCTACGCCAAGGAGTTCGAGAAGCTCGACGTCGAGGCCCTCAAGCAGGACATCATCGAGGTGCTCACCACCTCGCAGGACTGGTGGCCGGCCGACTTCGGCCACTACGGCGGTCTCATGATCCGGATGAGCTGGCACGCCGCGGGCACCTACCGTATCCACGACGGTCGCGGCGGGGCCGGCGACGGCGGCCAGCGTTTCGCCCCGCTCAACAGCTGGCCCGACAACGCCAACCTCGACAAGGCCCGCCGGCTGCTGTGGCCGGTCAAGCAGAAGTACGGCCAGAAGATCTCGTGGGCCGACCTGCTCGTGCTCGCCGGCAACGTCGCCCTGGAGTCGATGGGCTTCAAGACCTTCGGCTTCGGCTTCGGCCGCGAGGACGTCTGGGAGCCTGAGGAGATCTTCTGGGGTCCGGAGGACGCCTGGCTCGGTGACGAGCGCTACGTCACCGACAACGAGATGGTGCCGAACGTCGGCGCGACCGAGATGGGCCTCATCTACGTCAACCCGGAGGGCCCCCGCGGCAACCCGGACCCGGCCGCGGCAGCGCATTTCATCCGCGAGACCTTCGGCCGGATGGCGATGAACGACGAGGAGACTGTCGCCCTCATCGCCGGCGGCCACACGTTTGGCAAGACCCACGGCGCCGGCATCGCGGACGACCACGTGGGGCCGGAGCCCGAGGCCGCGCCGCTGGAGGCGCAGGGCCTGGGCTGGCTGAGCAGCCACGGCACCGGCAAGGCAGGTGACACGATCACCAGCGGTCTCGAGGTGACGTGGACCGACCGGCCGACGCAGTGGAGCAACCGCTTCTTCGAGATCCTCTTCGGCCACGAGTGGGAGCTCACCACGAGCCCCGGCGGCGGGAAGCAGTGGGTCGCGAAGGACGCCGAGGCGATCATCCCGGACGCCCATGACCCGGCGAAGAAGCACAAGCCGACGATGCTCACGACCGACCTGGCGCTGCGCGTCGACCCGACGTACCAGAAGATCTCCCTCCACTTCCTGGAGAACCCCGACGAGTTCGCGCTGGCCTTCGCCAAGGCCTGGTACAAGCTGCTGCACCGCGACATGGGTCCGGTCACCCGCTTCCTCGGACCGTGGGTCGCCGAGCCCCAGCTGTGGCAGGACCCGGTGCCGGCGGTCGACCACGAACTCGTGGGCGACGCCGACGTCGCTTCCCTCAAGGCGAAGGTCCTGGAGTCCGGCCTCACGACCGCTCAGCTGGTCTCCACCGCCTGGGCCGCCGCCGCGAGCTTCCGGGCCACCGACAAGCGCGGCGGCGCCAACGGCGCCCGGCTCCGTCTCCGGCCGCAGCGCGACTGGGAGGTCAACCAGCCCGAGCAGCTCGCGACGGTCCTGGACACCCTCGAGGGCATCCAGCGCGAGTTCAACGAGCTCGGGGGCGCGAAGATCTCGCTCGCCGACCTGATCGTCCTGGCCGGCTCGGCCGCCGTCGAGAAGGCGGCACGCGAGGCCGGCGTGGAGGTGACGGTGCCGTTCCGCCCGGGCCGCACCGACGCCACCCAGGAGCAGACCGACGTCGAGTCCTTCCGGGTCCTCGAGCCGCGGGCCGACGGGTTCCGCAACTACCTGAGTTCCGGTGAGAAGACCCAACCGGAGGTGCTGCTCGTCGATCGTGCCTACCTGCTCAACCTGACCCCGCCCGAAATGACCGTCCTGCTCGGCGGCCTGCGTTCTCTCGGAGCCAACTTCGGCGGTACCCGGCACGGCGTCCTCACCGACCGGCCCGGCGTGCTCACCAACGACTTCTTCACCAACCTGCTCTCCCCGGGCACGCGGTGGAAGGCCTCGGGCTCCGAGGATCATGTGTACGAGATCCGCGACGTGGCCACCGATGAGGTGAAGTGGACCGCCACCGCGGTCGATCTCATCTTCGGCTCCAACTCCCAGCTACGAGCCCTCGCGGAGGTCTACGCCAGCCAGGACGCCCGCGACAAGTTCGTGACGGACTTCGTCGCAGCCTGGACCAAGGTCATGGAACTCGACCGGTTCGACCTCGCCTGACCCGTCCCCACCCGACGAGCCCGGTCGAGCCACCATGATCGACCGGGCCCGTCCGCCATGGGATCTGTCCGCACAACTCATCCACGGCGCGGGCTTCGATCCCGCCCTGGCGAAGGGCTCCTGCCTGCACGGGCTACGGCGCGACGACAAGTTCAGCTTCGGAAGCCGGGAACTCCATGGGCGGCTGATGGCGTGCCGTCACGGCTCGCGGAGTGGCTATCCCTTCTCGGTGGGGGATGCCTTGGGGCTGGACGTCGCGCTCGGCGAGAGCGTGGGCGTGGGGGTGGTCGTGGTTGTGGTCGTGGTCGTGGTCGTCGGCCGGGCCGTCGCGGAGGCCGAAGGCGGTGCGGTCCCGGCGGCGGGCGGGGAGGAGTTGCCGACCGACAGGTACGCCAGCACCCCGATCGCCACGAACACCACCGACACCACGGCGGCGGCGCCGTAGCCGACCCTGCGCCTGAGACGCCTGCGCTGCTCCTGCCGCAGAGCCTCCGCGCGCCGCATGGCAGCGCGCCTGCGCTTCACCTTTCGCTGTGACATGGAATCGCTCCCGAGTACGGTCTCGGGCGACACCATAAAAGGCGCCACATAATGTCGGTCTAAGCGGTCGAGCGCGTAAGTCCTTCGAGGGTTACGCGGCCTGGTCAAATACGGGAGGCTGTTGATCGCCGCCAAGGGGCTGCTCGGAGTTCGACCCTTTCTGTTCGTGCTGCTCGATCCGGGCCGGCAGGCCGTGCGTGGCATCCAGCACGATCCGGCCCCGGATCAAGAGCTGGTACGCGCCAGATGAGGGCGTAGAGCACCGGCTCGCCGTCCTTGCCCCGCCGCTTCACGATCGCGGCGTGGTCGCCGAGGTCGGTGGTGGCGGGAAGGTCACGTCGTCGATGGACTCACCGATGCGCTGCCCTTGCTCGCGCAGCGCCCGGAAGCGGCCCATGAACTGGGCCGTGGTCAGGGAGAACGGCGAACGGCTCCCACTGATGCGGCTGCGCCGTGGCGGCTCGGCCCGCCGCCGGGGCGCGGCCATCTACGCCGCCGGCTCCGCCCACCAGAGCCAATTACGCGGACGATATTTCGGTCTGGTCTCCGGAAGGCCGTTTCAAGGCCGTTGCTCGGCTGGTGGGTACGGCAGGCCGGCCGGATGCGGTTGCGCGGGTCGCCGGGTCAGGAACAGCACGAAACCGCTGACAGCAGCGACGATCAGCCCCACGACCAGAGGAAGCACCGTGAAGAGGTATCCCAACCTCCACGACAACGCGCTCGACAGCCCGTGATTGATCAACGGGCCAAGAATCAGAGCGAGGACACCAAGACCTGCCAGTATCGCGATCATCGCGCCCCGGCTGCGGCCCGCCCGCCGCGCGACCGCCACCGTCGCCCCCACCACGCCACCGGCACCGAGCCCGCTCAGCACCCGGCCGGTCACGTAGATTCCGCTGTCGGGGGCGAGCGCGTTCAGCAGTACACCGATGATCATGAAGGCGGTGGCCGTCATGCCCACCGTCGTCAGCAAACGTCCACCGAGGCCAACGCCCAGCGCTCCACCCGCTGCCGCGCTGACCAGGTACGCAACGAGAGTCATGAGCAGGGCGGTTTGGCCGGGCAAAGCCAGGTCCGACTGCAGCGAAACCCGCGCTGCGGGCCCGAAAGGCATCGTCAGCAGGTAAAGGCCGGTGAGCGCGGCGATCCCTGGGCCGATCAACGCCCATGCCGGTCGCTCCCCGCCCGGCAGAGCGGCATTCTGTTGCGGTTGATGATCGTGCATGGGGATCAGTTTGCACCGGACTTGACTACCCCGTCCATCCCACTGCAAGGAGAACACCGAACGCCCACCAGCGAAGAGCGAGATGCCTTCCCCCGGCCACTTCGAACGGCTCAAGCTCGCGGACGGCAGACGTCGAGGCTACGTGACCGCTTCGACGTGGTCGGCGTCGACCCCGCGCAACACCGTCGAGCCCGGCGGCGTGCTGCCGTACGAGTGCCCGACCGGGGCCGCCTGCACGGGGGTTCGACCGGAAGGTGGCCGCCGCCCCCAGCTTCACCTCGCCCGGCCCGGAACCGGACGTCCCGCACTGGGTCGAGCTGAGCGAGGCGATCAAGAAGGCCGCCGAGGGCGACGCCTCCGGGTTCGCCGGAGAGGTTTGGTCGTGGCAGCAGTCACGCGGCGGCGCATTGATCCGGAGCGTCGCTGTCATGGGCGAAGGCTCGGTGACGTGTACGGATGCGCGTGCCGGCGGCGCCGAGGACGAACCGCGGCTCGAAATACCGGTCATCGGCCAGGGCTGAGAGGGTGTCCGGCCGGCCGGACGGTCAGCGCGTTTCCGGTGGGCACCTCGCCGGGTGGTCGGGTCCGGTCGACGGGCCAGCCGTAGAGGGGGCGGCCGGCGGCCGTGAAGTCGCTGGAGGAGCCCGAAGGCTCACATGGTGGAGCCAGGCCCGCCGCGCCGGCGTCGCACGAGGTCGTCGGCGGCCTCCGGCCACTGCGGGTAGTCGAAGGCGAAGCCCGCTTCGAGCAGGCGGCCGGGGACGACGCGGCGGCTTTTCAACAGGAGTTCGGTGTCCGAGCGCAGCGCGAACGCGCCGAGCTCGGCCATCCACTTCGTTGCGGGCAGGCCCACCGGAACACCCCACGCGGCGCGCAGCACGCGCATGAACGTGCGCTGCGGTAAAGGAACGGGAGCGGCGAGGTTCACCGGCCCGGCGAGGTCGTCGCGGTCGGCCAGGAACTCGACGGCGCGGACGAAGTCGCGGTCGTGGATCCAGGACACGTACTGCGCGCCGCCGGCGATCGGGCCGCCAAGGCCGAGGCGCGCGAGCCGCTGCAAGGCGTCGAAGACGCCGCCGCGGTCGGGGCTCATCACCATGGCGGCGCGCATGCTGACCTTGCGCGTGTGCGGGGTTTCGGCCTGCTCCTGCTCCCGCTCCCACGCTTTCGCGATCTCGACGCTGTAGGCCCAGTAGCCGGGCACGCCCGGTTCGTTTCCGCCCACCACGCCGGTCGCCTCGTCGTTGGGGGCGTCGAAGCGGTGGGAGTAGAGCGTGGCGGTGCTCATCTGCAACCAGACGCGGGGAGGCCGTACGGCGGCCGCGACCGCCTCACCCACCGCCCGGGTGGAATGCACCCGCGAATCCATCATGGCCCGCAGATTGTCAGGCGTGTAACGACAGTTGACGCTGCGTCCGGCCAGATTGATCACTACGTCGCTGCCGTCGAGTTCCTTCGCCCATGGGCCAAGCGTCTGGGCATCCCAGCGGACGTCGCGATCGCGCACCGGCCGCCTGGTCAGGATCACAACGTTATGGCCGGCGGCGGTCAGCGCGCGACTGAGGATGGCGCCTACCTGTCCGGTTCCCCCGGGTATCACAATCTTCATCCGGCTTCTCCCAAGGTGAGTGGGACAAGCCTAGCGCGCCTGGCTGAACGCGTTCAAAAGTGGCTCATGCCGCGACAGCGTTACAAGGGCGCAGTGGCGGCACGTGTCGTCGGCGTGTCGACCAGCTGCGGATCGCTGTGGTTCCTGGATGCCGGCGGGATGCTCCTTCCTGATCTCGGCCCCGTATCGCCTGTCCGGCGCCAGAACGGCGAATACTGTAGCTGAGCTGGGCGTTCGCAGGGCGATCAGGCTGCATTGCGGTACTCGCTGATCAGTCCTGTGACGGTCTTTCGAGGGTGGATTCGGGAGGCCAACGCCGTCAGCCAGAGCCGGTCGGTGCGTCGCGGTGCGGCGGTCGGTTATTGTCCGGCCGCTCGGCGTGCCGCCGCCACGATCGTGTTGTCGCTGGTTGCCCAGGCCACCTCGAAGTAGTTGCCCTCGGGATCGGCCAGGTAGGCCGACCGTCCCTCGAAGAACTCGGCGTCCTCCGGCTCCTTGGTGATGCGCGCTCCCGCCTTGCGGAAGCGGTCGACCAGACGGTCCACGTCCTCGGCGCTGTCGGTCATGATGCCGATGGTGAAGCTGATGCCGTTGTCGATGGGGGCCGGCTCGGTGTTGCCGTCGGCCGCGAGGTTCTGCAGGGGGAAGAGTCCGAGCACGGCGCCGCGGAGCTCGAAGGCGGCGTAGTTGTCGTCGTCGACCACCTGCGGCCAGCCCATGCTGCGGTAGAAGTCGCGCTGGGCGGTGAAGTTGCGGACGCCGATGGTGAAGACGTTCGCCAGCGGGGCGGGGGAGTGGGGCATGACGCTCTCCTTGTCCTGGGGGTCTTCTCTCAAACGTGTCCCCGGCCCGTACCGCTTCTTAACGGCTTCACCGGTTGTGGGCTCGGGGTGCAGCCGGCAGCGATCCGGTGGTTGCGCAGTGCCCGGGGGAGTAGGCGGGCGAGGGCGCGGAGTAGGGCGCGGTCCGGCCAGGTGAGGCTTTGGCGGGGCAGAAGCTGTGCAGCCGTTCTGGAGCGTTACGGGGCCACCGGGGTGCCGATGTGGTGAGGCGCCGCGGCCGGGTGAGGTCGCCGATGATCTTGCGCGAAGGGTGACATACGGATGCCACATGTGCAGGTCAGCCCGGTCGGAGTCCCTTGGTGATGCGGGTGCGCAGGGCATGCAGGGCTTGCCTGAGTTCGGCCGGTTCGATGTCTGTGATGTCGGCGTCGAAGGTGAGGAGCAGCCCTGCCAGTCCTGGCCATGACCATGCGCCGAGGGTGAGTCGGCAGGTGGTTTCGGTGTCGTACCCGACTGTTGATCCGCCGGGGGCGAACCGGGCGACGGTGGAGGTGGGCAGGGCGAGGATGGCTGAGCCACGGCATGGCCATTCGGCGGCGGCGTCTCCGCGGTCGTGCGCGGTCATGACGAAGGCGGCGGGATCGCCGTGCGGGATGTCACGCCGGTCGAAGGAGGTGTGCGTGGGCATCCGTGGTCTGATGCGATCCACGCGCATCGCGCGCCATCGGTCCGCATCCGGGTCGAAGGCGACCAGATACCAGCGTGCGGCCCAGACCACGAGGTCGTGCGGCTCCAGCGTGAGCGTGACGGGTTCGCCGTCGCCGGTGTAGTCCACGCGAACGAGGTGCCGCCGGTTGATCGCGCTGCCGACGGCGCGGACGATCTCGGCGTCGATCGGTGGCGCGGGGAACTCCCAGTAGTTGCGGGCTGATGAGACGGTGAACGCTTCGGCGTGCAGGCGGCTGCGCGCGGGCATCGCCTGGTGCAGCGTGGCGAGAGCACGGGCCGCGTTCTCGCGGATGCCGGACAGGACCGTCGGCACGGTCTGGAGCGCGACCGCCGTGGCGACGGCCTGGTCCTCATCGAAGACGACCGGCGGCAGGCGGGTAGCACGACCGAGCCGATATCCCCCACCCGCTCCGCGGACGGCCTCGATCTCGTACCCGAGATCCCGGAGCGTATCGATGTCGCGACGTACGGTTCTCACTGACGTTCCAAGCCGGGAGGCGAGTTCCTCGGCGGTCAGGGTCGCACCGATCCCAAAGATGGACAGCAGCTTGAGCGTCCGCGCGGAGGTAGCAGCCATGATTGTCGGATTTTCTCACCTGTAGCGGTCACTCGATGGCAACTATGCCGGTGATGGTGGCCCGCATGACCGATTCACCGAGCCCCGGAGGGGGCACCCGTACCACTGAGGCTTCTCCGACACCCATCGCCGGCGCCGGCGGGACCGCGGCGCTGTTGGTGGTGCTCTTCGGTTCCTTCCTGGACCTTCTCGACGCGACGATCGTCACCGTCGCGGCCCCGGCGATAGCCCGGGACCTGGGTGCCGGCGACGCTCAGATCCAGTGGACGATCGCCGCCTACATCCTCGCCCTGGGCGCGGGCCTGATCACCGGTGGACGCCTCGGCGATCAGTACGGCCGCAAGCGGTTGTTCGTGATCGGGCTGGCCGGATTCATGGTCACCTCGGCGCTGTGCGCGCTGGCCGTCGATCCGGGGATGCTCATCGGCATGCGGGCCGGGCAGGGGCTGACCGCCGGGATCATGGTTCCGCAGGTGTTCGGGATCATCCGGGCGTCATTCGCTCCGGGCGAGCGTGCCAAGGCGTTCGGCGCCTACGGAGCGGTCCAGGGCCTCGCCTCGGTCGCCGGCCCGCTGCTGGGCGGGCTGCTCGTCGACACCAACCTGTTCGACCTGGGCTGGCGTACGATCTTCTGGATCAACGTGCCCGTCTCGATCCTGGCGCTCGTCATCGGCGCGAAGGTCCTGCCGGAGTCCCGCTCCGCCTCGACCGCGCGACTGGACCTCCCAGGCGCGCTCCTCGCGGCCACGGGCATCCTTCTCCTGCTGCTGCCGATCGTCCAGACCGAGACATGGGGATGGACCTGGGCCAGCTACGCCCTCCTCGCCGCCGGAATCATCGTGCTCGCGATCTTCCTCACCCACGAGCGCCGCCTCACCGGACACGGAGACGAACCCGTCTTCGACCCGGCTCTGCTGAGAATCCGCGCCTTCGCAGTCGGCCTGAGCGCTTCGGTGCTCTTCTTCGGCGGCATCGGGTCGTACTTCCTCACCCTCTCGATCTACCTCCAGAACGGAACCGGCCGCACCGCAGGGGAGACCGGCCTGGTGATCCTCCCGTACGCGCTCGGCTCGATCATCACCTCCGGCCTCGGCGTCGCGCTCGCCGCCAAGGCGGGCAGAACGCTCCTGATCGCCGGCTCGCTCACCATCGCGGCATCCCAGCTCGTCCTGTGGTCCATCGTCAAGGACGGCAACGATCCCGGATACTGGCTCCTCGCCCTCGCGCTCTTCATCGGTGGCCTCGGGCTCGGTCTCGCCGCACCCGTTCTCGTCAACGTCGTCCTCGCAGGCGTCCCCGGACGCAACGCGGGCGCCGCCGGCGGGGTGCTCTCCACCGCCAACCAGATCGGCGGCGCCGTCGGCATCGCCGTTCTCGGCACGATCTTCTTCACCTCCGTCACCGGGTCAGCCACCGGAGCGCCGGTGCCGGCCGACTACGGTCACGCGCTCAGCATCGTCCTGATCGTCTCCGCCGGGCTCTACCTGATCACGGTGCTCGTGCTGCTCGCACTCCCGAAAGCCGCAGTCGAGCATGCCGAGTAGAGAACCCCTGCCGCCCCCACGTCACGAGCGGCCGACCGGTCGGCAAGCCCGTACGTGATCAGGTACGTGAAAAGGGCCGATATCACGTACATGAGCGATCATGCGACGGCGGTGGGCCCCCAGGGCATCGGCCCGCCGGACCGCTGCGCGACTTCGGTACGTCCCATGGCATGGTGGCGGCGATCTTGGCAAGCTCCGCCATCACGTGGAACAGCCGCACGCTCACCTCGTGGGGTGGCTGTCGCGCAGCAGATCCGCCCCCATGTGCGTCGCGTCCTCCAGTTGGGCGACCTGGTCCAATCCGATCCATCCGCTGCGCCCGGAGGGCACACCGGCGTAGCCTCCTGACCCGCCGATCGGGACCGGAAAGGGCACTTCTTGCCTGCGGAAAGCCAGGTCAGGACTCTGGCGGTCTCCAGGGGAGTCGCTGAGAAGGATCAAGGGTCGAAGCTAGGGTCTGTGGGGTGCCGACACCGATGGAGACCGTCACCTCCGAGTCCGCGCAGCGGCTCCGCTCTGAGATGGTCGCGGCGCTGCTCGAGCAAGGCTCGATTCGCCGGCCCGAGGTGGCGGCGGCGTTTGGCAACGTTCCCCGTGAGGTTTTCGGCCCGGAAGCCACGAGCCTGAAGGCCGCCTACGCGGTCCACGAGGTCATCCGGACCCGGTTCGACGAGCGCGGGCGGGCCACCAGCTCTGTCAGTGCCCCTTGGTTGCAGGCGCAGATGATCGAAGCGGCACGGATCGGGTCGGGTGACCGGGTGCTGGAGATCGGTTCCGGTGGCTACAACGCCGCCGTCATCTCCGAGATCGTGGGACCGGAAGGGCACGTCGTCACCGTCGATATCGATCCATGGGTGTGCGAACGTGCGAGCAGATTCCTCGCCGAGACCGGCTACCCGCAGGTACAGGTCGTTCTCGGCGACGCCGAACACGCGGTCGACGATCTTGGCCCGTTCGACGCCATCTTGGTGACGGTCGGGGTCTGGGACTGCCCGTGGGGCAAACTGCTCGCACCGGGCGGTCGCCTGGTCGTTCCGCTGATCTTCAAGTCGACCACCAGGTCGATCACCTTCGTCCAGGAAGGAGATCGGCTCGTCGGCCGTGACCCCACCGTGTGCGGGTTCGTCGCGCTGCAGGGCGAGGGCGCCCACCGGTCCCAGGAAGCGGAACTGGCCGGCGGTGCCGTCTCGTTGACGATCGACGGCGGACCTGAACTCGACGAGGCCGCGCTCAACCGTGCCCTGGAGGGGGACCGGACAGAGTTGTGGACGGGGGTCACGGTCGACAGCCATGAGTCGTTCGAGACACTGAACCTGTGGATCGTGACCGAGGACGATCTGTTCGGGCTCATCTACCGCGACCCCGCCAGTGAATGCGCCCTCGTTCGCACCGCCGCCCGCTGGTTCTGCCCGGCACTCATCGCGCCCGACAGCTTCGCCTATCTCACGGCCCGCGAGGCCCACCGTGACGACCAGAGTGGCAAGGTCCGGCATGAATTCGGCATTTACGGACACGGCCCGCAGGGCGCCGATCTGGCCCGCCGGCTGCATGATCACGTACTGACCTGGGACCGTGACCGGCGGCACCGCCCCGGGCCCGGCTTCACCCTCTACCCGGCGGGCGCCGCAGTCCCCGAACCTGCCGTGGGACGGGTATTCCGCAAGCGCCACACGCAGCTGGTCATGCAGTGGCGGACGTGATCAGGGTTCAGGCCGAACCCCGCGGGGTGCGAGCGGCGGTGGAGGCGGCGTCTGGGTGGTATGCCCGGACGCAGGCCGTAACGTGTTCACGGGATGGGAGCGCAGACGCCGGTTGCCACGGGCGACCAGGGCGACCGCCCTGGTCGCCCGCGCGTGCGGTGGCGCCACCGCCACCGGTGACGACCGCGACCGTTCCGTCCAGCGATGGGTGTCTCATGCCGTGGGGTCGAGGACGGCGCGGAAGCGGGCGTCGCCGTTGATCATGTGCTGGTAGGCCTTGGGTGCCTCGCTCAGCGGGAACACCTCGTTGTGGGACCGGATGCCGTGGTCGAGGGTGAAGTGCAGGTTGTCCTCGTTCTCGATCGCGGTGCCGGTCAGGCTGCCCCGCACGACGTGCTCGCCGAAGATGAGGTCGCTCGTGGCCACCTGGATCGGGTCGGGGGCGGCTCCGACGACGACCAGTTCGCCGCGCCGGCCGAGCCCTTGCAGCAGTGGCGACATCGACGCGCCGGAGGCGGCGGTGGCAACGATGACCGCGGCCCCGCCGAGCTGGCGCAGGGCGGCGCCGGGGTCGGTCTGCGTGCTGTCGATGTAGTGGTGGGCGCCGAGCTCGGCGGCGAGCGTGGCCTTGGCGGTGCCCCGGGCGATGGCGACGACCCGGTGGCCCAGCGCGCGGGCGTACTGGATGCCGAGGTGGCCGAGGCCGCCGATGCCCTGCACCGCGACCAGTGAGCCGGGCCGCGCCGAGGCCGAGATCAGCGCGTTGTACATGGTCAGGCCCGCGCACAGCAGTGGCGCGCCGGCGAGAGCGTCGAGGCCGGGCGGGATCCGTACGAGGCCGGTCGCCCGCGCGTAGGTAACTTCGGCGTAGCCGCCGTCGATGCCGGTGCCCGTCTGCGGCTGGTCGGAGCAGTTGACGAAGTCGCCGCGCCGGCACGCCTGACAGGTGTTGTCCTGGCCGCCGAGGAATCCGACGCCGACGCGGTCGCCGACCTGCCACGTCGGATCGACCCCGTCGCCGAGGGCCTCGATCACGCCGATGATCTCGTGGCCGGGCACGATCGGCGCCGAGGGATCGGGCCGCAGCCCCTCCACGGCGAGGACGTCGGTGTGGCAGATGCCGCAGGCCTCGACCCGGATGCGCACCTGACCGGGTGACGGCTCGTGCCGCTCGCGCTCGACGAGGGTGAACTGCCGCTGGCCGGTGACGATGAAGGCCCGGTAGGTGGAGTCCTGCCCGGCGGAGGCCGGATGGGTGGAGCCGCGGTAGGTGTTCTCGCTCATGCCGGCAGCTCGCTTCCGGCCTGCTCGCGTACCAGGTAGTCGGCGTACCAGTCCGGCCAGTTGGGGTCTTCGGCGCCGGTGCGGGCCTCGTGCTCGCCGTGTGCGGCGGCGGCGCGGCGCAGCGCGGCGGCGAGGTCGGCGGTGGAGGCGTACGTGGTGGCGGACGGGTCCACCCGTCCCGGGAGCCGGGTGGTGACCTCCTGCAGCACCCAGCCGTTGCCGTCGGGGTCGCTGAACGACAGGAACGAGCCGTAGCTGCTGCGCTGCGGATCCGCGCCAGGGATCCGGGCGTCGGTGCCGGCGTGGTGGAAGACGCCGCCGGCGTCGTGGAAGACCTCGCTGGGTTCGGCGCCGAGCCGCTTGAGTTCGTCGTGGGCGGCGGCGATGTCGTCGACGATCAGGTGCAGGCCCTGCGCCGAGCCCGGCGTCTGCGACGTGACCGACGTACCGAAGATGACCGAGGCCGGCGAGCCGGGCGGGGTCACCTGCACGACCCGGAAGTCCTCACCGGTGGCGATGTCGGCGTCCAGCCGCCAGCCCAGTCCCGTGTAGAAGTCCTTGGCCCGGTCGACGTCCGCGACCGGTACCACGACCACTTCTAGCTTCATGTCCATGATGTGCGCCTCCTGCGCTTGGTAGGAAATGCCGGCAATGCGAGAGGCTCGCGCAGCCGGCTGCGATCGCTTGTCCTCAGTCGAGGTGGGAGACCTGGTAGTGGGTGATGCGCCAGCCGTCTTCGGTCCGTTTCACGAGCACGCTGAGCCACACGTGGAGGGTGGGCCGGTCGGTGAAGGTGAAGTCGACGGCGAGGTAGCCGAGGACGAGGTCGTCGGCGAGGGCCCGGGTCTCGACGATGCGGTAGGCGGCGGCCAGCCCGGGCGGCTGCGAGTCGTAGTAGGCGGCGATGCCGGGCCGGCCGACGCTGTAGGGACGCAATCCCTGGAAGATCGCGTCCTCGGTGAACAGGGCGGCGACCTGCTGCGGCCGGTGTGCGTCGACGCCGGCTCTCCACCGGTCAAGGACGTCCCGGAGCACCGCTTCGGTGTCGGTGTTCATGGTCAGTGTCCGGCGCTCATGCCGCCGTCGACATGGAGGATCTCACCGGTGACGAACGGGGCCTGCTCCAGGAACACGACCGCGTCCACCACATCGCTGATCTCGCCGAGCCGGCCCACCGGGTGCAGCCCGGCGAGGACTTCGTGGGTCTCCTCCGGGTGCATGGGCGTCTTGATGGTGCCCGGCGAGACGGCGTTGACGCGGATGCCGCGCTTGGCGTACTCGATGGCCAGGGACTTCGTGGCGGACTGCAGGCCGCCCTTGCTGAGGCTGGCCAGCACGGACGGGACCCGGGCGTCGGCGTTGTCGACCAGGCTGGTGGTGATGCTGACGACGTGACCGCCGCCATCCTGAGCGAGCATGCGCTCGATGGCGAGCTGGGTGATGTGGAAGAAACCGTCGATGTTGACTCCCCTGACGGCGGCGTAGTCGTCCACGGTGTAATCGGTGAACGGCTTCGCCACGAAGATGCCGGCGTTGTTGACCAGGCTGTCGACCCGGCCGAAGCGCTCGACGGCGGCGGCCACGGCGCGTTCGGCGGTGGCGCGGTCGGCGACGTCGCCCTGGACGGTCACGACACCCGGGTCGGTGGAGGGGGCGATCGTGCGCGAGACGGCGACGACGCCGTAGCCGAGCTTGCGGTAGGCGTCGACGACGGCGGCGCCGATGCCCTGCGAGGCGCCGGTGACGATGGCGACCTTCTGAGAACTCATGATGACCTTCCTTGAAGAGTTAGTAGACAACCGGTCGTCTATTTGGCTGAACGTAGACGGCAGGAGAAGGGAAGTCAAAGGCGTACGCCGCCCGCGCCAGGATCGGCTTTCTCCTACCTGATAGGCGTAGGCTCCTACCGCAGGTCAGCGGCGGTGCGGGGAGCCAGGGGGCAGCCGGGCGTCCGAGCCTTGGATGCCGAAGTCCCCTCGTCGCCCAGGGCCTCGGCGACGGCCAGGACGGAGGGGCGGGTGGCGCCGGCGGTCCGCGCTGCTTCCTCTGGCCATCGCGGGCGGTACGGGCAGTCAGGTCAGGAGGGAGCCAGTTGGCGTAACCGAGCCGTAGCGGCTCCGATCCGGACAGGCGGCGGACCCGGCTGTGGAGGTTGTCGGCGGCGGCCGGCAGCTCTTTGGTGCGCGGCAGCGGGGCGGCGCCGACCGGGGTCAGCTCTTCGGCGACCGCGGCGAAGTCTTGCGAAGCTCTACGAGCCTGGGTGCGAGGCTTTGCCTACCACCAGGGAGGACGCCGGTCGTGGCGGCCGGCCAGGGGAAGCGCGCACCATGAAACCATGACCGCCCGATTTCGAGTGATCTGCCCATGACCGGACGTTCCCTGACCGCCGCCCTCCCGGTCCGGACGGGCGGGGCTGCGCTCCGCTCGCCCTGGGTCCACGTCGGCCAGGCGGCCGCGGCGCTCGCCGCGGGCATGGGGATCGGCCGGTTCGTCTACACCCCGATCCTGCCCCTGATGCACGCCCAGGCCGGCTTGTCCGCGACGACCGGGGCGAACCTGGCGACGGCCAACTACGTCGGCTATCTCCTCGGGGCGCTCGCCGGCAGCGTGTCGCCCGCGCTGATCCGCAGGCCCGCCCCGCTGCGGGCCGGCCTCGTCGTGCTGACCATGAGCCTGGCCGCGATGCCGCTCACCGGCGGTGCGGCGGTGTGGATCACGCTGCGGCTGATCGCCGGGGTGAGCAGTGCGCTGATCTTCGTCACCGCGGCCAGTTCCCTGCTCAGCCACCTGCGCGAGCATCCCACGCACCTGCCGGGCTGGGCGTTCGGAGGCGTTGGGGGCGGCATCGCGCTGTCCGGCCTGCTCGTGCTCGTGGTGCGTTCGGCCGCCGACTGGCGGGCGGCCTGGTGGGCGTCGGCCCTGCTGGTCGCGCTGCTCACCGCCGCCGCATGGAACCTGCGCCCGGAGACCCCGCAGGCCAAGCCCGCCAGGTCCGGTGGGGTGAAGGCCGGCGGAGCGGCGCTGCGGGGTCGGTTCGCCGTGCTGTTCACCTCGTACACGCTCGAAGGCGTCGGTTACATCGTCGCGGCCACGTTCCTGGCGGCGGCGATCGAGGAGACGAGCCCCGGGTGGGTGGGGAGCTGCGCCTGGGTGCTGGTCGGGGTGGCGGCCGTGCCGTCCGCGGCCTTGTGGGCCCGGCTCGGGCGCCGCTGGTCGGTGCCGGGGCTGCTGCTCACCGCCCTCGTCATCCAGGCGGGCGGCATCGTGCTGCCGGCCCTGGTGCCGGGGGTGACGACCGCGCTCGTCGCGGCGGTGCTGTTCGGGGCGACGTTCATCGGGGTCAGCACGCTCTCCCTGGACGCGGGCGCCCGCCTGCGCTTTCCCCGCTCCGTCGCGCTGCTGACCACCGGGTACTCCGTGGGCCAGATCCTCGGTCCCCTGGTCGTGGCCCCGCTGCTGCGCCACGGTTACCACCGGGCGCTGATCCTGGCTGGCGCCATCGTTCTGGCGGCGGCCGTGGCCGCTGCTGTGCTGCGCGTTAGCTACCCGCGCCACTCCGCTTAGCGGCGGGGGTCAGAGGGCCTCGGGCACCTTGTTCTGCGCCTGGGCGCCGAGGACCGCCAGGCAGTTCGCCCACAGGGAACCGAGCGGGTGCGGGTCGTTGGAGAGCATGGCGAGCAGCACCTGCCTCTCCAACTGCGCCACCACCGACCGCGCGGCCTCCCGGGTGTCGGCCACGGTCACCTCGTAGGTGCCCGGAACTCGGCCATCGGGTTGGCCTGGGGTGGGTTCGGCGTTCCCGTTCTGGTGGGCATGATCGCTGCTCATGGTGCTGTGGTCGCTTCATGCCAGGCTTGCCGGGTTGGCTGGTGCTGCCGGCTCGCTCCCCGCCGACCTCATCGACCGGCATCAGCTTGCCTGCCGGCCCATCCGGGACATGGCCCTCAACCAAGATCGAGAACAGGCTCAAGAAGTGTGCATCAAACGCCCTTCAGAACACGATCAAGTGCCGCCCGGCCTGCAGGTCCCCAGCTCGGTTTACCGCCGGGAAGGCCCCGATCTCCGTTCTGCCCCATGAGCATCAGGAAGAGGCTCTTCATAGCGGCCAGCCCGCGGGCGCGCCGGATCGTCGCCTCGTCGGCGTGCGCGTACGCGTCGAAGAATCGTGCGGCCGCGCCCGCGGGCAGCAGCACCCACGCGGCGCCGAGGTCCCACGCCGGGTCGCTGGCGAACAAGGCACCGAAATCGATCACGCCCGAGAGTGTTCCGTTCGAGACGATGACATTGGCGGGATGGAGGTCGCCGTGCACCCACACCGGCGGGCCTTCCCACTCGGGGGCCGCGACGGCATCGGCCCAGACGGCCCGGACGGCGCGGACATCGCCGACGGCGTCGGGGTCAATGGCCTACAAGAACTGCTCGAAGCCGCCCGTGCACCTCTTTGGGTGAGCGCCGAAGTCCGAACTGGCCGGGGCCTCGGCGGGCGCCTCCCCATGGAGCGCCTGGAGGAAGCCCGCCAGTGTGTCGGCCGCGTGGGCGCCGCGGCTGATCGAGCCGTGGTCCAGCGGCTCGCCGGGAACCCACGTCATCACGGTCCAGTGTTTGGGGAAGCGCGCGGACGGTTCGCCGAACCGCACCGGGGTCGGCACCGGGAGCGGCAGGCGCGGGGCCAGCACGGGTAGCCACCGCCGCTCCTTGAGCTGGAGCTCCGGGGTGGGGTCCATGCGCTGCATGCGCACGGCCAACTCGTCCCCGAGACGCCACATCTGGTTGCCCCAGCCACCCGCCACCTCGCGGATGGCCAGCCCTGCAAGGTCTGGATGTTGATCCTGCAGCAGGTCGCGGACCAGGTCTGCGGTGATCTCGATCTCGGTATCGGTCATGCGAAGTCACAGTACTGAGGTGGCAGGCGGAGCGGCTCTCGCTCTCCGCGCGGCCGGTTGGAGGAGATCCGTGACAACCTCGTCGCCCGCATCGCTGAGGCCGAACGCGAAGGCTGGCTCGGGGAAGTAGTAGGCCTCAAGGTGAGCCTCGTCGACGCAGAAGACAAACTTGCCCAGATCGACCGGCGTTCCCACCAGCGAACAGTCGTCGGCCTCGGCATGCCTACCGCCAGGAGTAAAGATCATTGAGCACCGAAGTCGTACATACAACTCGCCTGCTGTGACGTTACTGTGAGCGGATGAGTGAGGAGTTGTCGCCGCAGGTGTTCTCGAATCGCTGGGCTGAGGCCGTTGGTCCCGGCGGCCAAGGTTCGCCTCGTGATCTCTGCGGGTGCATCGAGCAGACCAGCACCAAGCCGCAGCGAACGACCCGCTTCCACCGAGAACGCCAGGACACCACGGCATCCGGATGGATCCGCCTTCTCGAGCTGATTGAAGAGGCAGCAGCCGACGGACGGGAGGTCTTCAAGCCGCTGGTCGAACTCACCGCGGAACAGCGGCGCCAGGTCGTCACGCTCCCGCCAACCATCGCCAAACTCACCTCGGTGAAACACCTCGTGCTCTATGGCAGCAATTTGGTGCGTATCCCGCCTGAGATCGGCGCTATGCGAAGCCTTGAGGAGTTCACCCCGTATACCTCCTACCGCCTGCACTGGTTCCCGTACGAGATCACCCGGTGCCCCAACCTACAGCGCAGCACGGTGAGCACCCGCGCCCTCTACGGTAACTACAAGCGGCGACCGCCCTTTCCGCTGTTGTCGGCCGTAGCGGCAGGCACCCAAGACATTGGCCTCGAAGACCTAGACCCCGGTGTATGGGGTGCCTCCGCCATCCGTACGTGCAGCGTTTGCGATCAGCACGTCGAAGGCGTGAACCTCCGCCAGGTCTGGATCTCCCTATGGACGTCGGGCGCTGACATTCTGCCCTTGCTGGTCAACGCCTGCTCGACGGCATGCGTCGAGGCGCTTCCCGTGCCTGCCGAAGGCTACGTCCAGATGCCGCACACGGGCGGGCCAAGGGTCGAGCAGCCCTCCGCTGGCCGACGACCTCGTTAACGTGGTGCGGACCCAGCAGAAGACCGTAGTTCAGAGAAGCCTGTGTCAGCTGTGCTCTTCTTCGCGTTGATCCAGCTCAGATGCCTCGACGTGAAGAAATTCGCGCCAACCCGATCGACCGCCTCTCCGAAGCCAAGGATCAAGGCTGGCTCGGTGAAGTCTCCGCGATCGAGAGCACTCTCGCCGCCCCTGAGCAGAAGCTTCAGGCCATGCGGGCAGCGGCTGCGCGCACAAGCATCGTGAGCCTGGGTATGCCCAGTGTCCACCGTGACCCCCTCGCCGGTGAGTGGCCCAGATCGCCAGTGGGGGAACAAAGCTCGCAGGCTCAGCCGATAACAACGCGGCCATGTCTTGACCTGAGAGGACGGGCGGGATCCCGCCCAGCAGGCTCGCCAGCGCTTTCTTAGCCTGAATCCACGGCTTGATTCTTGGTGATCATTTCTCGGTCCAATTCGTCGACGAGGACCGTTCCCGCAGGTAGAGGCCTTGGTTTCAGAGCGTGAGGCACCTGCCGTGCTCGGGTCGCGGCTTG
>NZ_JBQQCB010000090.1:0-45342 GCF_052246675.1 Nonomuraea sp. KM90 | reverse complement strand
ACCGTCACGCCGACCCCGGCGGCGACGACGGCCACGGTCTGCAAGCGCGGCACCGCCGCCACGAAGCTGTCGGCCAAGAAGTGGGCCGTGGAGATCCACCGCAGCAGCGGGACCATCCCGGACGCCACGCTCACCTGCTACCTGAAGCTGATCAGCAAGTCGAGCAAGGTGTTCCCCGAGCTGACGAAGGCGTCGTCGCTGGGCAAGGCGTACCGCGTGCTGAAGAACGCCAAGACCGGCAAGGCCAGGCTCGACAGCGCGCTGCTGACGTCCTGGCTGAACTGGGCGCACGGCACGAACGGCACCAAGATCCTGACCGCCGCCGAGAAGGTGCGGATGAGCAGCAAGCCGTCCACGGCCGCGCTGAAGAAGGCCACGAACAACGTCCTCAAAACCGGCAAATAGCGAGATATACGAAAAAGGCCGGTCACTTCTGACCGGCCTTTTCTCTTCCGCCGCTTTAAAGCAAAAAAGCCTCCAACGTTTCTCTGAACTACATACGTCACTGACATCACAGTTGTCGCAGGTGGGGATGTATGCGGCTGTAAGCAGCCGGGAGCCGGAAGCGCTTCACGGCTCCAGCCTCCGGGAGGAAACAAGTGAGGCTACGGTCTCTGCTGGTCGGCGCCACGACGCTGGCCTTGACAACCGCCGCGCTCTACGCGGCCCCGGCACTCCAAGCCGACACCGCTGACACCGGCGACCCGGTCATCAGCCCCGCACTCGTCTCGGAGATCCAAGCGAAGAGCCGGGTCCGGTCCATCATCCAGCTCAAGCCAGGCCAGAGCGTTCAGGCCGTGGCCAGCGACCTGGAGCAGGCCTCCGAGGGCAGCCGCGTCCTGGAGGCGGCCCAGTCGGAGCACTTCTTCGTCGCCGAGGTCGACGGCCGCACGCTGGACAAGCTCAAGAAGGACGCCCGCGTCCAGGCCGTCTACAAGGACGAGCTGAGCATGCCCTTTCTCGACGCCAGCACCGCCCTGATCCGCTCGGACCGGGCGAACCAGGCCGGCTGGAACGGTACGGGCACCACCGTCGCCGTGCTCGACACGGGAATCGACCGCGACCATCCGTTCTTCGCGGGCCGGATCGCGGACGAGGCCTGCTTCTCCTCCTCCGACGCCAGCGACGGCACCGTCTCGCTCTGCCCGAACAGCCAGCCCAGCCAGACGGGCCCCGGCGCGGCCGACGCCGAGACCACGCAGTGCGTCGTCAACGGCACCAACGCCTGCTCGCACGGCTCGCACGTGGCGGGCATCGCGGCCGGCAGGATGGTCGCGGGGGCGCCCGCCAGCGGCGTCGCCCCCGAGGCCCGGCTGCTGCCGATCCAGGTCTTCAGCCGCGTGGACAACCCGCTGACCTGCGCGCTCGGTGGCACCACCGCGCCCTGCTTCCTCAGCTACACCTCGGACCAGAAGCTGGCGCTGGAGTACGTGGCGCGGGTGGTCAGGACGCACAACGTCGCCGCGGTCAACATGAGCCTCGGCGGCGGCCGGCCATGGGAGGAGGCGTGCGACGCCGACCCGACCGCGGCGGCGGTGAAGCCGGAGTTCGACACGCTGGTGGGCCTGGGGGTGGCCCCGGTGGTCGCGGCCGGCAACAGCGCCTACCCGAACGCCGTCTCCGTACCCGCCTGCATCTCCACGGCCATCACGGTGGGGGCCACGGACGACTCCGACGCGCTCGCCGCGTTCACGAACCGGGGGTCGCTGCTCGACCTGTTCGCGCCGGGCGTGGGCATCAGCGCCTCGATCCCGGACGACGCCTACGGGGACAAGAGCGGCACCTCGATGTCCGCGCCGCACGTGGCGGGGGCGTTCGCGCTGATGCGGCAGGCGTACCCGGAGTTCACGGTCGCGCAGAGCCTGCAGCGGCTGCGGGACACCGGCACGCCCGTCCAGTTCGACGCCTCCGGAACGCCGATGATCACACCGCGCATCGACCTGGAACGTGCCACCACCGCCGCCCGCACCACCACGAACCCCCGAGCCTGACGGGACCCTGAAGGGGGGCCGGGACCACCGGCCCCCTTTCCCATGCCCGCGTGCGATGCCGGTCAGAACAACGGGTGCAGCCGGAACGCGACGGAAACACGCCGCCCACCCCGACGGCCGATCGTCAGGGTGGGCGTCGTCGCGCTAGGCGCTGAAGCTGCCTGACACGGGCGGGATGTGCGAGCCCGTGGGGTTGTCCCAGGTGGTCAGCTCCTGCACCTCGATGGAGAAGACGACGACCTGGCCGGTGGCGGCCTGGGCGGGCAGGGCGGTGCCCAGCAGCCCGAAGGCGGCGACGGCGCCGGCGAGAGCGGCGGCGGTCCTGTGACGAGGCATCATGCGGTGCTCCTGACTGTTCCTAGAAGGGCAACAGAAGGGCAACAGAAGGGCGGCCGGGGGCGGAGTCGCGAGGATCCGCCCCCGGCTTGGGCCTTCGCTAGAGGATGGCGAGGTCGAAGCTGCCGATGGCGGGCCTCTCCTGCTGGTAGATGCGGACGGTGACACCGCTGGGGTCGTCCCCGCAGGCGTCGCCCGGCCCGTGGGCGCTGATGGTCCGGTCGTCGTGGCGCAGGGTCGCCACGATGGCTGAGGTGGCGGGGTCGATCTCGGGGGTGAAGCGGACGCAGTAGGTGCCGGTGCTGATCATTTCCGACGAGACGACGTTCTGGCCGGCCAGCAGGCTGCCGTCCACGTCCACCCGGGCCCAGGCTTGGGCGTAGTAGGAGTCGGCGAGGGCGGCGGCGGGTGCGAACAGGCTGGCTGCTGCGAGTGCTGCTGCGATGCGAATACAGATCCTGGTGTTGATCACTGTCTTCCCTTTCATCCTCTTGCTCGCGGTGGGGCGTTACTGGCCGATGTGGTGCCTGTCAGGGGATGAAGAGGTAGAACGCGCCGTCGATCTTGGCGCCGGACGGATTGCTGATGACGACGCGCACGGTCTGGGCCGCGCTGCTGCAGTAGCCGCTGAGCCCGAGGTAGGCGCCCGCCATCTTGCCGGGATCGATGGGGGTGACGCTGACGACCGCGGTGGTCAGATCGATCTTGTCGCTGACCTTGACGCAGTAGTACCCGGCCTGGGGCTTGCTGACCGAGACGATGTTCTTGCCGTGCGCGAGGGCACCGCCGGCGTAGACGTACCCGGCGGCTCGCGCGTAGGGAGCGAAGGTGTCGGCGTGGGCGACGGTGCTCGGCAGGGCGACGGCGGCCAGGGCGAGCGCCGCACCGGCGAGCAGGCATTGGCGAGTGAGACGGGGCATGCGGCGTTCCTCCGGTGATCGGACGGATGGTGAACGTGCCTGACGGCCGCCGGACGGGGATTTCGGCCGGTCAGGTTCCCCGTCCCGTGTGCGCCCACCCTTGAGCCATCACTGAACGTATCCGTATGATCACTTTAAGTGACGTAGCGTGAGAGTAAGGTCACCCTGTCTTGTGACACAGAAGTTCAAGCATGTGTGGAGACTCCCCCGTACCCGTCGTGGCCTTCCCCGCCGCCCAGCCCGGCGTGGGCGGTCCCGAGCAGCCGATCGCCGCACACTCCGGCCACACCGAACAAGAACCGATAACGGAACCCACCACCCCCTCTGACATCAGTTGTCCGATTACTACACTTCTGTCGACAAAGCCCCCCGACCCCCGGAGGAACAGTTGAGACTCTCGTCTCTGCTGGCCGGCGCCATCGCGTTAGCCGCCACCTCGGCAGCGCTGGTGGCCACACCCGCCCTCGCCGACCCCGAGTCCAAGATCGACCCCACGATCACCGAGAGCGGCGAACACCGCGCCATCGTCCGCGTACGGCAGCCGGCCCAGGTGAAGTCCGTCCAGGCCGGCGCGGAGCAGGTCGATCAGGACCGGAAGAACGTCAACGCGGAGCCGCCCTCCGAGGTGGCGGGCAAGCTGGACTTCTTCGTCTACCGCGGCACCCGCGCGGAGCTGGAGCAGATCGCCGAGCAGTCCGACGTGGTCTCGATCCGCAAGGACAAGCTGAACGAGCCGGCGCTCGTGGAGAGCATCCCGCTGATCGGCGCCGACCGGGCCCACCGGTCCGGCTACACCGGCAAGGGCACGGCGGTGGCGATCCTGGACTCCGGCATCGACAACGACCACCCCGCCTTCGGCAACCGCATCGTGGCCCAGGCCTGCTTCTCGGCCGCCGACCCGGTCGACGGCTCCACGCCGCTGTGCCCGAACGGCAGCCAGTTCCAGATCGGCGACGGCGCGGCCAACGCCGAGACGGAGGCGTGCATGACGGGCGCCCCCCAGCCGCAGTACGGCCTGTGCTACCACGGGACGCACGTGGCCGGGATCGCGGCGGGCCAGCGCACCGCGGAGTTCGCGGCCAACGGCGTCGCCCCGAAGGCCCGGATCGTGCCGGTGCAGGTGTTCAGCCGCTTCGACAACTCGCCGTACTGCTCGGGCCGCCCGGTCTGCATCCTGGCGTACGACTCCTCGGTCCTTACCGGCATGGCCTACGCCGACCTGCTGGCCGACCAGTACAACATCGCCTCGGTGAACCTCAGCCTGGGCGGGGGCCAGTACGACACGGCCTGCGACACCGGCGACGGGGCCGACTTCAAGGCCGAGGTCGACAAGCTCCAGGCCAAGGGCACCGCGACGGTGGTGGCCTCGGGCAACAACGGCTTCGACGCCGCGGTGTCGTGGCCGGCGTGCGTCTCCAACACGATCGCGGTGGGCGCCACGGACAAGCAGGACGCGGTGGCGAGCTTCTCGAACCGGGGGACGCTGCTGGACGTGTACGCGCCGGGCGTGGCCATCACGGCGGCGATCGCGGGCAACACGTACGCGGCCCTGAACGGCACGTCGATGGCCACCCCGCACGTCGCGGGCGCGCTGGCACTGCTGCACCAGAAGCGACCGCGCGCGACGGTGGACCAGCTGCTGGCGTCGCTGCAGCGTACGGGGAAGCCGATCACCTATGTGAGCGCGGGCACGAACGTCACGACCCCACGCATCGACGTCTGGTCGGCCCTTCGCGGCCGGTAGGTAGGTAGGTAGCCCTCAGTCCACCTACCCGTTACCTGATTTCGGGGTGGGCCGACAGGAGCCCATCCCGAATCGCTACTCGAGGTGCCGAGCGAAGAACTGCAGCGCATGATCCGTTTCATACGCCGGGATCCCCCCGTGATCACCCGGGTTGGCGTGCAGCGTCTTGTCGCCCGAACCCAGAGCCTCGAACAGCGCCAAGGCCTGATCCCGAGGCACCCGCGTGTCATCCCATTGGACCAGGAACTGCACCGGCACGGTGACCCGAGCGGCGGCCCCGCCCAGCCCGTGGACGCCGAGCAGGCCCAGCACCGCGGCGCGGACCCGAGGTTCGGCGGCGATCAACTGCACGCCGAGCCCACAGCCCATCGACACACCCCAGTACCCGACCGGCCCCACCCCCACGTGGTCGAGCCCTTGGACGGCGGTCACCACCGCCTGCCAGTCGTCGACGGCCTGTCCGGCGAGCAGGTCGTGCATGGCCGCGACCAGCTCGGCCGGATCCTCTCCGGCGGCCATGCGGGCCCGCATGTCGCCGGCGAACTGGACGAACCGTTCGTCTTTCGGCCGGTCGCCGTGGTTAGGGGCATCGATCGCGACGACGGCGAAACCCCCGTCTGTGGCGAACCGGTACGCCCCGGCCAGTACGCCAGGGGCCTTCTTGTGCTGGCCGCCGCCGTGCCCCATCAGGATCAGCGGGCGGGGGCCGGTGGCGCCTCGCGGCGTGAACAGAACGCCGGGGATGTCGCCGAGGGAAAAGGACTGTTCGGTGACGCCGTCGGTCGACGTCTCAGAGGTCACGCTGAAGCGCATAGCGTTGCAAAGCCTTTCGGGATGCCTTGTGCGGGCGCTCCCTAGACCATGCACGCGAGGGAGCCCCGACCTGTCACAGCGTTGATCGGTCTCACCTCCTCCAGTCGTGGTGCCGTACGAACGGCGCCGCCGAAGATATCACAGACCTCCCCGGCCCACACGCCGGGCAATTCCCCTTCCGCCTCCGATCGGCCGGCGCACGATCCCTTCATCGATGACGGGCCGCATACATCGGCGACGCGGCCGGCCGGAAGATGGACCGCCTCGCCCTGGTGCCGTTCACACCGAATGGGCCACTTCGGACCGATCCATACCAGCACCCTCTCTCGTACGATGAGGGACGTGCACGGCCTTCTCCGCTCCGTGTGGGATGAGCCCCGTCCGCCCCACGCCCCCCGCCGGTTGTGGCGGGACTGGCTGCTCGTCGGGCTGCTCGCCGTCGCCGTCGTGCTCGAAGGAGCCCTGCGGACGGACCTCCAGTGGCGGCCGTTCTCGGCGATCTTCGCCGCGGTGATGCTGCCCACGCTGTTATGGCGCCGTACGAGGCCGCTCCTCGCCCTGGCCGTCCCCGTCGTCACCTCGAGCGTGATCCAGCTCCTCACCGGCGCCGATCCGGCCGAGATGTCCGCGTCGGCCTACCTGCTGATCCTCCTGTACGCGCTGTCCCGCTGGGGGTCGGGCCGCGAGGCGCTGCTCGGGCTCGGGCTGATCAGCGCCGCGATCGTCTCCGCCGTGGTCGCCGGGCACATCGTCTCCGCCGACATCGTCGGCGCGTTCACCGTCGTCTTCGCGGCGTTCGCGCTGGGCGGCACCTTCCGTTACCGGGCCAGGGCCAGGATGCGGGAGCTCGATCAGGTCAAGCTGCTCGAACGCGAGCAACTGGCCCGCGACCTGCACGACACCGTCGCCCATCACGTCTCCGCGATGGCGATCCGCGCCCAGGCGGGCATCGCGACGGCGGCCTCCAGCCCTGACGCCGCCGTCGACGCGCTGCGGGTGATCGAGGCCGAGGCCTCGCGTACGCTCACCGAGATGCGCGCCATGGTCCGCCTCCTGCGCCGGGACCAGCCGCCGGAGCAGGCCGAGCTGGCGCCGAACCCGCACCTCGACGATCTCCGGCAGCTCGCCGGGCAGACCCGCGTCGGGCCGTCCGTGAACGTGGAGATCGACGGGGACCTCGACGGCGTTCCGGCGTCCGTCGGGGCCGCGATCTACCGGATCGCGCAGGAGTCGGTCACGAACGCCAGGCGGCACGCCAAGCACGCCACCAGGATCGAGGTCCGCGTGGCGGCCGACGACACCTGCGTGCGCCTGCGCGTGAGCGACGACGGTGACAGCACCGCCGCCCGTACGGCCGTCTCCCCCGGGTACGGCCTGCTGGGCATGATCGAACGCGCCGACCTGCTGGGCGGCACCTGCGAGGCGGGCCCCAACCCCGGCCGCGGCTGGACCGTGACCGCCGAACTGCCCCGAACGGGGGCCGCCACATGACCACGAACGGGACGAGCGGAAGCGGCCACATGACCACGAACGCGACCGACGGCAGCGGCCACACGACCACGAGCGCGACGGAGGGCGGGGCCGGCCCGGCGCCGGAGGCCGACATCCGGGTGATCGTGGCCGACGACCAGGAGATCGCCCGTACCGGCCTGCGGATGATCCTCGACGCCCAGCCCGGCATCGAGGTGGTCGCCGAGGCCGGAGACGGCGTGCGGGCGGTCGAGCTGGCCCAGCGCCTGCGGCCGGACGTCTGCCTGTTCGACATCCGCATGCCGCGCTGCGACGGCATCGAGGCCACCCGCCGACTAGCCGGGCCCGACGTGGCCGACCCCATCGCCGTCGTCGTCATCACCACGTTCGACCTGGACGAGTACGTCTACTCGGCGCTCCGGGCGGGGGCCCGCGGCTTCCTGCTCAAGGATGCCGGCCCCGACCTGCTCTCCCAGGCGATCCGCGCCGCCGCCGCCGGTGACGCGCTCATCGCCCCCAGCATCACCGCCCGCCTGCTCGCCTCGTTCGCGGGCACCGGCCCCGCTCAGCCCCGGGTGCAACCGATCGAGCCGCTCACCGAGCGGGAGGAGCAGATCCTGGTCACCGTGGCGCGCGGCCGGACCAACAGCGAGATCGCCGACGAGCTGCACATCTCACTGAGCACGGTCAAGAGCCACGTCGCCAGCCTGATGACCAAGCTCGGCGTCCGCAACCGGGTCGAGATCGCCATGTGGGCGTACGAGACCAACCGCGTCCGGCACTGACCGGCCCCCGGGGCGACGCCCCCTGCGGATGATCCATTCGGCCACGACGACGTTGATGACCCAGGCCGCACCCAGGAGCAGCGACCTGGTGAGGTGGTCGGGCGGGCCGTAGATCGCCAGCCAGATCGCCTGGGTCACCGCCTGCGTACCGGCGCCGAGGGCGATCGCGTACGCGCGCATCATCCAGGCGCGGTGGCGGCGGACGTCCCGGCGGAGGATGGCGGCGAGCCCGAGCACGATCGAGACCAGCATGGCCGTCCCGAACACCAGCCGGAACGCGCCGAGCAACCCCTCGTCACCGGGCGGGAGCGCGGAGAACAGCGTCATCCACAATCCCGACAGCGCCGCCGCCAGCCCGCACCCGACCAGGATCCGTCCGGCGCGGCGATGCCACCCGGGCCTGCGCCGCCGGAACCGGGGCGCGAACTGGAACGCCCCGAGCACGCTGTAGACGCTGACCGCCACGATGTGCACCAGCACCGGTACGGGCGAGGCGACGAACCGGGCGTTGGCCGCCGTGATCTCGGCCCCGCCGACCAGCTCGGTCATGCGGACGGCGCCGGCCACCACCGGGACGAAGCTGAGCACGATCAACCCGGTCGGCACGAACCACCCCGCCCTGGAGCCCCGGGCCGCGCGGGCCTCGGGTCGGGCCCGGGCCGCGCGGGGCGCGGGACGGGACACCTGAGCGCCGGAAGGTCGGGGGGTCGTGCTCTCGCCGCTGCTCATGCTCTCGTCGCTGCTCATGCCCCGATGGTGACCGCCGCGCCCCCGCCGCCTCATCGCCCCAACGGCCCGAACCGGATGGGCCGATCAGCCAGGCGAAAGCTCGTACTTTCGGCCGTTGAGCCTTCCCCCAGGTCATGCCCACACTGATGCCCGTCGGCACAGCTTCAAGCAGCAGCCACCGGAATGAGGAGAGACTGCCATGAAAGCGTTCGTCCTACGGTCGTACGGCTCCCCCGACGCCCTCGAGCTCACCGACGTCGACAGGCCCGCACCCGCCCCGGGCGAGGTGCTGGTACGGGTCCGCGCCACCAACGTCCAGCCCTGGGACTGGCACCTCATGCGAGGCGAGCCGTACGTGGCCCGCGTGATGCCCGGCGGCCTCGGCCTGCGCAAGCCGAAGATCACCATCCTGGGCACGGACGTGGCCGGGGTCGTGGAGGCGGTCGGGAAGGGGGTGACGGAGTTCGGGCCCGGCGACGAGGTGTTCGGGATGCCGCCCAAGGGAGGCGCTCTCGCCGAGTACGTCTGCGTAGCGGAGAGCGAGGTGGCGCCCAAGCCGGAGAACCTGTCGTTCGAGCAGGCGGCGGCGGTGCCGCTGGCCGCCATCACGGCCCTGCTCGGCGTGCGCGACCACGGCCGGATCAGGCCGGACCACCGGGTCCTGGTCAACGGGGCCTCGGGCGGCGTGGGGACGTTCGCGGTGCAGCTGGCCAAGGCGTACGGCGCGCACGTCACCGGCGTGTGCAGCAGCCGGAACGTGGACCTGGTCCGGTCCCTCGGCGCGGACGAGGTGATCGACTACACGAAGGAGGACTTCACCCGCGGCGGCCGGCCCTACGACGTGATCATCTACAACGCGGGCACCCGCTCGTTCTCGGAGTGCCGGCGCGTGCTGAAGCGGAAGGGGATCTGCGTCCTCGTCGGCGGTTCGGCCAGCCGATGGCTGCAGCCGGCCGGCCGCATCTTCGCCACGCTCGCCATGTCGGCGTTCGTCCCCCAGAAGGCGGCGATGGCGGACGTGGTCGGCAACAAGGAGACCAGGCGGAACCTGATCGAGCTGACCGACCTCATCGAGGACGGCAAGGTCACCCCGGTGGTCGACCGCACGTACCCGTTCGAGGACGTCCCGGCGGCGCTCAGGTATTCGGAGGAGGGCCACGCCCCGGGCAAGATCGTCATCACGATGTGACGGGCGCGTACAGCTCCTCGACGCCGACCAGGCGGACATCCCCGGGAAGCTCCGCCTGGAACCCGGCCCCGCTGTAGCAGGCCAGCACGGTCTCGCTGGTGTCGTACCCCTTCACCGACAACAGGTCCCGCACCCGCCGCAGCCGCTCCACGTGCTTGCCCGTCATGACCTTGTCCCACTTGACCTCCCCCAGCGACAGAACCCGGCGCCGCTCGCCGTGCTCCTCCTGCGCGAGCACGGCGACGTCCACCTGGATCTGCGTCCGGTTGTGCGGATCGGCCACCGTGCCCGCCGCCACCGTGCCGGGCAGCTCGCCGAACACATCGGCCTCCGCGGACAACGCCCATTCCCTGCAGACGGCCTCGAAGTGCGGCCCGACGACCTGCGACAGAAAAGTGGCACGGGAGTTGCGCCACGCCGCTTCCGGCTGGCCGCGTTCGAGCCGGGTCCACTCGCGGCGCATCACGGCCTCGTAGAAGACGATCAGCGGCTCGCAGATGCGGAAGACCGACTGCCCCTTCCTGAACGCGTCCGCCTCACGCGTGATCAGTTGCGAATCCTCGAGGACCGCCAGGGGATGCCCGATGTCCGGAGATTTCCGCCCGATGTGGTTGGCGATGCCCCCGCGCGTGGCGTTCCCCGAGGCGATGGCTCCGAGCACCGCGTGGTAGACGGCCGTGTCCCGGATATCCGCCTCTTCCGCCAGCAGGTAGCGGGCCTCACGGAACAGCGGGATCTGCGGATTGAGCACGGTACGCAGGACCCAGTCGTCGAAGTCGTCCATCGACTCCGGGGCATCGCCCGCCACGAATTCCCGCCGGTAGGCCGGCGTGCCTCCGACGATGGAGTGGACCAGCACCGCGAGCCGCGGATCCGTGATCCCCCAGAACCTGGCAGCGGCCTGGTAGTCCAGTGGCCTGACCACCAGTTCCAGGCTGGCCCGCCCGCGCAGGGGCGCGTTGCCCGCCAGCAGGCGGCCCATCACTCCCAAGGCCGAGCCGCACAGCAGCAGACGCGACTTCTTGCCCCGCGCGTAACCGCGCGGATCGAGAGCGAACTGGATCAGTGACGGCAGCGAAGGGGACGCCTTGATCAGATAAGGGAACTCGTCGATCACGATGAGCCCGTCCGGGACGTCGATGAACAGCCGCTCCAGAGCTTCGTGCCAGTCGGCGAACGCGTATCGCCCGCCGCCGGTGTGTGCGGCCAGGGCCCTGCCGAAGCGGGCCAGCGCTTCGACTTCCGTCTCGTCCGTGGCGGTGAAGAAGAACCCGCCGACCTCCCGCACCAGGGCGTCGAGCAGGAACGTCTTTCCCTGCCTGCGCCTGCCGCTCACGATGCCGAGCCGCACATCCGCGCTCGGTGAGGTGGCGAACCGGACCAGCCCGGCCCATTCGCGTTCGCGGTCGAAGACATGGGCGGGCTTGAGCACGGATTTCACAGTAGAAGTATACAGCTAAGGTCTATACACCTTAGCTGTATACCCCTAAGCGCATTTCGAATTGTGTCGCTTAGGGTGGCTTCTATGGACGCAGGCAAGGCGATCTTCGAAACCGTCGACAAGCTTCGCCAGCGGCGCACGGCCCCGCTGGTGCTGGAGCTCGATCTCACAGAGGGCCTCACCGAGGGGCCGCCGGCGGATCCGCTCGCCGCCGTGCTGTCCATGCGCAAGACGCGGCTGGCCGACGTCCTGTCCGGGCTCAAGCGGGCCAGGCAGGATCCCCGGGTCAAGGCGCTGGTCGTGAAGATCGGCGGCAACCCGCTGGGGCTGGCCATGGCGCAGGAGTTGCGGCAGGCCGTGATCCAGTTCCGGGCCTCGGGCAAGCTGACCGTCGCGTTCGGCGAGACGTTCGGGGAGTTCGGCGGCGGCACCGTGCCCTACTACCTGGCCACCGCCTTCGAGCGGCTCTACCTGCAGCCGAGCGGTGACGTCGGGCTGACGGGCGTGGCGCTGGAGCAGCGCTTCGTCAAGGGCGCGCTGGGCAAGCTGGGCGTCGGCTACGAGGTGGGCCAGCGGCACGAGTACAAGACCGCGGCCAACACCTTCACCCAGGACCACATGACCGACCCGCACCGCGAGTCCATGGCCCGGATCGTCGAGTCGGTCACCGAGAGCCTCGTCGCGGGCATCGCCGACGGCCGCCGGCTGGATCCGGGCAAGGTGCGCGAGCTGATCGACCGCGGCCCGTTCACCGCCACCGAGGCGGAGGAGGCCGGGCTGGTCGACGGCCTGGCCTACCGGGACGAGGTCTACGACGAGGTCAAGCGGGCCGCGGGCGAGGAGGCCCACCTGCTGTACGTCTCCCGCTACGCCCGGAGCGCGGCCGTGCGCAAGCTGCCGCAGCCGATGGCCGACGGGGTGGCGCTCGTCCACGGCATCGGCATGATCAGGACCGGCCGCAGCGGGCGCAGCCCGCTCGGCGGGAGCGGGGCGATGGGCTCCGACACGATCAGCGCCGCGCTCCGCGCCGCCAGGCGGGACGACCACGTCAAGGCCGTGGTGTTCCGGGTCGACAGCCCCGGCGGCTCGTACGTGGCCAGCGACACGGTCTGGCGCGAGGTGACGCTGACGCGCAAGGTCAAGCCGGTGATCGTGTCCATGGGCGACCTCGCCGCCTCCGGCGGCTACTTCATCTCGATGGCCGCCGACGTGATCGTGGCCCAGCCGGGCACGCTGACGGGCTCGATCGGCGTGTACGGCGGCAAGCCCGTCCTTTCCGAAATGCTCGAAAAGATCGGCGTAAATTCGGAAATGGTGTCGGAGGGCGCCAACGCCGGCATGTTCTCCACCTCCCGCGGCTTCTCCCCCGAGCAGTGGGACCGGGTGAACGCCTGGCTCGACCGCATCTACGACGACTTCGTGGGCAAGGTGGCCAAGAGCCGCGACCTCACCCGCGACCGCGCCCACGAGCTGGCCCGCGGCCGCGTCTGGACGGGCGCCGACGCCCACGCCGGCGGGCTGGTGGACGAGTTGGGCGGCCTGGAGGACGCGCTGGCCCTGGCCAGGAAGCGGGCCGGCCTGGCCGACGACGCCCCGGTGCGTACGTATCCGCGGCTCAACCCGCTCGAACGCCTGCGCGGCCCCGAGTCGAGCGAGGACAAGTCCGCGGCGCTGGCCCGGATCCGGCTGGACGCCTGGGGGCCGCTCGCCCGCCTGTCGGCCGAGCTGGGCCTGCCCGCCGCCGGCCCGCTGATCCTGCCCGAGTGGTACGTCATCCGCTAGGCCAGTGCCCCGGGCTCAGGAGGCTCAGGAGGTGGCGGTCGAGCGGTAGCGGCCGCGCAGGCGTACCAGGGGCTGGCGGGAGGGGTCGACGTAGGCGACCGCCAGCACGGCGGCGATGAAGATCGTGTGATCGCCGGCCGGGACCACCTTGGTGGTCTCGGCCTCGATCGCGGCCACCCCGCCCTCGATCACGAGGGCCTCGGTGTGCGCGCCCCGGTGGTGCGGGGTGCCGGCCACCAGCAGGCGGGCGCTCGGCCGGCCGGCGGTGGCGAAGCGGCTGGCGACGGCGGCCTGGCCCGACGACAGCAGGGAGGCGGCCCAGCGGTCCTGCCGGAGCAGGACCTCGTTGAGATAGCCGCGGCTGGCCAGGCTCACCAGCACCAGCGGCGGCTCCAGCGAGACGGACATCAGGGCGGACACCGTGGTGCCCAGGTCGTCGCGCCCGTCCCGCGCGGTCACGACGGCCACCCCCGCCGCCAGCTGGGCCATCGCCTCCGTGAAGAGCTCACTCATGGCGAAGGATCCCTGGTGGGGGCAGAGCGGGGCGAGGGCCTCCAGGGGATGGAGACCCTCGCGGGAGCGCCCTGTGTCAGCCCAGGCCGTTGGTGGTCAGCCATTCCTTGGCCACGGTCGCGGGCTCGTCCTTGTTGACGGAGATCTTCTGCATCATCTCCAGCAGGGACTCCGTCGTCAGCTTCGCCGAGATGCCGTTCAGGGTGGTCCTGATCGTGTCGTTGGCGGAGGCCTTGTGCAGCAGCGGGGTCACGTTCTGGGCGGGGAAGATGTTCTTGGTGTCCTGCAGCGGCACCAGGTTGTTCGCCGTCATCTTCGGGTCGGTGGTGAAGACGTTGCCGACCTGGATGGAGCCGTCCTTGATCGCGTCAGCCGTGGTCGGGCCCGTGGGCTTCCACTCCTTGAACTCCAGGCCGTAGACCTCCTTGAAGCGCGCCTCCCACCGCTTCTTGAACTCGGGCGGCCCGCCGACGGTCATGGTCTTGGAGACCTTGGCCAGGTCCTCGATCGAGTTCAGCGACTGCTTGGTCTGCGTGTCCTTGGAGATGGACAGGCTGTCCTTGTCCTCGGCCGGCGAGGAGTCGAGGACTTCCAGCTCGGCGGGCAGCTTCTCCTTCAGCGCCGTGTTCACCTCGTCGGTGGTCGCGGCGGTGGCCTTCAGGTCGACGAAGGCGAGCAGGTTGCCGTTGTACTCGGGGACGATGGTCAGCCCGCCGCCCTTGACCTGGTCGTAGACGGCCTCGCGGCTGCCGATGCGCGGCTTCTCCTCCACCTGCACCCCCTTGGCCTCCAGTGCCTGGGCGTAGATCGAGGCGAGCAGCACGCTCTCGTCGAAGTCGAAGGAGCCGACGACGGCCTTACCTCCAGCGGCCGAAGCCGAGCCGGTGGGAGCCGCGCTCGTCGTGTCGAGCGGGTTGCCCCCGGTGCCGCCACCGCCACCACCACAGGCGGCCAGCGTGAGCATCGCCGAAAGGAGGACTCCCGCGATGCCGTACTTGCGTCTCATCTTGCTTTTTCCCTTCTAACCGGGAGGTAATACAGGAGACTATCGGACCTTCAGTCGCTGGCTCACCCCCGGAGAGACCGTCACTCTCTGGACGAGCGCGAACAAGACCTGCACCACGAGCGCGAACAGCACAATCAGTACTGAACCGCCGACGACGCTCGCGTAATCCTTGGTCGCGAAACCGTCGATCACATACCGGCCGAGGCCACCGAGCCCGGTGTAGGCGGCGACCGTGGTGGTGGCCACGACCTGGATGGCCGACAACCGGCAGCCGAGCAGGATCAGCGGCAGCGCGACCGGCACCAGCACCCGCCCGAGCACCTGGCCGCCGCGCAGGCCCATCCCGTACGCGGCGTCGCGCAGCTCCGGGTCGACCCCCTTGATGCCCTCGAACGTGTTGACCAGGATCGGCGGCACCGACAGCAGCACCAGCGGGATGATCACCGGCCAGATCGACGACGTGCCCAGCAGCAGCACGAACATCACCAGCAGGCCCAGCGTGGGCAGCGCCCTGGCCAGGTTCGCGGAGATGACCACGACCAGCTCGCCGCGGCCGGTGTGCCCGATCAGCAGGCCCAGCGGCACGGCGATCAGCACCGCCAGCAGCAGCGCCAGGGCCGAGAACTCCAGGTGTTCCAGCAGGCGCGCGGGGATGCCGCCGGGGCCCGACCAGTTCTCGCCGGTGCCGAAGAACTCGCCGAGCCAGCCGAGGAAGTCGGTCAGCCAGCTCACGACGCCGCTCCCTTCCGTGCGCGTACCCAGGGGGTGAGCAGCCGCTGCGCCAGGACCAGCAGCCCGTCGGCGACCAGCGCCAGCGCCACGATCAGCACGATGCCGACGATCACCGGCGGCATGAACGGGTTCTGGTACGCCCGCGTGAACAGCCCGCCGAGCCCGCCCTGCCCGATCAGCGCGCCCACGCTGACCAGGCTGATGCTGGAGACCGCGACCACCCGCAGCCCGGCCAGCACGACGGGGACGGCGATCGGCAGCTCGACCAGCAGCAGCCGGCGCAGCGGCGTGAAGCCCATGGCGACGGCCGACTGGCGTACGTGGTCGGGCACCGAGTTCAGCCCGTCCACCACGGCCGGGATCAGCACGGCCATGCCGTAGAAGGTCAGCGGGATGATCACCGTGGTCTGCGAGAGCCCGGTCACCGAGATCAGCAGCATGAAGACCGGCAGCGACGGGAGCGCGTACACGACGTTCATGAGGCCCGAGGTGGGCTGGTAGAGCCAGCGCCAGCGCACGGAGGCCAGGCCCAGCGGGAGCGCGATGACCAACGCGAGCACGATCGGCACGAGCGACATCGTGAGGTGGTCGGTGAGCAGGTTCCTGATGCTGTCGACCCGCCCGGTGTCCCAGTTGCGCCCGATCCACTCCCAGATGGAAGGAGGACCATCACCCATCTGCCGCCTCCGCCAGCGCCTCGTCGAGTGCCTCTCTGGTGGCCACACCGACGACCTTGCCGTCCTCGTCCACGGCCACGGCACAGCCGGACGGCGACAGCAGCGCCGCGTCGAGGGCCGTGCGCATGGTGTCGCGGCCGTGCACGAACGTGCCGTACGGCTCCAGCTCGCCGCCCCCGGCCCCGGTCCGCCAGCCGACCGGCCGGCCGTCGCCGGTGACGACCAGCAGCCACGGCTCGGCCGAGCCGTCGCCGGAACCCTCGGGGACGGTCAGGTCCGTACGCAGCCGCAGCCCCCCGGTGGAGATGAACTGCAGGCGCCTGATCCCCCGGTCGTGCCCGAGGAACTCGCGCACGAAGTCGTCGGCCGGCTCCGACAGCAGCGTCTTCGGGTCGGCGAGCTGCGCCAGCCGACCGCCCACCCGCAGCACCGCCACGCGGTCGCCGAGCTTGATCGCCTCGTCGATGTCGTGGGTGACGAACACGATGGTCTTGTTCAGCTCGCTCTGCAGCCTGAGCAGCTCGTCCTGGAGGCTGGTGCGCACGATGGGGTCCACGGCGCTGAACGGCTCGTCCATGAGCAGCACGGGCGGGTCGGCGGCCAGCGCCCTGGCCACGCCCACGCGCTGCTGCTGCCCGCCGGAGAGCTGGAACGGGTAGCGCCCGGCGAAGGCCGGGTCGAGCCCGACGCGCTCCAGCAGCTCCATGGCCCTGGCGCGGGCCTTCTTCCGGTCCCAGCCGAGCAGGTAGGGCACGGTGGCGATGTTGTCGACGATCTTCCGGTGCGGGAAGAGGCCGGCCTGCTGGATGACGTATCCGATGCCGCGCCGCAGCGTCGGCGGGTCGATGCCCTGCACCGGCACGCCGTCGAGCAGGATCTGCCCCTCCGACGCGTCGATCATGCGGTTGATCATCCGCAGTGAGGTCGTCTTCCCGCAGCCGGAAGGCCCGACGAGCACGGTGATCTCACCCGTGGGCGCCTCAAGGCTGAGGTGGTCCACGGCGACCGTTCCGTCCGGATAGCGTTTGGTGACAGACTCGAATGTGATCACGCGCGAACTCTCGCTTCGGGCTCCAGGTGGCAGGGCCGCAGCCCCCCTGCCACGACCGCCGCATGATCTCTTGAACCCACAGACTACGGCGATCCCGACCGCCGTGTCCCCCCGGGCATTCCTTAAACGCTTCACTTGACGTTTCCGATTGATCTGCAGATTCACATGAAAATCCGCATCTGGTAGTGCGCCGGACCATCGTGTGTTGGCATGATTACCCTCACCATTCCTGACGCATCAGCTCACAACTTCCTGACGCGCCCCCTCACCCTCAGCGTCCGCAAACTGCAAGAGGATCCGGCCCCGTGTCTCAGCCGCTCACCGATCAGCGCCAACGCGCCGACCTGATCGCAGAGCTCTACGACCTCTATGCCGCCGGGCTGTTCGCGTACTGCGCTGACCAGCTCGGTGACCTCGGCTCGGCCTCCGACGTCCTGGTTTCCGTGCTCACCAGCGTCCCGGCCGCCGCGCCGCCCCGCGCCGCTCTCTACGCCTTCGCCCGCCGCGAGATCCACCGGCGGGACATCGTCTACTCTCCCCCCGCCGTCGATCCGCTCATCGACCCGGCCACGGCACTCGTCGAGCGCTCCCTGCGCGAGCTGCGCCCCCACCAGCGCGAGGTGCTGGTGCTGTGCGCGGTCTGCGGTCTGAGCAAGGCCGAGCTGGCCTGGGTGCTGGACGTCGCGCCGGACACCGCCGAGGAGCTGGCGGTGGGGGCGGGGCACAGCTTCAGGCAGTCGCTGGGTGCGGCGCTGGCCTCGACCGGGGTCCGCGTGCCCAAGCCGGTGGCGGACGTGTACGGCGCGCTGCGGGTCTCACCGCTGCCGGACGTGCTCGGGCGGCTGCCCTGGCCGCTGCCGCCGGCCGCGCTGCGCATCCACTTCGCGGGCTCCCGTACGGCGGCGCCCGGGCCGCTGTTCGTCAAGCCCCGCTGGCCCAGCCCGCCGATCTGGCCGCAGCCGCTGGCGGAGTCCGACCCGGCGACCAGCACGGTGATCTTCCCGGCCGAGCTGCTGACGCCGCCCCAGCCGTCGCGGGTCGCCGAGCACGAGGCGACCACGGCCCCGATGCCCAAGCTCCGCGACGGGCTGTCGCTGCCGAGGGACGTGCTCGACCCGGCCCTGCCGCTGCGCGACCCGCTGGGCTCGACCCGGGCCTTCAAGAACCCGCCGGCCAGCGCCCAGGAGCGGCCGTTCTTCATGGCGGCGCCGGAGGCCACGGGGGCCGAGCCGTTCGCGACGGGCGACGTGATCCTGCCGAAGGACGCGCCGGACCCGTACATGACCGGCGACGTCCTCGTCCACAAGGGCCCGGCCCGCCCCCTCCCCCCGCTGGAGCGGGTCGAGCGCCGTCCCGCGGCGCCCCGGCCCAAGCCCGCGCCGGAGGAGTTCCGGCGGCCGCCGTCGCTGTGGAAGAGCGGATCGGTGTCCCGGACGGAGGAGCCCGTCCGCGAGCCCGCGGCCCCGCTGTTCCAGCCGCGCTCGAAGGCCGCCCCCAAGGGGGCCCCCAAGGCCGCTCCCCGGGTCACCGAGGCCGCCGAGGTCCCCGAGGCCGATCCCGTCACCGAGCCCGTCTACCGGCTCCCGGAGCTGGAGAAGAGGCTCTCCGAGGCGGACGCGCGACCCGATCCGTCGTCCTCGATGCTGGCCCCGCGCCCGGTGCGCGCCCGGCCCGCCCCCAAGCGGCGCCCGGAGACGGGCCGCCCGCAGAAGGTGCGCCGCCGCCAGGACCGCCACTACGACTGGGTGTGGGAGCTGATCGGGTTCCTGCTCTGCGTGGCGATCGCGATGATCGTGTTCTTCTCCATGCCGATCTTCGTGGACCCGTGACCGGCCTCGCGTGAACGGCGCTCGCGGCGCGTGCCGCGAGCGCCGGGCATCTGTCACATTCCTCCGCCCCCGTCCGTCATGGCAGTGACCCATGAAACCGGGACCCCTTCGGAGGACACGATGGAACCACGTATGAAGCACCCCGCCTTCGTCCTGCCCGACGCCGTGCAGGCCCTGAACGCGCTCGGCAGGAGCATCGCCACCGGCGGGGTGTCCAAGCAGCTCCTCGACCTGGTCTACCTGCGCGCGAGCCAGATCAACGGCTGCAGCGTCTGCCTGGAGATGCACGGCAGCGACCTGAAGAAGAACGGCGAGAGCGACGAGCGGATCTGGACGGTGGCGGGCTGGCGCGACGCCCCCTACTTCACCGACGCCGAGCGCGCCGCGCTCGCCCTGACCGAGGCGGTCACCCGGCTCAGCGACCGGTCGGACCCGGTGCCCGACGAGGTGTGGGACGAGGCGGCCGACCACTTCAGCGAGACCGAGCTGGCCGCGCTGCTCCTGGGCATCGGCACGATCAACATCTGGAACCGGCTCAACGCCGCCACCCGCCAGGTGGCCGGCGCCTGGAAGGGCTGAGCCTCAGCCGGCGGACAGGATCAGGCCGCTCGTCGGCACGCCGGTCCCGGCGGTCACGAGGACGTTCGTGACGGCCGGGACCTGGTTGGCGGCGGTGCCCCTGATCTGCCGGACGGCTTCGGCTATGCCGTTCATGCCATGGATGTACGCCTCCCCGAGCTGCCCGCCGTGCGGGTTGACCGGGAGGCGGCCGTCCAGCTCGATCCCCCCGTCCTGGAGGAAGCCCGGCGCCTCGCCGCGCCCGCAGAAGCCGAGCTCCTCGAGCTGCGCCAGGACGAACGGGGTGAAGTGGTCGTACAGGATGGCCGTCTGGATGTCCGCGGGCGACAGCCCGGACGTCTCCCAGAGCCGGCGGCCGACGACGGACATCTCGGGCAGTCCGCTCATGTCATCGCGGTAGTAGCTGGTCATCATCATCTGGCCCGCGCCCGCGCCCTGAGCCGCCGCCGTGATCACCGCGGGGGATCTGCGCAGGTCGCGGGCCCGCTCGGCGGACGTCACGACCAGGGCCACCGCCCCGTCGCTCTCCTGGCAGCAGTCGAGCAGGTGCAGCGGCTCCACGATCCACCGGGACGCCTGGTGCTCCTCCAGCGTGATGGGACGCCGGTAGAACCAGGCCGCCGGGTTCGTGGCCGCGTGCCTGCGCATGGCCACCGCCACCCGGCCGAAGTCCTGCGAGGTGGCGTCGTACGCGTGCATGTAGCGCCGCGCGAACATGGCCACCCAGGCCGCCGGCGTCATCAGCCCGAACGGCACGTGCCAGCTCATCTCCAGCCCCTGGGAGGTCGGCTGGCCGGTCAGCCCCGCGTTGGGCTGGCCGAAGCGGCGGCCCGAGCGCTCGTTGAACGCGCGGTAGCAGACCACCGTGGTGGCCATGCCCGTGGCCACGGCCATGGCCGCGTGCGCGACGGTGCCGCAGGCCGCGCCGCCGCCGTACTCGACGCGGGAGAAGAAGGTCAGGTCGCCGATGCCGGTCTCCCTGGCCACCGCGATCTCCTGGTTGGCGTCCTGGCTGTAGGTGACCAGGCCGTCCACGTCGCCGGGCGACAGGCCCGCGTCGTCGAGCGCCGCCAGCACGGCTTCGGCGGCGAGGCGCAGCTCCGAGCGTCCCGACTCCTTGCTGAACTCGGTGGCGCCGATGCCCGCGATGGCCGTACGTGACCGCACTACCCCTCCCCATTGGTGAACGTGACGGTTCCGGTGGCGTGGTCGCCGAGGCTCACCCGGCCGCGTACCTCGACCGTGAGCCGGTCGCCCGCACTGGCCACGAGCGTGCCGGAGAAGGTGAGGCGGTCGCCCGCGTACGCGGGGACGCCCAGCTTGACGTCGATGCTCCTGATGACGGCCCCTGGGCCCGCCCAGTCGGTGACGTAGCGCTCGACCAGGCCCATGGTGGTCAGGATGTTGAGGAAGATGTCCTTCGAGCCCTGGGCGCGGGCGAGCGCCGTGTCGTGGTGCACCGGGGTGAAGTCCATGGTGGCCAGGGCCGTGGAGACGACCACGGTGGGCGTCAGGTCGATGGACAGCTCCGGCAGGGTGGTCCCGATCATGACGCCTCCGGCGCCCACATGGGCAGGACGAGCCGGTCGTCCATGGCCCGATACGTCACCCGCAGCGGCATGCCGATCTCCACTTCCTCGACGGGGCAGTCCACGACGTTGCCCACGACCCGTACTCCTTCGGGCAGCTCCACCACGCCCACCACGAACGGGGTCTCGCGTCCCGGCACGGGCGGGTGGTGGTGCACGACGTAGCTGTAGAGGGTTCCCGTGCCGCTCGCGACCGTGTGGGCCCGGTTGGCCGAGCGGCAGTGCGGGCACAGCGGGCCCGGCGGGTGGCGCAGCTCGCCGCAGTCGGCGCACGTCTGGATGCGCAGCTCACCCCGCTTGACGCCCTCCCAGAAAAAGGCCGTGTCCTGGTTGATCGCCGGTTGCAGCGGGTACGGCGGGAGCTTGGCGGTCTCCGGTGGGCGAAATTTCAGGACCCGGAAGAGCATCTCGGCGACCGGCTCGTCGTCCTCGCCGTACCAGGTGACGTTCCACGTCGCGAAGAAGCCCACGCCGAGAGCCGTCCGCTTCGGGCCCGCCAGGTCGGAGAACCTCGTGGCCGGGGTGAGGCGCTCGCCGATCCGGACATAGCGGTGGTAGGTCTGCTCGCAGTTCGTCGCCACCACGCCGGTGTAGCCGCTGTCGTTGAGCGCGGCCATCAGGTCGTCGACCGGCGAGCGCTCCTTGCCGGGCTGGGTACGCGGGCCCTGCATGGTCCACACCTGCGCCATCGCGGGCGGGGCGACGCCCCGTTCGAGGTAGGCCGGGTTCGTGTCGCCCATGGCGGCCAGCCAGTGACGGATCATGGGCGCGTTCACCGGGTCGGCGGCCGGGGCGCCGCGTACCTCGCCCAGCGCCACCTGCTTGGCCGCCAGCTCGCGCAGCTCCTCGTCCGTCATCGCGCGCCCGCCCGTCGTCGCGGCGGCGCCCGTCGTCTCAGCGCCCGTCGTCTCAGCGCCCGTCATCGTGGGGGCCTCGGGAGGCTCAGGCCGAGCATGGCGATCAGCTCCCGCTGCACCTCGTTCACCCCGCCGCCGAACGTCAGCACCACCGCCCCCTTCACCCCGTGGTCGACGCGTTCGAGCAGCTCGGCCGTCTCCGGGTCCGAGGGGTCGCCGTACCTGGCCAGGGTGTCGCCGACGATCCGGCCGATCTCCTGCATGCGCTCGGAGCCGTAGATCTTGGTGGCCGACGCGTCGGGGGCGCCCAGCCAGCCGAGGTCCATGTTGGCCGCGACCTGCCAGTTGAGCAGCTCGTTGGTGCGGAAGGCGGCCCACACCCTGGCCAGCGCCCGCCGTACGTCGGGGTTGCCGTCCAGGCCCGTGCGGCGGGCCCATGCCAGGAAGCGGTCGTAGGTCTGGCCGAGGTTGCCGGCCGGGCCGAGCGTGACGCGTTCGTGGTTGAGCTGGTTGACGATCAGGTCCCAGCCCCGGTCGACCTCGCCCACCACCATGTCCGCCGGGACGCGTACGTCGGAGTAGTAGGTGGAGTTGGTGTGGTGGCGGCCGTCCATGGTCACGATCGGGGTCCACGAGAAGCCCGGGTCGTCCGTGGAGGCGATCATCATGGTGATGCCCTTGTGCTTCTTGGCCGTGGGGTTGGTGCGGGCGGCCAGCCAGATGTACTGGGCGTAGTGGGCGCCGCTGGTGAAGATCTTCTGGCCGTTGACGACGTAGTGGTCGCCGTCGAGCACCGCCGTCGTCCGCAGCGAGGCCAGGTCGGTGCCCGCCTCGGGCTCGCTGTAGCCGATCGCGAAGTGGCACTCCCCGGCGAGGATGCGCGGCAGGAACCGGTCCTTCTGCTCCTGGGTGCCGTACTGCATGAGCGTGGGCCCGACGGTCTGCACGGTGATGATGGGGTACGGCACTCCGGCGCGGGCTATCTCGTTGGCGAAGATCTGCTGCTCCAGGGGGCCGTAGCCGCCTCCGCCGTACTCCTTGGGCCAGCCGAGGCCCAGCTTGCCGTCGCGGCCGAGGCGGCGGCAGTGCTCCATGTACGCCTCGCCGAACGGGTCCTGGGCGATCTTCGCGCGGTCCTCGGCGGTGAGGCAGCCGCGGAAGTACTCGCGCAGCTCGTCGCGGAGGCTGCGCTGCTCGGGAGTCAGGTCGATGAGCATCAGACGAGCGCTCCGATCAGGTCGAGCTGGGCGTCGGCGCCGCCGAGCAGGTGGGACAGGTGCTTGGCCTGGGCGAAGTAGCGGTGCAGCGGGTAGGTCACGTCGAGCCCGAGGCCGCCGTGCAGGTGCTGGCAGGTGTAGAGGGCCTTGACCGCCTCACCGACGTGGTACGCCGCCAGCGCCAGGTCCTGCTCGGCCGGCAGTCCCTCGCCCAGCCGCCAGACCGCCGACCACATGGCCACGTCCAGCGCCCGGCCGGCGATGTAGACGTCGGCGATCTGCATCGTCACCGCCTGGAACTCGGCCAGCGCCCGGCCGAACTGCCTGCGCTGCCTGATGTAGCCGGTGGTCAGCTCCAGCGCCCCCGCCAGGACGCCGCTGGCCTGGGCGGCGACGGCGGCCGTGAAGATCCGCCGCGCGTCCTCGACCGCCTCGGGCCCCGCCACGTGCTCGGCCGGGGTGTCGTCGAGCACCATCGTGGCGGCGGGCTCCCCCGTGGACGCGAACTCGGCCGTCGTGGCCGGCGACGCCACCAGGAACAGGCCCTCGTCGGCGGTGACCAGCGCCACCGCCCCGGGGTGCGGCACCGACACCTTCCGCCCGTTCAGCACCCACCGGCCCCCGGCAGAGCCCGGGCGGTCGGCCGTCGCGGGCGGTCCCGCCGGGCCGGCGGCGGGCGCGGGCGCGTCGGCCAGGCGGGTGGTGGTGGGCGGGTCGGCCAGGCGGGCGGTGGTGGTGGGTGGGTCGGCGAGGTCGTGGCCGGGCTCGCGGAGGGCGAGGGTCACCCGTCCCGTGGTGCGCCGCTGCTGGTCGGGGCTGCCGTGCCGGGCCAGGGCGAGCGTGCCCGCGAGCGTCGGCAGCGCCGGCACCGGCGCCGCCCGGGCGCCGACCTCCCGCAGCACCACGGCCATCTCCACCGGCCCGAGCCCGGCGCCGCCCGCCTCCTCCGGCACGCAGACGCCCATCAGCCCGGTCTGCCACAGCCGCTCCTCGTCCCCTTCTCTGGCCAGGACCTCGGCCGCGAGCTTCTTCAGATCCTGCTGGGTTTCGTCCAGGTTGAAATCCACTACGTCTCCAAGAGGTGTTGCCTGCCGTGCCGTACGAACTCCTCCTCGATGCCCTTGACGTCCGCCTCGGTCAGCGGCCGGAGCCCGCCGGGGGCGCGCCACCAGACCGGGTCGGCGGCGCGCCACGCCTCGCGGGCGAGGTGCCGCTTGATGACCTTGTGCGAGGGCGTCAGGGGTAACTCCTGACAAATGCGGATATAGCGGGGTAACGACTTGGCGCCCAGATCGCGCCGGCCGGCCAGGAACCCGTCGAACGCCGCCGCGTCGAAGGCCCCCTCCAGCACGAGCGCCGCCATGACTTGGTCACCGGCCGCCGGATCCGGCACTGGGTACACCGCCGCCTCCACCACCCCGCCGAACTCCCGCAGCGCGGCCTCGATGGGCGCGACCGCCAGGTTCTCACCGTCCACGCGCAGCCGCTCGGTCCCCCGCCCGGCGAAGAACACGTAGCCGGCCGGGTCGGCGTAGGCCAGGTCGCCCGACCAGAACGCGCCCTGCCTGATCCGCTCGGCTTCCGCCTCCGGGTCGTTGTAGTAGCCCTCGAACAGCCCGAGCCCGGCCGTGTTGACCAGCTCGCCGACGGCCTCCTCCGCGTTGAGCAGCCGGCCGTCCTCGATCACGCCCGGCGGGCAGGGCAGGCCGGTGAAGGGGTTGAGGATCCGTACGCCGTCGGGCAGGCGGCCGAGGCACCCGGGGGGACCCGAGGGGTCGGGCGTGAGCGAGATGGCCGTCTCGGTGGACCCGAAGGCGTCGATGACCAGGCACCCGAACCGCTCCCCGAACCTTCTGACGGCCACCGCGCTCCCCTCGTTCCCGAACGCGATCTTGAGCGGGTTGGCGGCGTCGTCGGGACGTTCCGGGGTGGCCAGGACGTAGGAGAGGGCCTTGCCGACGTAGTGGAGGTACGTGCAGCCGTATCGCCTGATGTCGGGCAGCAGTCCTGAGGCCGAGAACCGCCGCCGCAACACCAGCGCGGCCCCCGACGCCACGGCCGGGGCGTAGGCGGCCATCAGGGCGCCGGAGTGGAACAGCGGCATCGAGCAGTAGACGACGTCGCCCGGGGCCAGCATCGCCGCCAGGCTCACGCCGGGAACGGCGAGCTTGCGCTGCGTGACGCGTACGGCGCGGGGGCGGCCGGAGGTGCCCGAGGTGAAGATCAGCATCACCAGGTCACCGGGATCGGCGGCACTCTCCACGTGCGCGTCGGCCGCCGGCTCGACGGCGAGCGGCAGCGCCGGCACCCCCAGGTCCGCCGAGACCTGCCGGGCCACCTCCGCGAAGCCATCACCTGCCAGGAGGAGGTCCACGTCCGTCGCGCGGGCGTCGCGGGCCAGCTCCTCGACCCCCCGCGTGGGGTTCAGCGCGACGACCACGTGCCCGGCCAGCGCCGCGCCGCCGACCAGGAAGACCAGCTCGGGAACGTTCTCGCAGAGCACCCCGACGTGCAGGCCGGTCCCGCGCGCGGACAGCCACGCCCCGGCGGCCCGGCAGGCGGCCACGTGCTCCCGCCACGACCACACCCTGTCCTCGAACACCAGTCCGGGCCGGTCGTCCTCGGCCCGGGCGAGCAACAGGGAGCCGAGCGTGTCCGCGGTCATCGCTCCTCCAGCAAGCGCTAGGTAAGCCGAATCGCAAACTAGAACAGATTCTAATATCTGTCCAGAACCCGGCCCGGTCAACAAGTCGCGACATGTGCCCGTAACGCCAAAGACATGGGCCTATACGGCTTGTTTGTGACCCGCGAGTAACAAGCCGCGTAATCGAGAAATCAGATAACGTGTTCTTATGCGTACCACGGACGCGTCGACCGCGGCGCCCTCCAGCGACACCGAGGGGACCATGGAGAGCCACCCCACCCCGGGCGGGCACAGCGTCCGAACTCGCAGCCAGCACCAACGCCGCAAGCGCATCGTCCAGGCCGCCGCCGCGCTGGCCTCGCGCGGCGGGGTCGAGGCCATGCAGATGCGCACGGTGGCCGAGCGCGCGGGCGTGGCGCTTGGCACGCTCTATCGATACTTTCCCTCCAAGATGGACCTCGTCGTGGCCGTGGTCGGCGAGGAGATCGACCTGCTGGAGAGCAGCATCGAGCGCCGGCCGCCCGGGGCCTCCACCCCGTCGAGCCGCGCGGTCGACGTGCTGATGCGGGCCACCCGGGGGCTGATGCGCGAGCCGGAGCTGGCCGACGCGCTCATCCGGTCGCTGATCATGGCCGAGGTCCAGACCCCGTTCGGCGACCGCATGACGGGGCTGCTGCTGCGCGTCTCGGCCAGCGGGCTGACGCTGGAGCAGGCCAGCGAGGAGCAGATCGACCTCGCGGGGTCGCTGGCGAGCGTGTGGGTCCAGGAGTTGCTGGAGATGTTGCGCGGGCGGCGTACGTACGACCAGATCCAGCGGCGCATCGAGACCGCCGCCGCGCGGCTGCTCGCCGACATCTGACGGCCCGATCTTTACGCCTCTTGGCCGCCGGCCCACTCGCGGGCCGGGCCCCGGGCGAGCAGGCTGGACACATGAAGATGAGAGCGATCAGCCAGGACGCCCTGGGCGGCCCGGACGTGCTGAAGACGGTCGAGGTGGACAAGCCGGTGCCCGGCCCGACCGAGGTGCTGGTGCGGGTGGAGGCCGCCGGGCTCAACCCCACTGACTGGAAGACCCGCGCGACCGGCGGCATCCTGCGCATGGCGCCGCCGTTCGTGCTGGGCTACGACGTGTCGGGCGTGGTCGAGGGCTCCGGTGTCGGGCAGGCGCTCTACAAGCCGGGCGACGAGGTGTTCGGCATGCTGCGCTACCCGCAGGGCCACGGCGCCTTCGCCGAATACGTGACCGCCCCCTCGCGGCACTTCGTCCGCAAGCCCGAGGGCGTCGACCACGTCCAGGCGGCCGCGCTCCCGCTCGCCGCGCTGACCGCCTGGCAGGCGCTCGTGGACGTCGCCGGCCTGAGAGCGGGCCGGCGGGTGCTGATCCACGCCGCCGCCGGCGGGGTCGGCCACCTGGCGGTGCAGATCGCCAAGGCGCGGGGCGCCTACGTGATCGGCACCGCCAGTGCCGCCAAGCACGACTTCCTGCGCGGGCTGGGCGCCGACGAGCTGGTCGACTACCGGACGACGGACTTCGCCGAGGTCGTACGGGACGTGGACGTGGTGCTGGAGACCATCGGCGGCGACTACGGGACGCGCTCGCTGCGCACCATGCGCGAGGGCGGCACGATCGTCTCGCTCGCCCTGAGCCTGCTCGACCCCGGCCTGCACGCGCGGGCGGCCGAGCTGGGCATCCGGTCGGAGGCCATCCTGGTCGAGCCGGACCAGGCCGCGATGCGGGCGCTGGCGGCCCTGGTCGAGGCGGGCCGGCTGCGGGCGGAGATCGCCGCCGCCCTGCCGCTGGCGGAGGCGGCCAAGGCGCACGAGCTGGGCGAGACCAACCGGACCACGGGCAAGATCGTCCTCACCGTCCCGCACTGATCAGGCGTGTCATGAATGGTGAGTCAAGAGAAACGCACTAATTGCCGGGGCCGGGGGAAAAACTCGTCGATCTGTCGGTGGCGCCGTCTATACAGGGAGGTATGACCGACAAGCCGATTAATGAGGACTTCCTCCGGCTGGCTGATCCGATGCGGCGGGAGCTGCTGGCGCACTGCTACCGCATGATGGGTTCGGTGCACGATGCCGAGGACCTCGTGCAGGAGACCTATCTGCGCGCGTGGCGGGCGTATGACAACTTCGAGGGGCGTTCGTCCCTGCGTACGTGGCTCTACCGCATCGCCACCACCACGTGCCTGACCGCGCTCGACAGCCGCTCCAGGCGACCGCTGCCGACGGGGCTCGGCGCGCCGAGCCTCGAGGCGAGCGCACCCCTGGTGCAGGACCGCGAGGTGCCCTGGCTGGAGCCGATGCCCGACGCCATGGCGGGCGCGGGCGGCGACGACCCGGCCACGATCGTGACCTCGCGCGAGAGCATCAGGCTCGCGCTGATCGCCGCGCTGCAGCACCTGCCGCCCCGGCAGCGCGCGGTGCTGATCCTGCGCGACGTGCTCAAGTGGAAGGCCGCCGAGGTGGCCGAGGCGGTCGGCACCTCCACGGCGGCGGTCAACAGCATCCTGCAGCGGGCCCGGGCCCAGCTCAACGAGGTCTCGCCGAGCCTGGACGACCCGGTGGAGCCGCTGACGCAGGAGCAGCGGGCCCAGCTCGACCGGTATGTCGCGGCGTTCGAGAACTACGACATCGACAGCCTGGTCGACCTGTTCACCAAGGACGCGGTCTGGGAGATGCCGCCGTTCGTCGGGTGGTACCAGGGGCCGGAGACGATCGCCGAGCTCGTCCGTACGCAGTGCCCCGCCAAGGCGGCCGGCGACCTCAAGCTGGTGCCGATCGCGGCCAACGGCCAGCCGGCCTACGCCCTCTATCACCGCCAGGACGGCGTGTACGGGCAGTTCGCGATCATGGTGGTGACGTTCTCCGGCGATCGGCTCGGCCACGTCGGCATGTTCTTCGAGGAGTCGCTGTTCGAGACGTTCGGGCTGCCCGCCAAGTGGGAGGGTTCCGAAACAAAGTAGAACGCGTTACAGTCGCGCCAGAGTATCGTTCTGGAGGCGGCTATGGACACCCCTGTGATCGTCGAGGCCGTTCGCACGCCCATCGGCAAGCGGGCGGGATGGCTGTCAGAGCTGAAACCGCAACAGGTTCTGGCCGGCGCGCTGAACGGGCTCGTCGAGCGGTCGGGCATCGATCCGGCGATCGTGGAGCAGGTGTTCGCCGGGTGCGTGACCCAGGCCGGGGAGCAGGGCGGGCACGTCGGGCGCCATTCGTGGCTGTACGCCGGGCTGCCGTACCGGACGGGCGTCACCACCGTGGACGCCCAGTGCGGCTCCTCGCAGCAGGCGGTGCACCTGGCGGCCGCGATGATCGGCGCGGGCGCGATCGAGGTCGGCATCGGGTGCGGCGTCGAGGTCATGAGCCGCGCGCCGCTGGGCAGCAACGTCCTGCCCGCCCGGCCCAGGCCGGACGACTGGAGCATCGACCTGCCCGACCAGTTCACCGCCGCCGAGCGGATCGCGCGGCGGCGCGGGCTCACCCGCGAGCGGCTCGACTGGTTCGGGGCGCGCTCGCAGCGGCTGGCGGCCAAGGCGTGGGCGGACGGGCGGTTCGAGCGGGAGATCGTGCCCGTCGGGGACGTACGCAGGGACCAGGGGTTGCGCGAGACCACCGTCGAGGGCCTGGCCAAGCTCAAGCCGGTGCTGGAGGACGGGCTGCACACCGCCGGCACCTCCTCCCAGATCTCCGACGGCGCCGCCGCCGTGCTGGTCATGAGCGAGCGGGCGGCGCGGCGGCACGGGCTGCGGCCCCGGGCCCGGATCCTGGCGCAGGCGCTGGTCGGGGCGGAGCCGTACTACCACCTGGACGGGCCCGTGGAGGCCACGGCCAAGGTGCTGGCGACGTCCGGGATGACGATGGGCGACCTCGACCGGTTCGAGGTGAACGAGGCGTTCGCCTCGGTCGTCCTGTCGTGGGCGAGCGTGCACGAGCCCGACCTCGACCGGGTCAACGTCAACGGCGGCGCGATCGCGCTCGGCCATCCCGTCGGCGCCACGGGCGCTCGGCTGATCACCACGGCGTTGCACGAGCTGGAGCGGTCGGACTCGGCGACCGCGCTGGTCACGATGTGCGCGGGCGGGGCGCTGTCCACGGCGACGATCCTGGAGCGGATCGGCTGACCGCGGCCTGTCCAGCAAGATCGAACACGCGAATCGGGGGAACATGAAGACCAGGCGCAGGCCGTACGCCGAACAGCGGCCGCAGGACCTCGGCGGCGGGGTGTGGAGCGTGCCGGTGCCGATCCCCGGCAACCCGCTCGGCTACACCCTCGTCTACGCCGTCGAGTCGCCCAAGGGCCACGTGCTGGTCGACGCCGGGTGGAACCACCCCGACGCCTGGGACGCGCTCAGCGGCGGCCTGGCGGCGCTCGGGATCGACGTGACCACGGTGAGCGGGGTGGTCGTCACCCATTTCCATCCCGACCACGCCGGGCTCGCCGGTCAGGTCAGAGAGGCGTCCGGCGGCTGGATCGCCATGCACGAGAACGACGCGGCCCTGGTCAGGCTCATGACCGAGTACGCGGCCGGCGAGCACGACGCCTTCCAGACCGACATGCTCAGGCGGGCGGGAGCCGACCCCGGCGAGGCAAGGCAGGCGATGGGCGGCCGTCCCACCCCGCCCGCGCTTCCCGACCGCGAGCTGCGCGACGGCGACCTGGTGGACCTGCCGAGCCGCAAGCTGCGCGCCGTGCACACCCCCGGTCACACGCCGGGGCACATCTGCCTGCACCTGGAGGACGCCGACCGGCTGTTCACCGGCGACCACGTCCTGCCTGACATAACCCCGCACATCGGGATCTATCCCTATGACCGGGACGACGTCGATCCCCTGAGCGACTTCCTGGAGTCGCTGGACCGCGTCAGCGACCTCGGCTCCCTCGACGCCCTGCCCGCCCATGAATGGATATTTCCCGATGTAGCCGCGCGAGCCGCCCAGATCCGACACCATCACGAGGAGAAGCTCGAACGGCTGCGCGCCCTCCTGGCCCAGCGGCCGGAACCGCTGACCATCTGGGAGGCCGCCGCGATGATGACCTGGAACAAGCCGTGGGACGAGCTGGCCCCCATGCTGAGAGGCATGGCGGCCGGCGAGGCCGCCGCCCATTTGCGCACGTTGGAGGCCAGAGGGCAGATCCGCCGCCTGGCCGGTGTCGAACCGGTCCGCTTCCACGCCCTAGACTCCTAGACATCCGATGTCTAGGGAGAAAAGCGTGGCGGTCACCGACGCGGCCATCGACAAGATCAAGCAAATGATCGTCTCGGGCGAGCTGGCCCCCGGCGACCGGCTGCCGAAGGAGGCCGACCTCGCCGAGCGGCTCGGCCTGTCACGCAACTCGCTGCGCGAGGCCGTGCGCGCGCTGTCGCTGATCAACGTGCTCGACGTGCGGCAGGGCGACGGCACCTACGTCACCAGCCTGGAGCCCCGGCTGCTGCTGGACACCATGTCGTTCGTGCTCGACCTGCACCGCGACGACACGGTGCTGCAGTTCTTCGAGGTCCGGCGGATCCTCGAGCCGGCCGCCACGGCGATGGCGACCGAGCAGATGAGCGAGGCCGACATCGAGGAGCTTCGGGTGATCCTGGAGTCGCTGCCCGCCCGGCCCACGGTCGAGGAGCTGGTGGCCAACGACCTGCAGTTCCACCACCGGATCGCGCAGGGCTCCGGCAACAGCGTGCTGTGCTCGTTCATCGAGAGCCTGTCGGGCCCCACGACCCGGGCCCGGATCTGGCGGGGTCTCACGCAGGAGGGCGCGATGGAGAAGACGCGGGAGCAGCACACCGCGATCTACGAGGCCATCGCCGCCCGCCAGGCCGACGTCGCCCGCTCCTGGGCCACCGTGCACGTGGCGGGCGTGGAGTCGTGGCTGCGCAAGGCGCTGGAGCTGGACTGATCACCGGGGCGGCGCGCACGTCGGAGGACTCCGGCATGTCCGGCGCTTCCGGCGCTGATGATCGGGGAGAGCTCGGAAGGGTAGTACCGGTCTTGTGTCCGACAAACTGAAGAAGTATCGGAGCAAGCGCGACCCGGACCGTACCCCCGAGCCCGTCCCCGACGCCTCCCCCGCCCCCTCCGATGGCCGGGCGTTCGTCATCCAGGAGCACCACGCGCGCTCCCTGCACTGGGACCTGCGCCTCGAACGCGACGGCGTCCTGGTGTCCTGGGCCGTCCCCAAGGGCCTGCCCGCCGACCCCGGCACCAACCACCTGGCCGTGCACACCGAGGACCACCCGATGGAGTACCTCACCTTCCACGGCGAGATCCCGAAGGGCGAGTACGGCGGCGGCACCATGACCGTCTGGGACACCGGCACGTACGACACGGAGAAGTGGTCGGATCGCGAGGTCAAGTTCGTCCTGCACGGGGAGCGGGCCTCGGGCCGGTTCGTGCTGTTCCGGACGCGGGGCAAGAACTGGATGATCCACCGCATGGACCCCCCGGTCCGCGACCCGTTCCCGGCCCTGGAGCCCATGCTGCCCACCTCGCGCGCCAGACCCCCGAAGGACACCTCCTCCTACGCCTTCGAGTTCGCCTGGGGCGGCCGCCGCCTCCTGGTGCCCATCGACGGGGGCCGCACGGACGCCGCCCGGGAGCATCCGTGGCTGCGGGGGCTGGCGGAGTCGTTCGGCAGCCGCACGGCGGTGCTGGACGGGGAGCTGGCCACGCTCGGGGGCGCGGAGATCCTCGTCTTCTACGACCTCCTGTACGACGACGGGCGCTCGCTGGTCGAGGAGCCGTACACGGCCCGGCGGGCGGCGCTGGAGGCGCTGGAGCTGACCGGCGCCCACTGGCAGACGGCGCCGTCCTGGCCGGGGGAGGCGGGGCCGGTGCGGCAGGCGGCGCGGGAGCAGGGGCTGCCGGGGATGGTCGCCAAGCGGCTGGACTCGACGTACGAGCCGGGACCGTCCAAGTCCTGGCTCCTCATCCCGCCATGACCGGCCAACCTGAATACGGCGACCAGATCATCAGTATCATGGCGGCCAAGCAACCAAAGGAGCAGCGACCATCGCGTCAGCGATGTGTGCCATGCTGGGGATATGGCCAACTCTCCGATGGGCGCCCTCCTCCCCCGACACGCCGAACGGACCGTGGCCGAGGCACTGCGCGACACCAGGGTCGTCCTGATCAACGGTGCCCGCCAATGCGGCAAGAGCACGCTGGTGCGGCTGCTGGCGAAGAACCAAGAGGCGGAATGGCGAAACCTCGACACGGCGGTGACGAGGCAGTCGGCTCTCGCCGACCCGGACGGCTTCGTGTCCTTCCCCGACCTCATGGTGATCGACGAGATACAAAGAGTCCCCGATCTGGTGCTGGCGATCAAGGCGCAGGTAGATCAAGACCCGAGGCCGGGCCGCTATCTGCTCACCGGGTCGTCCCGGCTCTTGGGACTGAGAGATCTCCCCGACACTCTGCCGGGGAGAATGGAGACCATCGAGCTGTGGCCGTTCGCGCAAGGCGAGATCGACGGCACGGCGGATCGCTTCGTCGACGCGATCTTCTCGGAAGGGCCCATGCTCCGGCACAACTCCCAGGTCACCCGAGTGGATTACACGGAGCGGCTCGTCCGTGGCGGTTTCCCGGAAGCGGCCTCCCGCGACAGCTCGCGTCGCAGAGGACGATTCTTCGACTCCTACGTCGGTGATCTGATAGCACGTGATGTGCGGCAGCTCGCGGAGATCGAGCGTGGCCCCCAGATGCAGGCGCTCATCCGCCTCCTCGCGGCCCGTTCCGGCCAATTGCTGGTCGCGAACACGTTGAGCACCGAGCTCGGCGCGTCCGCGAGCACGGTGAACCGATATCTCGTCCTGCTCGAGGAGGTGTTCCTGATCAAGCGGATCCCGGCTTGGTCCAGGAATCTCAGTAACCGCGCCGTCGGCACGCCGAAAGTGGCGTTCGTGGATTCCGGTGTGGCGGCGAACATGCTGGGAACCGACGCTCGCGGGCTGGTCCGCCCTGGCGGCGCCTTCGGGCCGCTGCTCGAAGGGTTCGTGCTCATGGAGCTGGCTCGGCAGCTCACGTGGTCGGACGAGCTGGCCGAGCTGTATCACTACAGGACCAAGGACGGCACCGAAGTCGATGCCGTGCTGGAAAACCGGCAAGGCCGCGTGGTCGGCGTCGAGGTCAAGGCGGCGTCCACCGTACGAGCCGACGACTTCAAAGGTCTCAAGCACCTCGCCGACCGGCTCGGAGACGACTTCGTCGCAGGCGTGGTGTTGTACACCGGCACACAGACCCTGCCCTTCGGCGACCGGATGCGCGCCATGCCGGTCAGCGCACTCTGGGAGGTCGGCTGAACCGCCGGCCCGCCGGGCTCGTCGGAGGCGGCGGGCCGTGCGGATGCGCTACCCCTGGCCCGGCAGCAACCCCTCCGCCACCAGCTCCGCCCACAACGCTTCCGGCACCGGCCGCGACCACAGGGCGGCGTTCTCCACGACCTCCTGCGGTGCCCGCGCGCCCAGGACGATCGTGGCGATCGCCGGGTGGCGCAGCGGGAAGGCCATGGCCGCCTGGGGCAGCGTGACCCCGTGGCGCTCGCACACCGCCGCGATCCTGCGCGCCTTGTCCACCAGGTCGGCCGGTGCCGGCTGGTAGTTGTAGGTGCCCGACGGCTCGTGCGTGGCCAGGATGCCGCTGTTGAACACCCCGGCGGCCAGCACCTTGACGCCCCGCTCGGCGCACTCCTCCAGGAGCGGCAGGCCCGACTGGTCGAGCAGGGTGTAGCGGCCCGCGAGCATGACCACGTCGATGTCGGTCTCGCGGACGAAGCGCAGCGGCGCCTGCCACTGGTTCATCCCGACGCCGATCGCCTGGATCCGCCCTTCGGCCCGCAGCTCGGCCAGCGCCGGGAACGCCTCCCCGATCGCCTGCTCCACGTGGTCGTCGGGGTCGTGGATGAGGGCGAGGTGCACCGCCGGGAGCCCGAGGCGGGCCAGGGACTCCTCCAGCGAGGTCCGTACGCCGTCGCGGCTGAAGTCCCACACCCGCTCCAGCTCGGCGGGCACGTCGAAGCCCTCGTCGTCGCGGCCCGCACCGGACGCGCCGCCCGTGGCCACCGGGCCCGCACCGGACACGCCCGCGCCGTCACGGCCCTCACCAGACGCACGCACGTCGTCGCGGCCCGCACCGGACGCGACCGCGCCGTCGCGGCCCTCACCCAGGGTGCCCGCGCCGCCGTGGCCCGCACCGGACGGGCCCGTGTCCCCGTGGGCGGGCCTGGTCGGCTTCGGTCTGAGCAGGCGGCCGACCTTCGTGGACAGGAGGTAGCCGGAGCGGCCGGCCAGGGCCACGCCCAGGCGGCGCTCCGACAGGCCCAGGCCGTAGTGGGGCGCGGTGTCGTACAGGCGTACCCCGCTCTCCCAGGCGGCGTCCACCGTGGCGCGGGCCTGCTCCTCGGCTACCTCGTCGTACAGGTTGCCGAGGGGGGCGCCGCCGAAGCCGTACCGTGGCAGGTCGATCCCGCGTCGCATCAATCTTGTGCCTTTCCGCCTGCTATCCGGCTGATCATCAGGGCTATGAGGATGATCGCACCGTAGATGACCGGCTGCCAGAAGCCCGAGACTCCGATGAGGGTGAGGATGTTCTGGACCAGGCCGATCACCAGCACGCCGGTGAGCGCGCCGAGGATCGTGCCCTTGCCGCCGTCCATGCTGACGCCGCCGATGACGGCCGCCGCGAACACCATGAAGATCCAGCCGACGCCCTGGTTGTTGCCGATTGCCCCGAGGCGTCCGGTCTCCAGGATGCCGGCCAGCGCCGCCAGCGTGCCGCCCAGGATGAACACGCCGTACAGCACCCGGTCCACCCGGATGCCGGCGGCGCGGGCCGCGTCGGTGTTGCCGCCGATCGCGTACAGCGACCGGCCCAGCCTGAGGTAGCCGAGCCCGAAGATGCCCGCCGCGAACAGCACGCCGGCGATCCAGATGGCCGCCGGCAGGCCGAGCCACATGGCGCTGCCCAGGTAGAGGATCGAGCTGGGGAGCTCGAACAACGTCTTGCCCTCCGTCGGCCCCTGCAGGAAGCCGTGCACGATGATCAGCATGGCCAGCGTGACGATGAACGCCGACAGCTGGAACCTGATGATCAAAAAGCCGTTGAACGCCCCGATCGCCGCCCCGATGAGCAGGGCCAGCGGGATCACCAGCATCCCGGGCAGCCCGATGCCGAATCCGCCCGCCGACGCCGGGATCACCAGCATCACCGCGATGGCCGGCGCGGTGCCGACCGTGGACTCCAGCGACAGGTCGAACTTGCCGGCGATCAGGATCATCGCCTCGGCCAGCACGAGCAGCGAGATCGCCGCCTGTTGCTGGAGCACGTTCGTCAGGTTGCCCGCCGTCAGGAAGGTCGGGTCCAGGAACGCGCCCACCACGAGCAGGATCACGATCACCGGAACGAGCGTCAGGTCGCGGAACCTGGTCAGCCGCAGCCGGGGGGCCGGCGCAGTCAAAGTGGTCACTCCTCTATGCCTTCCATCACGGCCACGAGCTCGTGGTCGGTCCAGCCACGTGGCACGTCCTTGACGACCCTGCCGTGGAACATCACCAGCACCCGGTCGCAGATCCGCAGGTCGTCGAGCTCGTCGGAGACCACGACGGCCCCCGCTCCCCGCTCGACCGCGTCCTCGACGGCGCCGAGCAGGGCCTGCTTGGCCTTGACGTCGACGCCGGCGGTCGGGTTGATCACGACCAGGACGTTCGGGTCGTCCACGAGCGCCCGGGCGAACACCACCTTCTGTGCGTTCCCTCCGGAAAGGTCACCGACGGGCTGGTCAGGCCCTTCGGTCTTGATGTCCAGAATGCCGATCATCTGCTCCGCCTTCGCCCGGCGCCTCGCCGGGGAGACCACGCCGTAGCGGCCCAGCTTGCGGGCGATCGGGAACGTCGCGTTCTCCCCCACCGACAGCAGCGGGACGAAGCCCTCGTGGTGGCGGTCCTCCGGGACGAACCCGAGCCCGGCCTTCATGGCGGCGGGCACGTCGCCGGGCCTGACCCGGGTGCCGTTGACCATGACGGTGCCGGAGTCGGGCTTACGCAGCCCGACCAGGGTCTCGGCCAGGCCGACCTTGCCGCTGCTCGCGGAGCCGGCCAGGCCGACGACCTCGCCCGACCTGACGGAGAGGTCGATGTCCGTGTAGCGGCCGGCCAGCGTGAGGCTCTCACCCGACAGCACCACGGCGTCGGAGGGGGTGCGGGAGCGGGACTCGTACGCCGCCGTGGCCTCCCCCGTCATCGCGGCGACCAGTTCGTCGTGCGGAAGGTCGGCCACCGGCCTGGTCGCGACGTGCCGGGCGTCGCGGAAGACCGTGACGCTCTGGCAGATCTCGTAGACCTCGTCGAGGTGGTGGGAGATGTACATCATGGTGACGCCCTGCTCGCGCAGCGACCGCATGCGCGCGAACAGCCGCTCGATCGCCGGCCCGTCCAGCCGGGCCGTGGGCTCGTCGAGGATGATGAACCTGGCCCCGAACGACAGCGCGCGGGCGATCTCCACGAGCTGGCGCTGCTCCACGCTCAGGTCCCCGGCCAGCGCCTGCGCGTCCACGTCCACCTCGTACGTGTCCAGCAGCTCGCGTGCCCTGACCCGCAGCGCCCGCCAGTTGATCGTGCCCCTGGCCGACTGGCGGTTGAGGAACAGGTTCTCGGCGACCGTCAGCGCCGGGATGATCGTGGACTTCTGGTAGACACACGCGACGCGCTGCCGCCAGGCGTCGCGGTCGGCGAGGGCGGGCGCCGCCTCTCCCGAGAACCGCACCTCGCCCTCGTCCGGCCGCTGGAGCCCGGTGAGGATCGACACCAGGGTGGACTTCCCTGCGCCGTTCCTGCCGACGAGCGCGTGGGTCTCACCCTCCGCGATCGCGATCTCCGCGCCGTTCAGCGCGGTGGTGGGGCCGAAGCGCTTGACGACGTTTCGGGCTTCGACGTGAATGCTCATTACTTGACCTGGTTGCCCCAGAGGGCCTTGTCGTCCACGTTCTCCTTGGTCACGAGGGGCGCGGGGAGCTGGTCCTCCAGGCCGTTCGGCAGCTGGATGATCGTGCTGTCGTGGTCGGTCGGGCCCGGCTTGAACGTCTTGCCCTCGGCTGCGGCCTTGGCGTAATAGAGGGCGTACTTGGCGTACAGGTCGGCCGGCTGCGACACCGTCGCGTCGATGTCACCCTTCCGGATCGACTCGAACTCCTGCGGGATCCCGTCGTTCGAGATCACGAAGATGTGCTTGGGGTCGCTCGGCGGGACCAGCAGGCCCTTCTGCTTGAGCACCTGCAGCGTCGGGGCCAGGTGTACGCCGCCTGCGTGCAGGTAGATGCCCTTGATGTCCGGGTTCTGCTCCAGGCGGGTCTGCAGCATGGACGCCGCCTTGCTGCCCTCCCACTCGGTCGGCTCGCTGAACACCGTGATCCCGGGGAACTTCGCCTTCATGCACTCCAGGAACGCCTCCGACCGGTCACGGCCGTTGATCGAGCTGAGCGCGCCCTGGAGCTGCACGACCTTGCCCTTGCCGCCGAGCTTCTCGCCGAGGAACTCGCACGCCTTGGTGCCGTACGCGCGGTTGTCGGCGCGTACGACCATGTAGACCTTGCCCTTGTCCGGCCGGGTGTCGACGGTCACGACGGGGATCTTCTTGTTCTCCAGTTGCTGGAGCGTATTGGCGATCGCGCCGGTGTCCTGCGGGGCCATGACGATGACCTTGGCGCCCTGGCCGGTCAGCGCCTGCACGTTGTTGACCAGCTTGGCCACGTCGTTCTGCGAGTTCGTGGCGGGCATGAGGTCCACCTTGAGCTCGCCGGCCATCTGCGGGACGTATTTGATGTAGGAGTTCCAGAAGTCGGAGTCGGCCCGGGGGTGATCGATCCCGACCTTCCCGCCGCCGCTCCCTCCTTCCGTCGTGGTGCCTGAGCCACACGCGGTGACGACCGTCAACAGGGCCGCGACCGCGGCCACCCGTCCGAACTTCATGGGGGGATTACCTTCCTTGGTTGCCTGGCCGGAGCCGCAGCCCCTGCATGCCGCCGTCCACCGCGAGCGCGGTCCCGGTGGTCGAGCCGGCCTCGGGGCTGGCGAGGTAGGCGATCGCGGCGGCGACCTCCTCCGCGCTGACCAGGCGGCCCATCGGCTGCCTGGCGTTGAGCGCCGCGCGTTCCGCCTCGGGGTCGTCGGCCGCGTCCAGCAGCCGGGCGACCCACGGGGTGTCGGCGGTGCCCGGGTTGACGCAGTTGACCCGGATGCCCTCACGGATGTGGTCCGCCGCCATGGCGAGCGTCAGCGACAGCACCGCGCCCTTGGTGGCGCTGTAGAGCGCCCGCTGCGGCAGCCCGGCGGTGGCGGCGATCGAGCAGGTGTTGACGATCGCGGCGTGCTCGGACCTCCTCAGGTACGGCAGCGCCGCCCGCGCCACCCGGACCATGCCGAGCACGTTGACGTCGAACACCTTGTGCCACTCGCTGTCCGGGTTGTCCTCGATCGTTCCTTGTGCGCCGATGCCCGCGTTGTTGACGAGCACGTCGATGCCGCCCAGCCGCTCGGCGGCCTCGGCCACCGCCGCCCGCACTCCGGCGTCGTCGGTCACGTCGGCCTTGATCCCGATGAACGGCTCGCCGGACGGGTTGAGGTCGAGGCACGCGACCTTCATGCCACGTCCGGCCAGCGCGGTGGCCGCAGCCAGCCCGATCCCGGACCCACCGCCGGTCACGACCGCTTTCAAACTCACACGCCCCTCCAACCCTCGATCGCCTTGCCCTTCACGGGCCCGTCTGTCCCTCGCCGACCGCCGGCCCGCTCGCCACGCGCCCGTGCGGGCCGCTCTCCCGCCGGCGGGCCCGTCACGCGTCCCACCAGCTCACGCACCGCCGTCCGAGCCCGCTCACCACGCGCCCGATCGGCACGAGCCCGCTCGCCGCGAGTCCGCTCACCACGAGCCCGCTCACCATGAGCCCGATCGGCACGTCGGCCCAGCTCCCGGCCCGGACGCCCTCCTTGACTCCGGTCCGGACGCCCTCGCAGGCCGCGGCCCGGACGCCCTCCCAGGCCGCGACCTGGACGCCTTCCCGGACCTGGGCCCGGGCATCTTCCCGAGCCCCCGTCCGGGCGTCGGTCACCGCATGCCGGCCTGGTCATGTGTCGTCCCTCCAGACCTCACCGTCGGGGAAGGTGTGGGCGGCGATCGACTCCGCGCGCATCTCCGCGCTGAAGCCGGGCCTGGACGGCGCCACGTACCGGCCGCCGCGGATGACGACCGGGTCCACGAAGTGCTCGTGGAGGTGGTCGACGTACTCGATCACGCGGCCGTCCATGGTCCCGGTGACCGCCACGAAGTCGAACATCGACAGGTGCTGCACCAGCTCGCACAGCCCGACGCCGCCCGCGTGCGGGCACACCGGCACGCCGAACTTGGCCGCCAGCAGCAGGATCGCCAGGTTCTCGTTGACCCCGCCGACGCGGGCGGAGTCGATCTGCACGTAGGAGATGGCCTCGGCCTGCAGGAGCTGCTTGAACACGATGCGGTTCTGCACGTGCTCGCCGGTGGCCACCGGAACGGGCGCGATGCCCCGGGCGATGGCGGCGTGCCCGAGCACGTCGTCCGGACTCGTCGGCTCCTCCACCCAGTGCGGGTTGAACTCGCGCAGCGCGTTGACCCACTCGATGCCCGAGCCGACGTCCCAGCGCTGGTTGGCGTCGATCGCGATCGGGAAATCGGCCCCGCACACCTCCCGGGCCACCCTGAACCGCCGCCGGTCGTCGTCCAGATCGGCGCCGACCTTGAGCTTGATCTGCCCGAACCCCTGGTCGAGCGCCTCCTTGCAGAGCCGCCGCAGCTTCTCGTCGTCGTATCCCAGCCACCCCGGGGAGGTCGTGTACGCGGGATAGCCCGTCTCCACCAGCTGCTCGATCCGCGCCTGCTTCCCCCCTTCCTGGCTCTTCAGGATCCGGAGGGCCTCGTCCTTGGTCAGCGCGTCGCTCAGGTAGCGGAAGTCGATGAGCTCGACGATCTCCTCAGGCGACATCTCGGACAACAACCGCCACAGCGGCTTGCCCGCCCGCTTGGCCTTGAGGTCCCACAGGGCGTTGACCACGGCGGAGATCGCCATGTGCATGACGCCCTTCTCCGGCCCCAGCCAGCGCAGCTGCGAGTCGTTGACCATGTCCTTGTACAGAGCGCCGAGGTCCTCGACGTCCTTGCCGAGCACGTACGGCTCCAGCGCACTGATGGCCGTGGTCTGGATGTCGTTCCCGCGCCCGATCGTGAAGGCGAACCCGTGCCCCTCGTACCCGTCGTCCGTCTTGAGCACCACGTAGGCGGCGGAGTAGTCGGGATCGGGGTTCATCGCGTCAGAGCCGTCGAGTTCGCGGGAGGTCGGGAAGCGCACGTCGTGCGTCTCCACCCCCACGATCCGGTACGTGCCCGCGGCCGTCATGCCTGTCCCACCGTCTGGCGCTGCCGCCCCAACCCCTCGATCTCCAGCTCCATCACGTCACCGGCCCGCAGGTACGGCTGCCCCGCCATCCCCATCGCGACGCCGGCCGGCGTGCCGGTGTTGATCACGTCGCCCGGCTCCAGCACCATGAACTGGCTCAGGTAGCGCACGATCTCGGCCACATCGAAGATCATGTTCTTGGTGTCGCCGTCCTGGCGCAGCTCGCCGTTCACCCACAGGCGCATGGGCAGGCTCTGCGGGTCGCCCACCTCGTCGGCCGGCACCAGCCATGGGCCGAGCGGGTTGAACGTCTCGCAGGACTTGCCCTTGTCCCACTGCCCGCCGCGCTCGAGCTGGAACTCGCGCTCGGACACGTCGTTGGAGATCGCGTACCCGGCGATCACGCCGAGCGCCTCCTCCTTGCTGCCGAGGTAGCGGGCCTGCCGTCCGATGACCACGGCCAGCTCCACCTCCCAGTCGGTCTTCACACTGCCTCGAGGCACGAGCACCTCGTCGTACGGGCCGACCATGGTGTTGCTCGCCTTCATGAACACCACCGGCTCGGCCGGCACCTCGGCCCCCGACTCGGCGGCGTGGTCGCTGTAGTTCAGCCCGATGCAGACGATCTTCCCCGCACGCGCGATGGGGGCGCCGATCCGCAGCCCTTCGGCCTCGACGACGGGCAGGGCACCGCGCTCCAGCGCGTCGCGGACGCGCGCCACTCCCCCAGAGGCGAGGAAAGCACCGTCGATGTCGGGCTCCCCGATGTCGCGCAGGTTGCCGGCGTCGTCCATGACCACCGGTCGCTCCTGGCCGACAGGTCCTACTCGCAGCAGCTTCACACCGCACCCTTCAGCTATACATCCGATGTCTTGTGTCTCGATGCTGGTGCGACGAGACGGAGTGTGTCAAGGGCGCCGAGATGGATACATCCGATCCGTGACCTCGAAATACACCCTTTGGAGGACCTTGTCCACTGTGAACCGAGTTAACCGCTCCGACCGCTGGATTCACCCGGCCGAAATCCTCTCCAGCAAAACATCGGACGACAAACAAACCCCATTGATCCGGCGCATGGTCGCCACGAAGCGGCTTCGGCCCACGCCGGACCCATATCCGGACCCTGATGGACCAGGAACGATCCACCGCCGTCCTTGACGGCCGTACAGACACGTAATAGAACACGTTTCAGTACAGCGTAACCAAGCGCTTGATCAAGAGGTGAAACCGCGTGCACATCGACCTTGTCGACAGGGACCTTTACGCGACAGCCGGCCCACCCCACGACCAACTCGCCTGGCTGCGCGCGAACTCCCCCGTCCACTGGCACGAGGGCGAGCCCGGGTTCTGGGCCGTGACCCGATACGAGGATGTCGTGCACATCTCGCGGCACTCCGACCTCTTCTCCTCCCACCGTAAGCTCGCCCTCTTCGACGACCTGCCCGAGGACCAGATCGCGTTGCAGCGCCTCATGATGCTCAACCAGGACCCGCCTGAGCACACGAGGCGGCGCTCCCTGGTCAACCGGGGCTTCACCCCGCGCACGATCGGAGCCCTCGAACAACACATCCGCGACATCTGCGACGACCTCCTCGACAAGCTGACCGGCGAGATCGACTTCGTCACCGAAGTCGCCGCGCCCCTGCCCCTCTACGTGATCTGCGAGCTCCTCGGGGCCCCGGTGACGGACCGCGACAAGGTGTTCAACTGGTCGAACCGCATGATCGGCGCCCAGGACCCCGACTACTCCTCCTCCCCCGAGGAAGGCTCGGCGGCCGCCATGGAGGTCTACGCCTACGCCAACCAGCTCGCCGCCCAGCGCAGGGTCAACCCCAGGAACGACATCGTCACCAAGCTCCTCCAGCCGGACGAGCACGGCGAAACCCTCGGTGAGGACGAGTTCGACCTCTTCGTCCTCCTCCTGGTGGTGGCCGGCAACGAGACCACCCGCAACGCGGCCTCCGGCGGCATGCTCGCCCTCTTCGAGCACCCCGACCAGTGGGACCGCCTGGTCGCCGACCCGGCCCTGGCGAAGACGGCCGCCGACGAGATCGTCCGCTGGGTCTCCCCGGTCAACCTCTTCCGCCGTACGTCGACGACGGACCAGGTGCTGGGCGGGCAGGAGATCAAGGCCGACGACAAGGTCGTGGTCTTCTACGCCTCGGCCAACCGCGACACCTCCGTCTTCCCCGACGCCGACACCTTCGACATCGGCCGCGACCCCAACCCCCACATCGGCTTCGGCGGCGGGGGCGCCCACTTCTGCCTGGGGAACCACCTGGCCAAACTGGAGCTCCGGATCCTCTTCGAGCAACTGGCCCGCCGCCACCCCCGCCTGCACCAGTCCGGCGAGGCCCGGCGGCTGCGCTCGAACTTCATCAACGGCATCAAGGAACTGCCGGTGACCATCGGCTGATCGCCGGCGCTGCCCGGGCCCCAGCGACGCGTCGGACAGCCGCGTCGCAGCGACGGCCCTGACGACGCAGGCAGCCGGCGCCGCTGAGGGTGACGCGGCAACGGTGGCCATAGCTGCCGCGGCGGCCGTGACGACAGCCGTGGCCGTGGCCGTGGAGTCGGCGGTGGCGGTGGCGGTAGTCGTCGCGTAGCCATGGCCACCGCCGTAATCACCGCCGTCGCCGTCGCTGTCGCAGGCCGTCGCCGCCACGTAGCCATGCCCATCGTCGCCGCGCCGTCGCTGCTGTTGCCGTCGCCACCGCGTAGCCGTGGCTGTGGCTGTGGCCGCCGTCATCGCCGCCACCGTGGCCGTGACGGAGACGTGGCTGTGGCTGTGGCTGTGGCCGACGTCATCGCCGCCACCGCGACCGTCACCACCACCGTGACCGTGACCGTGGCCGTCACCGTGGCCGTCACCGTCACCGTCGCCGTCACCGTGGCCGTCGCCGTCGCCGTCGCCGTCACCGTCGCCGTGGCGATTGCTGTGACGGAGATGTGAAGGGGCCGTGGCCGTGGCGGAGCGTGGCCGACGGACGGGGCGGTTTGTCGGTGTGGTTGGCCGTGCCTGGTGATGAGGGAGCGTCAGCGGCGTGAGCGAGCGGGCCCCGACCAGGTCCTGGTCGGGACCTGGCCGGGTAACCGGTAGCGGGGTTTGCGGCGGGCTGCGCGGATGCGGGCGAGGATGCGGTTGGTGCGCTCAGGGCCCGGCTGCCAGCCGCTTTCGATCAATGCGTCGGCCACGTGGTGGAGGAGGTCGGCGATCTGGCCGGGGATGACGTCCCTCCGGACGGCGATCACCCGCCAGCCCCGCCGCCGTAGCTCTTCCCGCCGGTCGGTGTCGTGCTGCTGGTCGGCGATCGAGGTGTGATGCTCCCGCCCGTCGTACTCGACCGCGACCTTGAACTCCTCCCAGCCCAGGTCGAGGTAGGCGGATCGGTCCTCTCCCAGCTCCACCCGGATCTGGGTGGTGGGCCTGGGGAGGCCGCCGTCCACCAGGATGACCCTGAGCCAGCTCTCCCTCGGTGAGGCGGCTCCCCGGTCGGCGAGGCTGAGCGTGTCGCGCAGGCGCCACGTGTTGAGCGGGCGATGCCACAGGGCTTCCAGGTCGACTCCCCGGCGGGCGAACTGGTCGAGGGCGGCCACGGCTTCCATGCGCGGCAGCCAGCGGGCGCAGTCGAGGGCCGTGCGCTCCATCGTGGTGATCCGGATGCCCTTGTGCTCGGTGACGTCCTCGCTGGGGAGAGGGGCCACGTAAGTCACGCAGCCTGGGATGGCGAGGTGGTCGGGGGCGGTCAGCTCGACGGGCCAGTCGGCTTCCGGGATGGGGAGGACCTGGAGGCCCCAGATGTGCGCCGCCGTCTGGCGGGAGGCTACGGCCTGCGGGACCACGCGGGTGATGCGGCCGACGCGTGCGATCAAGGATGCGGTGTCTGAGGTCGAGGGCGGTTGCACACCGGGCCATGAATGACTTGCCGAAGCGTCCGATGGCGCCGTGGGAGCGCCTGGAGGGCGGGTCGGGGTGGGGGGAGTGTGGGCGGGGGTGGGGGCAGTGTGGGTTTCGGTGAGGGGATTGTGAGTG
>NZ_JBQQCB010000089.1:0-45517 GCF_052246675.1 Nonomuraea sp. KM90 | reverse complement strand
CTTCCCCGACCCGCCGTGGCGCTCGGCGCGACCCGTCGACCCACCTGACCCCACCGCTCGCCCGGCCCCGCTCAGCCCACTCGCCTTCCTCCTCCCCGGAGGACCTCGGGCGAAGTGCGGTGGGGGCCGGTCCCCGGTCGGGGCGCAGGGTCAGGCGAGGGCGCGGAGGAAGCGGGCCGCGATGGGGGCCGCTACGGCGGAGCCGGCACCGCCGCCCTCGACGATGACCGAGAACGCCAGGTCCCCCTTGTAGCCGATGAACCACGAGTGCGCCGGCGGTTCCTTGCCCGAGCCGTACTCCGCCGTCCCGGTCTTGCCCGCCGTACCGGCCGGGAAGCTCACCCCGTGCGCCGTGCCGTCGGTGACGACGGCGGGCATGAGTTTGCGCAGGGCCTTCACCACCCCCTCCTCCAGCGGGCGCGGGTTGTCCGGCTGCTGCCCGGGGAAGTGCTCGCCGGTGACCAGCCTGGGCGGGATCCAGGCGCCGGAGGCGATCGCGGCGGCGACCGAGGCCATGTTCAGGGGGCTCGCCAGCACCCGGCCCTGACCGATCGAGGCGGAGGCCAGGTCGGTGTCGTCCTTGGGGTCGGGGAACTCGGCGCGTACGGCGGGCACCCCGGGCGTGATCGGGGTGTCGAAGCCGAAGCTCCTGGCCACCTCGGCGAGCCGGCCGTCGTTGAGCTGGGCCACGCTCATCTCCCCGAACGTGGTGTTGCAGGAGTGCGCGAACGCGTCCCGGAACGACAGCGTGCCGAAGTCCTCGAAGCCCGCGTTGTGGAACGGGAAGCCGCCGATGTTCTTCTCGGCCGGGCACGTCACCTGCCGGCCCGGCTCGACGCCGCCGGCGACCAGGGCGGAGGCGGTCACGACCTTGAACGTCGAGCCCGGCGGGTACTTGCCCATCAGCGCCCGGTTGAACCCGCCCGGCGCGTTGAGCGCGGCCAGGATCTCCCCGGTCGAGGCCCGCAGCGCCACCAGGGAGGCCGGCTTGTCCACGCCCTCCAGTGCACTGGCCCCCGCCCGGTGCACCTTCAGGTCGATCGTGGTCTGGATCGGCCGGGTGCCGCCGGCCGGCACGACGGTCTTGACGGGCTGGTCGCCGCGGTAGAGGTCGATCCTGGTACGGCCGGGCGCCTCGAAGCGGTCGGGGAAGGTCTGCTTCATGCCCTCGACGAGCTGCTGCACCGAGCCCGGCGCACCGGGGTTGTTGACCTCGGTGCCGTCGGCGGTGAGGACGCGTACGGGGTCGCCCTGCTGCGTGACCGCCCGGAGCGACAGGTCCTTCTTCAGCAGGGGGTGGATGGTGGCGGGCGTCCAGGCCACCTTCCACGCGCCGCCGCGCTCCACGAGCCGCAGCCGCCCGCCGTAGTCCCAGTCCCGCCGCCCCGTCAGCTTGGCCTGGAAGGAGACGCCGTCGTCGTCGTCCGCGCCCTGGTCGGCGAAGACCCCCGTCGAGGTCGGACGGTGGAAGGTGGCCTGGGTGACCTTCAGATCGGCGAGGAAACGCCGGTGCCGGCTCTCGAAATCGGCGGGCGGGTCCGCGACGAGCGCCCGCATCGCCGCGTAATTCTGGGCGGACCAGGCCGCAAGGTAGTGGTCGGCCGTCTCCTCCGGCGACCCCTCCGTCCGCAGGACCCAGATGACGCCGCCCGCCACGAGCGCCGGGACCAGGAGTGCCGCCACGATCCAGGGCCACCGTCTGCGGCGACGCCTGCCATAAATTCTCCCCGTTTGTGGTGCCATGTCGGGATGACACCAGAGCCCGGATGCTCGTGTCCAATATTGATATGAGCCCAACCTAGATATAAATCTGGATATAGTGGCTGCTCATGGACCTGGTCCGGCACCTCCGCTACTTCACCGTGGTGGCGGAGGAACTCCACTTCGGCAACGCGGCGATCCGGCTCGGCATGGCCCAGCCGCCGCTCAGCCAGCGCATCAAGCGCCTGGAGGAGGAGCTCGGCGTGCGGCTCTTCGACCGCTCCGCCCGCCAGGTCCGGCTCACCGAGGCGGGCCGGCTGCTGCTGGGCGAGGCCCGCGAGATCGTGGCCCGGGTGGACCGGCTGCACGAGCTGGCCAGGCAGGGCCAGGGCGCGGTGCTGAAGGTGGGCGTGCCGCCCGACCTCGCCGCCGCCGTGCTCGCCGCCCTGGTCGCCGCCTTCCGCGAGAGCAACCCGGACGTACGTCTCGCGCCCGCCGAGATCTGGACCGCCGACCAGGTGACGGCCCTGGCCGAGGGCGCGATCGACGTCGGCCTCGTACGCCATCCGGTCACCGCGCCCGGCCTGCGCTTCGGCCAGGTCCTGGTGCAGGCGCAGGGCGTGCTGCTGGCCTCGGGTGACCCGCTCACCGGCGTCGGCGAGGTGCATCTGGCCGACCTGGCGGGGCGCGAGCTGCTGATGCCGCCCAAGGAGGGCGAGCCCGGCTGGCACGGCGAGGTGCTGGCGGAGTGCCGCCGCCACGGGTTCGTACCGGCGCAGGTGCACGAGGGCGCCGGGCTCGGGCTGGTGCTGGCGGGGGCGGCGGTGGCGTTCGGGCCGAGGATGGAGCTGCCGGGACTGGCGTGGCGGCCGCTGCTAGGCTCGCCGATCACGAGCCGGGTCTCCACCGCCTGGCGCGCGGTGGCGGCCGCCACGGATCACCCGCTCACCGACTTCGCGGCCGTGGCCGTACGGACGTTGAAGGAGAGCGCCGGGATGACCGACGAGGGCGCCCTGCCGGAGATCGGGCCCGCCCGGCGGGTCCGGGGCAGGCCGGGGATGCTGGCATGAGCGTCGCGATCACGGGCCGGGGCGCGCCCGACTTCGAGAGCCTGTTCCGGGCGGCCGGCGTGACGGGCTGGATGTACGCGGCCGACATCGACACCGGCCACGAGGTGGGCCACGGCCCCGACGAGCCGCTGCCCACGGCCTCGATGTTCAAGGTGCCGCTGCTGGTGGCGCTCTGCCGGCAGGCGGACGCGGGGCTGCTCGACCTCACCGGCCGGGTCACCGTGCCGGCCGGCGTGCGGTCGACGGGGCCGACGGGGATCTCGGCGATGCTCGACGACGTGACGATCTCGCTGCGCGACATGGCGTACCTGATGATCGCGCTGAGCGACAACACCTCGGCCGACGTGCTGCTGGAGCGGGTGGGGTTCGACGCGGTCAACGCCACGATGGACGCGTTCGGGCTGACGGGGACGCGTGTGGTGCAGGGCGCGGGGGAGATCAACGAGAGCATGAGCCGCGACACCGGGCACGGGTGGCCGTACGTGGATCCCGACGACATAGCCCGCCTGAGCGCACTGGACCCCGCCCGCGCCAACCGCAGCACCCCCCGGGAGATGGCCCGGCTCTTCGGGCTGATCTGGCGGGACGAGGCGGCCTCGGAGCCGTCGTGCGCCTGGATGCGGTCGGTGCTCAACAGGCAGGTGTGGCCGCACCGGCTGGCCTCCGGCTTCCCGTACGACGACGTGGCCGTCAGCGGCAAGACCGGCACGATCCCGACCCTGCGCTGCGAGTCGGGCGTCGTCGAATACCCCGACGGCGGCCGCTACGCGGTGTCGGTCTTCACCCGCTCCTTCAGCACCGCGCTCAACCAGCCGCGCGCCGACGCGGTGATCGGCACGGCCGCACGTATGGCGGTGGACCACCTACGGAGGTAGCAAGTTATGGGGAAGGCCGGGTATGACTTTCCCCCGGACGGGCGACAGGATGGGCACATGGTTGCTGAGGGCGAGCTTCTCTGGGAGCCGAGCGAAGAGGTCGTCGAGTCGGCGAGGCTGACCCATTACCTGAGGTCGCTGGGCAGGTCCGGCGACTACGAGGACGCGTGGCGGTGGTCGGTCGACCGGCCCGGGGAGTTCTGGACGTCGATCTGGGACTACTTCGAGGTGATCGGGGACCGGGGCGACGGGCCCGCGCTCTCGGGGACGATGCCGGGCGCGACCTGGTTCCCCGGCGCCTCGCTCAACTACGCCGAGAACGCGCTGCGCCACACCGAGGGCACCGCCCTGGTGTTCGTCTCCGAGGACGGCGCCCGGCAGGAGCTGAGCCGGTCCGAGCTGCGCGATGAGGTCGCCCGCGTCAGGGCCGGGCTCGTCCGCCTCGGCGTCGGGCGCGGCGACCGGGTGGCCGCCTACCTGCCCAACATCCCACAGGCCCTGATCGCCTGCCTGGCCACGGCCTCGCTGGGCGCCATCTGGTCGGCCGGCTCGCCCGACTTCGGGGTGCCGAGCATCGTCGACCGGTTCAAGCAGATCGAGCCCAAGGTGCTCATCGCCGTCGACGGCTACCACTACAACGGCAAGAGCTACGACCGCTCGGCCGCCGTCAACGAGATCGCCGCCGAGCTGCCCTCGCTGCGCGCGACGGTGTGGATCCCCTACCTGACGGCGGCCGAGGAGGGCCGCCCGCCGCAGCAGGCCGAGCCCGCCCCGGCGCGCACCCAGGAGATGCCGCACGGCGAGGTGATCGGCTGGGAGGGGCTGCGGGCCGAGGAGGGGCCGCTGGAGTTCGAGCGGGTGCCGTTCGACCACCCGCTGTGGATCCTCTACTCCAGCGGCACGACCGGGCTGCCCAAGCCGATCGTGCACGGCCACGGCGGCGTGGTGCTCGAACACCTCAAGTCGCTCGCCTTCCACCAGAACCTGGGCGAGGGCGATGTGTTCTTCTGGTACACCACCACGGGCTGGATGATGTGGAACTACCTCATCGGCGCCCTCCTGGTGGGAGCCACGCCCGTGCTGTACGACGGCGCGGCCACCCACCCCTCGCCGGCCGCGCTCTGGAGGATCGCCGCCTCGGAGAGGGTGACCTACTTCGGGGTCGGGGCGCCGTACATCATGGCCTCGCTCAAGGCCGGCATCCGCCCCGAGGGGCTCGACAGGCTGCGCGGGGTCGGTTCGACCGGGTCGCCGCTGCCGCCCGAGGGGTTCGCCTGGGTGGCGGCCGCGCTGCCGGGGGTCCCGCTGGGGTCGTTCTCCGGCGGCACCGACGTGTGCACCGGGTTCGTCGGGGCCACCGTGCTGCACCCGATCAGGGCCGGGATCATCCCGTGCCGGTCGCTGGGGGCGCGGGTGGAGTCGTTCGACCCCCTGGGCGAGGCGGTCGTGGGCGAGGTGGGCGAGCTGGTGCTGACCCGGCCGATGCCGTCCATGCCGGTGATGTTCTGGAACGACCCCGGCGGCGAGCGCTACACCGAGAGCTATTTCGACGTCTACCCCGGCGTGTGGCGGCACGGCGACTGGATCAAGATCAACGAGGACGGCAGCTGCGTGATCTACGGCCGCTCCGACTCGACGCTCAACCGGGGCGGCGTGCGGATGGGCACCAGCGAGTTCTACCGGGTGGTCGAGCGGTTCGACGAGATCGCCGACAGCCTGGTGATCGACACCGGCCAGCTCGGGCAGGAGGGGCGGCTGCTCCTGTACGTGACGCTCGCCGAGGGCGCCGAGCTGACCGAGCCGCTGGAGCGGGAGCTCTGCGCCGCCCTGCGCACGGAGTTGTCGCCGCGCCACGTGCCCAACGAGATCCGCGTGGTGCCCGGCATCCCGCGCACGCTGTCGGGCAAGAAGCTCGAGGTCCCCGTACGCAAGATCCTCCTCGGCACCCCCGTCGAGCAGGCGGCCAACCCCGACGCCATGGCCAACCCGGAGGTGCTGCGCCACTTCACGCCCTGAGCCGGCTCAGGGGTGGATCGTGATCTTCCCGCGGGTGTCGCCGGCCTCGGCGCGCCGGTGGATCTCGGGGAGCTCGGACAGCGGATGCGACTCCGCGACCTCGACCACCAGGCCGCCCTCGTCGATCAGGGTCGCGAGGTGGGCCAGCTGCTCCGGGTCGTCGCGCGTCACGAAGTGCGTGGCGCCCTCGATCGGGGTGGCGACCGTGACGGCCGCCGGCGCCAGCCCGGCCAACTCGGCGGCCGTGTCACCGGGGATCGCGGCCAGGTTGAGCAGCACGTCCATGTCGCGGGGCAGCGGCTCGGCGGTGTAGTCGACCAGCACGTCGGCGCCGAGCCGGCGTACCGCATCGGCGCTGCGCGGGCTCGCCGTGGCGGTGACGTGCGCGCCGATCAGCTTGACCAGCCGTACGGCGAACAGGCCGATGCCGCCGCCCGCGCCGTTGATCAGGACCCGGTGCCCCGGGGTGATGCGGGCGTGCTCGGGGATGGCCTGCCAGGCGGTGAGCCCGGCCACGGGGACGGCTGCGGCGTCGGCGAGCGGGATGCTGCGCGGTGCCCGGGCCAGGAGGTCCGCGGCGGCCACCACGTATCCGGCCGCCGCGCCGCTCACCACCCCGAACACCCGGTCGCCCGGCGCCAGGCCGGTGACGCCCGCGCCGGTCTCGACGACCGTGCCGGAGACGTCCCACCCGAGTGTCCGCGGCAGGTCCGTGCCGAACACCTCGGGCAGCAGCCCCGACCGCAGGCCGACCTCGGCGGGGTTGAACGACGTGGCGGCCACCTCGACGAGCACCTCCCCGGGCCCCGGCCGGGGCGTGTCCACCTCCTCCTCGCGGATCTGCGAGGCGTCGCCGAACGCGTGGATGCGGGCCGCCCGCATCGTGGGCGGCGCGGGGGGCACGTCGCGGAAGGCGCCGGCGTGCTCCGCCACCCACTCGCGGAACCTGCTCGCCGGGACCTTCGTGACCTCCTCGACCGTCGAGGTGACCGGGGCCGGCTCGGTCACCAGCCCGGCCTGGGCCCGCAGCACCTCGTCCACCACGCCGGCCGGCAGGCCCTCGGCCGGCAGGCCGGCGCGGGCCCGCTCCGGCGGGAGCTCCTCCCAGCGGGCCGGGATCCCGGTGACCTCGGAGATGATCCGCACCTGATCGGCCTGCGTGATCGTCTCGGGCCCCGTCAGGTGCAGGGCCGCGCCGTGGTGCCCCTCGTCCAGCAGCGCCCGTACGGCCACGGCCGCGACGTCCCGCTCGTGCACCGGCGGCATGGCGGCCGCCCCGTACGCACCGCGTACCACTCCGGCCCTGACCTGCCGCGCCCACCGCAGCGCGTTGGCCGCGAAGGCGTGCGGGCGCAGGAACGTCCACTCCCGGGCCGACGCCTCGATCAGCCGCTCGATCTCGCGCTCATGATCGCGCCGGGCGGCGGAGGACAGGTAGACCACCCGCCGCGCCTGCCCGGCGATGGCCGCCACCACCTCCCGCGCGCCCTCGGCCGTGGCGAACGGCCACACCAGCAGCACCGCGCCCACCCCGTCCAGCGGCAGCGAACCCGGGTCCCGCAGATCGCCCGTGCCGCTGCTCAGGGCCACGACCTCGGCCCCCTCCTGCCGCAACAGCGCCACCGCGTGCCGTCCGACCGTGCCGGTCGCCCCGGTCACCAGAATCCGTCCCATAGTCGCTCTCCTTTCCTCTCCTGGAACCGTAGGGGAGCGATGAGAGATGGCCAATGCGTTGATGTCTTCCATTCATACGCCAGCGTCTTTCGGGTTAGAGTCCTCGTGTGGATGTGCTCAGCGACGTGATCGCCATCATGCGCACCGGGCGGCCCCGCTCGGCGCGCGTCGAGTGGCGTGCCCCCTGGGGCCAGCGATTCCCCTCCTCGCCCGGGTCGGCCGCGTTCCAGGTGGTCCTGCAGGGGTCGGGCTGGCTGCTGCCACCGGGGGGCCCGCCGGTCATGCTGTCCGCCGGCGACGTGGTCTTCTTCCCGTACGGGCACGGCTACGCGATGGCCGACAGCCCCGGCACGCCGGTGGCCGAGCCGGAGTGCGACCCGGCCGAGGACGCCGAGCTGTTCGCCTCCGCGTCGATCGGCGGGCAGGGCCCGGCCACGGTGCTGCTGTGCGGCGGCTACCGGCTCGACCCGAGCCGGGCGCACCCGCTGCTGCGGGACCTGCCCGAGATGATCCACCTGCCGGCCGGCCCCGGGCTGCACCCCGAGGTGCGCGCCGCCGTCGACCTGCTGGGCGCCGAGATCCACCATCCCCGGCTGGGCGCCGACACGATCGTCTCGTCCCTGCTCGACACCCTGCTGCTGTACATCCTGCGGGCCTGGTTCACGGCCGAGCACGGGCACTGCGAGGTCTCCGGCTGGTCGGCGGCGCTGGCCGACGCGGAGATCAGCACGGCGCTCGACGCCATGCACCGCGACCCGGCCCACCCGTGGACCGTGGCCGAGCTCGGGTCGCGGGCGGGGCTGTCGCGGGCGGCGTTCGCCCGCCGGTTCGCCACGCTGGTGGGGCAGCCGCCGCTGGCGTACCTCACGTGGTGGCGGCTGGCCTCCGGCGCCCGGCTGCTGAAAGAGACGGACGCGCCGCTGAGCGAGATCGCCGCCCAGGTGGGCTACGGGTCGGAGTTCGCCTTCGCCAACGCGTTCAAGCGGGAATACGGCATGGCGCCCGGCCGCTACCGGCGCGACGGCTGCCCGGCACCGGCGGCCTGACGGCCGGCTCGCGCGTCCGGACCCGGGTCAGCCTCGTTCGCCCGGTACGACCAGGCCGGTCTCGTATGCCGTGACGACGGCCTGGGTCCTGTCGCGCAGGCCGAGCTTGTTCAGCACGCGGCTCACGTGGGTCTTGACCGTCTCCTCCGTGACGATCAGCCGGGCGGCGATCTCGGGGTTGGACAGGCCCTCCGCGACCAGGCGCAGGACCTGCGTCTCGCGCGGGGTGAGCGTGGACAGCGTCCTGGCCGGCGGGCGGGGGCTCAGCCGGGCGAACTCGCTGATGAGGCGCCGGGTCACGGCCGGGGCCAGCAGCGCCTCCCCGGCGGCGATCACGCGTACGGCGTCGAAGAGGCGCTCGGCGGTGACGTCCTTGAGCAGGAAGCCGCTGGCGCCGGCCCGGAGGGCGTCGTAGACGTACTCGTCGAGGTCGAACGTGGTCAGGATGAGCACCCGCGGCCCCTCTGGACCCGCCAGCAGCCGGGTGGCCTCGATGCCGCCCATGCCGGGCATGCGTACGTCCATGAGCACGACGTCCGGTGACACCTCGCGGCAGACCCGGACCGCCTCGGCCCCGTCGGCGGCGGTGCCGGCCACCTCGAAGTCCGGCTGGGTGTCGAGCAGCTCGGCGAACCCGGTGCGCACGACCAGGTGATCGTCGGCGATCACCACCCTGATCGCCGCCGTCATGCGGCGCTCTTCCCGGGCAGCCGGGCCTCGACCAGGAAACCGCCGCCCGGTGCGGGGCCGGTGCGCAGCTCGCCCCCGACCGCCGTCGCCCGCTCCCGCATCCCGGACAACCCGTGCCCACCCCCCACCTCCGCGCCGCCCGCCCCCGTGGCGCGTGGTCCCGGGCCGTTGTCCCGGACGGCCAGGTGCAGGGTGTCGCCGGTGTAGTCCAGCTCCACGTCCACGGCGGCGCCCGGCGCGTGCCGCCGGGCGTTGGTGAGCGCCTCCTGGACGATCCGGTACGCCGCCAGCTCCACCCCCGGATCGAGCTCGACCGGCGCGCCGCGCAGGATCAGCCGCACCCCGCTCCCCGACGCCTCCCGCGCCTCGTCGAGCAGCTCGTTGAGCTCGTCGAGCCGCAGGCCGGGCTGCGGGCGCCAGGTCGGCTCCGCCTCGGCGTCCTCGCGCAGCACGCCGAGCAGCCGCCGCATCTCCGTCAGCGCGGCCCTGGCGGTGTCGCCGATCGCGGACAGCCGCTCCGCCCCGGCCGCGGGCATGCCGGGGACCGCCAGCCTGGCCGTCTCGGCCTGCACGGCGACCATGGAGATGTGGTGCGCCACGACGTCGTGCAGCTCCCTGGCGATACGGGCGCGCTCGCCTCGGGCGGCGTGCTCCAGCAGGCTGTCGGCGATGACCTGCCGGGCGGCCGTGTCGGTCCTGGCCTGGCCGCGGGCGCGGCGGGCGATCCCGGCCAGCGCCGCCGCCGGGACCAGGCAGGCCAGCAGCAGCATGAGCAGGCGGGTCGTGCCTCCCGGCAGGCCGGCGCGTTCGAGCGCCACCGCCAGCAGCGGGTAGGGGACGGTGATGAGCACGGCCCGCCACGCCGCCCCGCCGAGCCGGTAGGCCGCGACGAGCTGCGCCACCAGACCGGCCGCGGTGAAGGTGTGGAAGGCGCCGATCGACAGCAGGCTCGCCGCCGTGACCAGGAGCCCGGCCACGGCCGGCTGGTTCCACAGCAGGACGAGGGGCAGCGTGGTGGCCAGCGCGAGCAGCGGGAAGATCACGACCTGCGGAATCGCACCGTCGCCGCCGGCCTGCGCGGCCGGGGCGTCGCCGGGCCGTGCGGCCGGGACGCCGCCGGGTTGCGAGGTCTGATCGCCGGCCGGCGCCGCGACCGTCTCCGAGAACGACAGGCTCGCCGCGTGCCCGGACTGTGCGATCGACTCGGCCACGGCGAGCAGTGTCAGCAGCGCGACGATCACGATCGGCAGGTAGGGGACGATCCACCCCACCGGGCCCGCCCACCTGCCACGCCGGTCGTACTCCACGGCCATCATTGTTTCCCGCCGTCCCCCCGTCTGGCATCCCTCGTACGAGGGACGGGTTCTCGCTGGCACGAGCGACGGCGAGGATCGCTCCCCGGCGTGACGATCGTGCCCGCCACCGCTGCCTAGTCTGCCTGGCATGGAAGCGACCATCGAAGTCAGCGGGCTGCGCAAGCGGTTCGGAGGGACGACGGCGCTGGACGGGATGACGTTCAGCGTGCTGCCGGGGCAGGTGACCGGGTTCGTCGGGCCGAACGGCGCGGGCAAGTCCACGACGATGCGGGTGGTGCTCGGACTGGACGCGCCCGACGAGGGCCGGGCACTGGTGGGCGGGCGGCCGTACCGGAGCCTGCGCCGTCCGCTGAGCCACGTCGGCGCGCTGCTCGACGCGGCCGCGCTGCAGCCGAGCCGTACCGCGCGTAACCACCTGCTGTGGCTGGCCCACTCCCAGGGCCTGGGGGTCCGGCGCGTGGACGAGGTACTGGAGCAGGTGGGGCTGGCCACGGCCGCGCGGCGCCGGGCCGGCGGCTACTCGCTGGGCATGCGCCAGCGGCTGGGGATCGCCGCCGCGCTGCTCGGCGACCCGCCGGTGCTCATGCTGGACGAGCCGTTCAACGGGCTCGACCCCGAGGGCATCGTGTGGATCCGCGGCTTCCTGCGGTCGCTGGCCGCCGAGGGCCGCGCCGTACTCGTCTCCAGTCACCTGATGAGCGAGCTGCAGGACACCGCCGGCCATCTCGTGGTGGTGGGCCGCGGCCGGGTCGTCGCGGACGTCGGGGTGGACGAGCTGATCACCTCGGCGTCCCGCGACCGGGTGACACTGCGTACGGGGGCACGCTCGGCGGCCATGTCGGCCCTGGCCCGGGCCGGGGCCACGGTGGCGGCCGGCGAGCGGGACGCGCTGGTCGTCTCCGGCCTGCCCGCGGGGGAGATCGTCCGGCTGCTCGGGGCGGAGTCGGTGCCCTTCTCCGAGGTGAGCGCCCATCGGGCGACGCTGGAGGAGGCGTACCTGGATCTCACCAGGGACGCCGTGGAGTTCCGGGGAGCGGCGCGATGACCCGCCTGCTGCGCGCCGAGTGGACCAAGCTCAGGACGGTACGCGGCTGGGTGGCCGGCCTGGTGGCCTCCTCGCTGCTCATCGTGGGGCTCGGCCTGCTCTTCGCCACCGGCAGCAACTCCTCGTGCAGCCAGGGCCCGATCGAGGTGCCCTGTCCCTGGCCCACGCTGGGCCCGAACGGCGTGGCCGTCGACGACCGGTTCTACTTCGTCAGCCAGGAGCTGAACGGGAACGGGTTCATCACCGCCCGCGTGACCTCCATGAGCGGCCAGATCCGCCTGCCCGACGAGACCCCGGGCGTGCGGAACGTCGTCTCCGGCGTCGTGCCGTGGGCGAAGGCCGGGGTGATGGTCAAGGAGAGCGCCGAGCCGGGGGCCGCGTACGCCGCGGTGATGGTCACGGGCGCGCACGGCGTGCGCATGCAGCACGACTTCACCGAGGACGTCGCCGGCGGCCCCGAGGGCGTGTCCGCCGGAGCCCCGCGCTGGTTGCGGCTGACCCGCGCCGCCGACACGATCATCGGCGAGGAGTCGCGCGACGGCAGGACGTGGACCAGGATCGGCACCGCCCGCCTGGAAGGGCTGCCGGCCAAGGTGCGCATCGGCGTGTTCGCGGCCTCCCCGGGCGACGTCCGGGTGACGCGGAACCCGCTCGGAGGGTCGGCGGCGGCCTCGCGCTTCGCCGAGGTCACCGCGATCATGGACCAGGTCGGCGTGCGTGGCGCGGCGCCCGGCGGCACGTGGCGCGGGGACGACATCGGCGCCGACGTGAACCCGGACGGGAACGTGCACCACCCCGGCACGCACATCCGGCACGGCGGCACGTTCGCCGTCACGGGGACCGGCGACATCGCCCCGAACACACACGAGGGCACCATCGAGCGCACGCTGACCGGCACGCTGGTCGCGCTCATCGTGGTGATCGTGGTGGCGGTGCTGTTCGTCACGGCGGAGTACCGGCGGGGGCTGATCCGCACCACGCTGCTGGCCAGCCCGCGGCGCGGCCGGGTGCTGGTGGCCAAGGCGGCCGTGGTGGGGGCGGCCACGTTCGTGGCCGGGCTGGCGGCCACCGCCGTCACGCTCCCGGTCGCCCGCGGGATCCTGCGCGGCAACGGCATCTTCACCCTTCCGGTGAGCACGCTGACCGAGGTGCGGGTGATCGCGGGCGTCGCGGCCCTGCTCGCCGTGGCCGCCATCCTCGCCCTCGCCCTCGGCGCGCTCTTCCGGCGCAGCTCGATGGCGGTCATCGTGGCGATCCTGGCGCTGGTCGTCCCGTACGTGCTGGCGACCGCGTCCATCCTGCCGGACGAGGCGTCGCGGTGGCTGCTGCGGCTCACCCCCGCCGCCGGCTTCGCGATCCAGCAGAGCATCCCGGAGTACGCGCAGGTGATCTCGCACTACGCGCCGGCGTCCGGCTACTACCCGCTGCCGCCGTGGGGCGGGTTCGCGGTGCTGTGCGCGTACGCGGCCCTCGCCCTCGGACTGGCCGTCCACCGGCTGAACAGGAGGGACGCGTGAGGCGGGAACTGCACGCGGAGTGGACGAAGCTGCGCACGGTGGCGGCCCCCGGCCTGCTGCTGCTCGGGGCGGTCGTGCTGACCGTGGCCGGGAGCGCGGTCGCGGCCGCCGTCATGACATGTCCGTCGGCGGGCTGCGGGCAGGACGCGGCCCGGATCGGCCTCTTCGGGGTCCAGCTCGGCCAGGGGCTGGTCGCGCTGCTGGCCGTGGTGGCGGTCTGCGGGGAGTACGGCACGGGGATGATCCGGACGAGCCTCACCGCGATGCCGCGCCGGATCGCCGGGCTGGCGGCCAGGGCGGGCCTGCTCGCCGGGCTGACGGCGGCCGCCGGAACCGTGGCCGTGCTCGGGTCCGTGCTGGCGGGGCGGCTGCTGCTGCCCGGCAACGGCTTCACCCCCGAGCACGGCCATCCGCCGCTGTCGCTGCTCGACGGGCCCACGCTGCGCGCGGCGGCCGGCTCCGTGCTCTATCTCGTGCTGGTCGCGCTGATCAGCCTGGGGGTGGCGACGGCCGTACGCGACTCGGCGGTGGCCACCGGAGCCGTGCTGGGGCTGCTCTACCTCTTCCCGCTCGTCGTCCTCATGGTCAGGAACCAGGATCTGCAGCTGTGGCTGTGGCGGCTCTCGCCGATGAACGCCGGGCTGGCCGTCCAGGCCACCACGAGCCTGCCGAGCATGCTCATCGGCCCGTGGGCCGGCCTCGGCGTGGTCGCCGCCTGGGCCGCCGCGGCGCTGGTGGGCGGCGGCCTGCTGCTCCGCTCGCGCGACGCGTGACGCGTGACGCGTGACGCGTAATTGTGCAGCCATAAAAGGGAAATGCCCATATTTAACGTGATTCGCTTATTAGGCCGGGACTTTGCTTGCCAAAACCTCTGTATGAGATGAATTCTCGGCGAACCTGGGTACGCGTCGATTTATGAGGACAAAACTTCGGGGAATTGTCGCCCTCGGCGTCGTTGCCGGCATCAGTTGCGGCCTGCCGGTCGCCGCCGCGGCGGACACGCCGGACACAACGGACACGGAAGCGGTGAAAGGGGTCGTGCTGCGGCCCGGGGACCGCGGGGAGGCCGTCAGGCTGCTGCAGCGGCGGCTGCACACCGGGCGCTACTACTACGGGCGGATCCACGGCGTGTACGACGAGCAGACCAAGCTCGCGGTGTGGGCGCTGCAGAAGAGCCGGCGGATGATGCCCCAGGGAGAGATCGGGCCGCAGGTGTGGAGGGCGCTCGACCGGCCGTTCCGCTGGCGCCCCCTGGTGCCGGAGGGCGGGCCGGACCGGGTCGAGATCGACCTGCGTGACCAGCTCCTCACCGTCTACCGTGACCGCAGGCCCGTGCTCTTCTCGCACATCTCCTCCGGCGCGGAGGTGCGTTACTGCAAGGACGGGCGCTGCGGGAACGCGATCACGCCGGTGGGGAACTTCCGCGTGTCGCGGCGGGCGCCGGGCTGGACGACGGGGCGGCTGGGGTCGATGTTCAACTCGCTGTACTTCACCGGTGGCATCGCCATGCACGGCTCGACCAGGGTGCCGCTGCGCCCGGCCTCCCACGGGTGCGTACGCCTGCCGATCGAGACCTCCAAGCGCCTGTACGAGATCGTGAAGATCGGCGAACCCGTGTACGTCCGGGGCGGGTTCGACTGGTCTAAAGACCGTGCGGCAGGCGGAACACGCGATCGGGATCGTAGGTAGCCTTCACCTCCGCCAGCCGCGCGGCGTTCGACCCGTAGTACGCGCTCCGCCAATTTCCTAAATCCGGGTCAATGTAATTCACATAGGCGTGATCCCCGAAATATCGGGACATGTCGCCATGCAAACCACGCAACCAGCTTCGACCCATCCCTTCCGCGTAATACTGCACGCTGAAAAGCGCCGCCCGATGGGGAAACGCCGTGGCCGACGGGCTGACCCGGCCGATCGCCCCGCCCATGGCGTCCATCAGCACCGAGTGCCGCCCGCCGCGTGCCACTCCGTTCACCAGCGCCCGCACCCCGTCCGCCGGCAACCTCCGGTAGGCCAGGTGCGACCTGGCCGAGAACGCCGCCCGCGGCATCCGCCGGCACTCGGCCACCGACATCGACGAGCAGCCCGCCATGATCTTCATGGCGTCCAGGTAGGAGGTCGTGCGCACCGAGCGGGACGACGGCCGGCCGATCCCGGCGACGAGCGGGGCCAGCAGCCGGTCCAGCGCGGACCTGGGCCCGAGGTGGACGCCGCCGATCCGCACGTCCAGCCCGCCCGCCGAGCGCGTCAGGTGCAGCGACGACCACAGCTCGTCCGGGGCGGACGGCCCCCACGACTGCCACGCCCGCACCGCCCGGGCCGCCTTCGCCCACGGCCAGTGCAGGAAGAACACGGTGAGGTCGCCGGCCGGGTGCGTGCTGAACGTGAAGGACACCGCCACGCCGAAGTTGCCGCCGCCACCGCCCCGGCAGGCCCAGTAGAGCCCGGCGTGGTGCCCGGCGTCGCAGGTCAGCAGCCGGCCGTCGGCCGTGACCACGCGTACCGACTCGAGGACGTCGCACGTGAGCCCGTACTTCCTGGAGACCACGCCGATGCCCCCGCCCAGCGCGAGCCCCGCGATCCCGACGGTGGGGCAGGAGCCCGCGGGGATGCTCACGCCACGGCGGGCGAGGCGGTCGTAGACGTCGATGAGCTTGGCGCCCGCGCCGATCGTGGCCCGGCCGCCGGCGTAGGCGACCGAGCTCATCCTGGACACGTCGATCACCAGTCCGGTACCGGTGGACCAGCCCGCGTACGAGTGGCCGCCCGAGCGGCTGGTGACCCGCACGCCGGCGGCCCGCGCGAACGCCAGGCACGCCGAGACGTCCGCCGGGTTCGCGCAGTAGGCGACCGCCTGCGGCCTGATCCCGTCGTAGGCCGGGTTGTACAGGCGGCGGGCGGCGGCGTATCCGGCATCCCCCGGCAGCACGAGCGTGCCCGCCAGCCGCCTCCGCAACCTGGCCCAGTCGGGCGGTGGCCCGGCGAGAGCAGGTGCCGGTGCGGAGAGTGCCAGCGGGGTGAGCGCGGTGGCGTGCAGGAAATCCCGGCGGTTCATGGGCTGTCTTCCCGTAGAACGTGTGAACCATGGGTGAGACGCGCCGGAGATCCGCCGGGTTGGTCACATATGCATCACTTCGGGATCACCCGGCCGTCCCTCCGACTCTCGTGATCCGTGTGACGCCGCCCACCCGGCTGAGCCGTGGCGCGCTCTCCCCGGCCTTCTTGAGCACCCCGTCCTTGACCAGCCGCAGCGGCGATCCGGCGGGCTGGGGGCCGTCGCCGGTGGTCTGCGCCAGCCGCAGGGCCAGCGCTGGGCACATGTCGACCGCCCGCCGCGCCTCCCTGGCCATGAACCCGGGGATCTTCCTGAACGAGGGGAACCCGTAGTCGTCCAGGTCCACGAACTCGGGCAGCAGGTGCGCGCACAGCCCGTGCCCCTGGCAGCGGGACCAGTCGACCTCCAGCCGGAACTCGGCCTCGGCCTCGCGCTCCGGCATCGGCAGCACGCCGCGTACCGGCCGGCCGCAGGAGCCGTGCTCCAGGTGGGTGGCGATCTCGGTCTCGAACGCGTCCAGCGCCGACAGCACGAACTTGGCCGTCCCGTCGGGGTGGAAGCAGGCGCCGCGGCGCTCGACGACGCGTACGGAGCGGCGTACCGCGTCCACCGAGCCCGTGCCCTCGGCCAGGGCGCAGATGGCCCGGGCCACGTCGGGCAGCCCGAGCCGGCAGGGGCCGCACTGGCCGGCCGACTCGGCCGCCAGGTACGAGGCCACCCTGGCGGCCTCGCCCAGCGGGCACGTGGACTCGCCGAGCGGGACGATGATGCCGGCCCCCAGAGTGGCGCCGGCCATCTTCATGCCCTCGCGCGAGATCACCGCCGTCTCGGCGACCTCCGCCGACAGCCACGCGCCGTGGTAGCCGCCGACGAGCACGCCGTCGCCGACCTCCGCCTCGCACAGCGCGAGCACGTCGGCCAGCAGGGTGCCCGTGGGCGTCTCGATGACCGCGCCGTGGGCCGCGCCGCCGCTGACGGTGAGCAGGATCGTGCCCGGCTCCTTGCTGGTGCCCACCTCGGCGTACTTCTCCGGCCCGTACTCGGCCAGCAGCGCGAACTGCGCGTACGTCTCCGTGTTGGACAGCAGCGTCGGCAGCCCGTCCACGCCGCTCGTCGCGGCCCGCTTCTTCCTACCCGGCGGGATGCCCTCCTCCCCGTTGACCGCGCGCACGAGCGCGCCGCCCTCGCCGGAGATGAACCGCTCCTTGATCCCGACCACCCGGATCGGGACGCGGCTCTCCGCGCCGCCGGAGATGTTGGCCGCGCGGCGCTCGGCCACGGCGGCCGCGACGGACGCCTCGGCGACCTCGCCACCGGCCGTGGCGACGACCACCTCGCGGGCGCCCAGCGCCTCGGCCGCCAGCACCGCCCCGTCCAGCACCAGGTGCGGGTTGCGGGTGAGGAGCATGGCGTCCTTGGAGCTGGCCGGCTCGCCCTCGGCGCCGTTGACCAGCACGACGCTCTCTCCCGAGCCGGCCGCGTCGGCCACGGCCTTCAGTTTGCGGGCGAACGGGAACGCCGCGCCGCCCCGGCCACGCATGTCCACCTCGTTGGCGTACGACATGAGCTCGCCCAGCTCCCGCGGCTCCACGACGCCGTGGAGTGTGCGGTGGGCGGGCAGGTCGAGCCGGCGGCAGTGGTCGAGCCCGGCGGTGAGCCGGGCGGGACCCATGCGTAAGACCCGTGGCACTCGAGCCGGAATCACGGCCTCTCCCTTGGGATCGTGAGCAGGGGGACTGCGAGCGGGCTCATCCGGCCTCCCGATATCTGCGCCGGGCCTCGGCGAGGCTCACGGGTGCGTTGGCGGCCGTCGCCGTCGCCGCCGCGGCGCCGGCCGGGACAGGCCGGGCCTTCTGAGGACGTTCTGACGGGACTCCCACGGCGGCGGCGGCGGTCACCGCGGGTCCTGCGACCTTCTCGGGTATGACGGGTGGCCGGCGCACGGTCGCCAGCACGCGGACGATCAGCGCGCCGCCGACCGCCGCCAGGCAGGCCACGTAGGACCAGGCCACCCATCCGGCCGGCGGGCGGCCGGCCGTCAATCCGTGCATGATGGCGACGGGCCAGGCCACGTACGCGGCGGAGTGCAAGATCCGCCACATCCACGGCCTGCTCCGCACCGCGAACCGGCCTCTGACCATTCCCGTCGCCACGGCCACGACCATCAGGTCGAAGGCCAGCGCGCCGAGCCCCACGTAGATTCCGGCGACCGGCACGACCGCAGCCCCCAGCGGTACGTGCCCCAGGCTGATCATGAGCGTGATGTGCGTGACCAGGTACGCCAGCCCGATGAGCGCGGTGGCCCGGTGAGCGAGCTGGGCCCTGACCCGGTTGGCCGGTGTCAGGAAGACGCGTTCGGTGGTCAGCAGGCCGAGCGCGACGGTCGCGGTCAGCAGCACCAGGGCGAACACGCCGGCGTAGAACTCGAGGAAGCCGATGCCTTGGCCGAGCAGCCCGATCCCGCGCTCCGTCCTGGTCAGTGCGAACACCGACAGCACGATCGCGGCGATCGAGGCACTCGCCCCCAGCCGGACATTCCTGGTGTCCAGCTTGGTGGGGGCGTGCCGAGGGCTTCGTCTGTGGAGCATGTATTTCCCTCCAAGGTCGAGTGAGGGTGCGACTCGGAAGGCTGGGTGCCCGTGCGGGCAGGTGTTCAGATCAGCAACGGCGACCCCGGTTGATGCATGAGACGACGAACTGCATCAGCCGGTCGGGCATCACATTGGCGAAGTCCGCGTGGTCGGTGACCGGGTTGTGCTTCTGTTCCGGGAAGGCGTCCAGGGCGTACGACGGACCCTGAGGCACGGAGTACGTGAGGGTCATGCGAAGTTGCGGAATCGCCCTGGTGCCCTGCGGGCAGGCACCACTCTGGTCGGGGAAGACCACGTGCGTGCGGTGATTGGCGCTGTCGGTGTTCTGGCCGTCCCAGCAGCTAGGGAAGTCCAGAATACGGAGCACCTGGCTGCCGCGCGGGCAAAGCGGGTATTTGTCGGGAGTTATGCGGTTTTGGAATCCCGTGCAGCTCCACGCCGCGCGGGCGTTCGCGCCGCCGTTCGTCGCGGCCTTGGCGTCACCCATGATCAGCCTGAGGAACCTCGGCATGGCGACGACCCTGGAGGTGGCGTTGCCGCGGAACTGCAGCGTCACGGCGCGGGCACGCAGCACCTGGCCGACGTTGCCGTCCGGGTCATTGGCGTTCGCGTCCGACTTGCGGTCCCTGAGCACCGGCCAGAAGTACGTGGACTTGTCGCCCAGCCGGCAGGTCGTGCCCGCCGCCGCCAGGCTCTCGTCGGTGGAGAACGCGTCCGTCGACAGGTTGCCCACGTAGTCGTGCAGGTGGTGCGCCCCGTTGCTCACGCCGGGGGCGACGATGAAGTTGTCCGGGTTGTTGTGGCCGTTGCGGTTCGTACCGCACTGGGAGACGAACGTGCCGCGCGAGCCGTTCCTGCCGATCCGCGGGTTGAGCAGGCCGCCGTTGCCCTGCACCTGGCGGATGTCCACGAAGTCCTCGGGGAACGGGCCCAGGTCGGCGCACTCTTCCTCGGCGCCGCCGGTCCCGGTGGGGGAGGGCGAGGGGGATCCCGTGGGGCTCTGCGAAGGCGACGCCGTGCCCCCGTCATCGGGGTTCTGGCTCGGGCTCGGGCTCGGGGACTGGTTGCCGTTGTTGCCGCCGCGACGGCGGGACTGGGCCGTGGGGCTCTCCTCCGGCGCGGCCTCGGGGGCCTCCGCCTCCGGCGACTGGCCGTCAGGGGACTGGGCCTCGGGGGACTGCGCGGGGTCCAGCGCGATGCCGCCGCCCTGGGGCGCCTGCTGGTCGCCCTCCTGCTGATCGGTGTTCTGCTCGGGCGCCTGCTGCTGCTGGTCCTGCTGCTGACCCTGCTGGTCCTGGCCCTGCTCGTCCTGCTGCTGGCCCTGGCCCTGGTCCTGTTCCTGGTTCTGTTCCTGGTTCTGGTCCTGCTGCTGGGACTGTCGCGCCTGGGGCGTCTGTGTCGCCTCGGCGGGGTCGCAGTGGTCGGCGAGGGCCGGGGTGCCCACGCCTATGACAGCCGCGGACACCAGGCCGCCGGCCGCCACGGCCAGGGCGGACACGGCCGCGGCCATGCGTCTGGATCTCCTCATGTGTGTCTCCTCTTTTCGACCGCCATTGCGACGGGTGGAGCGGGTGAGGGCGTCGGGGGTTCGGGCAACTGGCTGTGGTCGACCAGTCCGGTGGACTCCAGGTACGCCATGTGGCGCATCACGTAGTTGATGCCTTCCTGGGCGAACTTCCTGATCTCCGAGTTACGCGTCCCGGACCGTACGCCCGCCACGACGGTGAAGACCTTGCCGTGCGCGGCACGCAACAGGTTCGCGAAGTCCTTGTCGAAGGCCGGTCCGCTCTCCGACGCCAGCTGGGCCATCCAGCGTTGCTGGTCGGGATTGGGCTCATCCGGCAGGGCCACACCGAGCCTCTTGGCGACCTGCCGGGTCAGCAGGTCGAGCTCCATGTGCTCCTTCATGATGAGCTGGCCGACTTCCTTCACGCGTTGGGACTCGGCGCGGGTCTTGGCGTACTCGCCGACGGGCATCTCCCACAGCCCGGCCTGGCGTACCTTGACCAGCAGGTCGCGGTCGGCGGCCGTGAGCGGCCCCGACGACGTCTGTGTCCACTGGGCGGCCGCGGGGTCGATCGCCGGCGGCATGACCAGCACGATCGTCACGGCGGCGGCTACGACGAAGCCGCCGAGCATGAACAGCTCGCCGCGCAAAAGCCTGTGCATGGTCGGAGGTACGCGGGCCTACCGGCTGGGGTTCACGTATGGCCGGAGATAGTTAGAAATGACTGGAGTTATCGGAGTGGCTACCGCTTGGATAACGAAGGTGTAAAGATGTGCCCCGTGCTAGGTCACCTCGACGGCAGGTTCGAGAGTGCGGATGCCGAGGCGGAGCATCGCATCGCGGTGCTTTACCAGGAGTTCGGCGGCCCTCTGCTGCGACACGTCCGCAAATCCACAGGTAATGACCTTCAGTGGGCCGAAGACGTAGTGCAGGAGACGCTCGTCCGGGCCTGGCGGAACTCGGCAAGACTGCAATGGGAACCAAGCCTCATATGGGCGTGGCTACTGACAGTGGCCCGCCGCATTGTCATTGATGGTCGTCGGCGGAAGAGCGTCCGGCCGCAGGAGGTCGAGCCGCCCGAAGTCGACATGATGTCGGTGCCAGATGGGTCGGAGCGAGCGTTGTCGGCGATGGTCGTCGCGGACGCTCTCCGATCCCTGTCCGAAGAACACCGCGAAGTCATTGAGCAGACCTACCTCCGAGACCGTACGATAAGTGAAGCGGCGGAGATTCTGGGGATCCCGCCGGGCACGGTGAAGTCCCGGCTCTACTACGGGATCCGGGCTCTCCGCGAGCTGCTGCGGGACAAGGGGGTAGCCGGCTGATGCATGACGGGGTGGCCGCCTACGTCCTCGGCGTCCTCGATGAAGAGGAGCACGAGGCCTTCGAGCGCCACCTCGACACATGCGAGCGATGCCAGGCGGAGCTGATTGAGCTTGCCGAGCTGCCGGATCAGCTCGACGAGCTCAAACACGACCCCTCCTCGACTTCCGGCGACGATCCCCCGATGTCGATGTCACGTTGACGTCTGTGCCCTTTTCGGGTGATATCGGTACGGCGAGGCGTTGCGCCCGGTCATGCGTGGCCGGGCGGTCAGGGGGAGGTGTTCGGTGGGCATCGACGGTGATGCGCCCGGGCCCCCGCGTCGGCAGTTCGGCGAGGAAGGCGGCCGGCTGTCGTACGGCGGCTATCTTCGCCTGCCCGAGCTCCTCGCCCAGCAGCAGCCGCAGTCGCAGGCTCCTGACGAACTGCTCTTCATCACCATCCACCAGGTCTACGAGCTGTGGTTCAAGCTGCTGCTCCACGAGCTGGAGGGTGCCCGCGAGGCGCTGTTCGCCGGCGAGCTCTGGCGTGCCAGGCACCTGTTCCGGCGGGTGCACTCGGTCGAGCGCGTGCTGATCGAGCAGGTCGAGGTCCTGGAGACGATGACGCCCCAGGACTTCCTGGAGTTCCGCGCCAAGCTGTCGCCCGCCAGCGGGTTCCAGTCCGTGCAGTTCCGGGAGCTGGAGTTCCTGTCGGGGCTGAAGGACGAGCGCTATCTCGGCACCTTCAGGCATGCCGGCGAGGAGGAGCTCGCCCGGCTGCGTCGCAGGCTCGCGGAGCCCACGCTGTGGGATGCTTATCTCACCGCCCTCTCCCAGCGTGGCCTGCCGGTCTCGGACGACGAGATCATGGGCTCGCTGCTGGCCGTGGCGAGGGACCGCGGGTCTTACGACGACCTGTGGCAACTGGCCGAGGACCTGCTGACGCACGACGAGACCGCCGCGCTGTGGCGGATGCGTCATGTCCAGATGGTCGAACGCCAGATCGGCACCAAGTCGGGCACAGGCGGCTCGACAGGTGCTCCCTACCTGCGCGGTAGGACACGCCTGCACTACTTCCCGCTGCTGTGGGAACTTAGGGCCTGGCTATGAACAGCCATGGCGAACCCTCACAAAGGAGTGAGAGCGAAATGCCGCTCGACGAGGCCAAGGATGAGCTGCTCCAGCGAGCCGCCGAAAGTTGCGCGGTGAGCAGCGAGCACGTGAGCACCGAGGAGGCTCTGTCCTTCCTGCGCTTCTACTATCGACATGTCGCGCCGGAGGACCTGCTCGACCGCAACCCCGTTGACGTCTACGGCCCCGCGATGTCCCAGAGGCAGCTCGCCGAGGTCCGCCCGCAGGGCAGGGCGGTGGTCCGGGCCTACACCCCGACGCTGGAGGAGAACGGCTGGGACCCCGGCCACTCCGTGGTCGAGGTGGTCACCGACGACATGCCGTTCCTGGTCGACTCGGTCACGATGGAGCTCGACCGGCACGACCTGGGCATCCACCTGCTGGTCCACCCGCAGATGCGGGTGCGCCGCGACATGACGGGCCGGATGCTGGGCCGCGGCCAGGAGGACGTCACCGGCCAGATGCTGGTCGAGTCCTGGATCCACATCGAGATCGACCGCCAGGCCGACTCGGCGGCGCTCAAGGCCATCGAGGCCGACCTGCAGCGGGTGCTCTCCGACGTGCGCCACGCGGTCGAGGACTTCAGGAAGATGCGGGCGCTGGCCGTACAGACCGCGGAAGACCTGAGCATGAACCCGCCGCCGCTGGAGCCCGCGGAGGTCGAGGACAGCCTCGACCTGCTGCGCTGGCTCGCCGACGGGCATTTCACGTTCCTGGGCTACCGGGAATACCGCCTGGAGGACACCGACGAGGGCGAGGCGCTGCGCGCGCTGCCCGGGGCGGCCCTGGGCATCCTGCGCGACGACAAGGTGAGCTCCGAGAGCTTCGCGGCGCTGCCCGCCGAGGTGCGTGCCAAGGCGCGCGAGAAGCAGCTCATGATCATCACGAAGGCCAACTCCCGCGCCACCGTGCACCGGGCCACCTACCTGGACTACATCGGGGTCAAGCTGTTCTCGCCCGAGGGCGAGGTGATCGGGGAGCGGCGCTTCCTGGGCCTGCTCACGCACGTGGCCTACAACGAGTCGATCTCCCGGATCCCCGTGCTGCGGCGCAAGCTGGCCGACGTGCTCGACCAGGCCGGGCTGGCGCCCGACAGCCACGACGGCAAGGACCTCATCGAGATCCTGGAGACGTTCCCGCGTGACGAGCTGTTCCAGACCTCGGTCGACCAGCTCCTGCCGATCGCGATGGGCGTGCTGCGGCTGCGCGAGCGCAAGCAGGTCAAGCTGTTCCTGCGGCGCGACGACTACGGCCGTTACATCTCCTGCCTGATCTACCTGCCGCGCGACCGCTACACCACCAAGGTGCGGCTGAAGATGCAGGAAGTGCTGCTCAAGGCCCTGGGCGGCCGGTCGCTCGACTACAGCGCGATGATCGGCGAGTCGGTGCTGGCCCGGCTGCACGTGGTCGTGCGGGGCGAGCGGGGCAGGCCGCTCCCGCCGCCGAGCGTGGACGTGGAGGAGCTGGAGGCGCGCCTGGCCGCCATCACCCGCTCCTGGGAGGACGACCTGGCCACCGCTCTGGGGGAGATGACCTCGGAGGAGGAGGCGCCGACGCTCATCAGGCGGTACGCCTCCGCCTTCCCCGAGGGCTACAAGGCGGACTTCCCGCCCAAGGTGGCCGTGGTCGACCTCCGGCGGCTGGAGCAGCTCGTCGAGCGGGGCGACGGCGAGGAGGTCGGGATCAACCTCTACGAGCCGTACGACGCGGCCGAGGGGGAGCGGCGGCTCAAGATCTACAAGGTCGGCTCGCCCATCTCGCTGTCCCAGGCGCTGCCGCTGATCCAGCGGCTCGGCGTGGAGGTCGTGGACGAGCGGCCGTACGAGGTCGACCGGGACAACGACCCCGGCACGAAGAACGCCTGGATCTACGACTTCGGGCTGCGCTACACCCCCTCCGACGACGTCGACAGGAACGACTTCAAGCGGCTCTTCCAGGACGGGCTCACCGCGCTGTGGCAGGGCCGGGTGCAGGCCGACGACTTCAACGCGCTCATCCTGGCGGCCGGGCTGACCTGGGAGCAGGTCGAGATCCTGCGGGTCTACGCCAAATACCTGCGGCAGGCCGGGAGCACGTTCTCGCAGCCGTACATGGAGCAGGTGCTCAAGGACAACGTGCGGCTGGCGCGGCTGCTGGTGCGGCTGTTCGAGGCCAAGCTCGACCCGCGGCGGGGCGAGGACGTGCGGGTGGACCTCGTGGAGGCGCTCACCGAGGAGATCCTCGGGGCGCTGGACGAGGTGGCCTCGCTGGACGAGGACCGGATCCTGCGGGCGTACCTGGAGATGATTCAGGCGACATTGCGCACTAATTACTTCCAAACTGTGGATGGACGCCGCAAACCGTACATTTCGCTCAAGTTCGACCCTCAGGCCATCAGCGTGCTGCCGTTGCCGCGGCCGAAGTTCGAGATATTCGTTTACTCGCCCCGGGTCGAAGGCGTGCATCTCCGGTTCGGGAAAGTGGCGCGGGGCGGGTTGCGGTGGTCGGACCGGATGGAGGACTTCCGTACGGAGATTCTCGGCCTGGTGAAGGCACAGATGGTGAAAAATACCGTTATTGTGCCGACTGGGTCTAAAGGTGGATTTGTCGTTAAGCGTCCGCCCAAGTCCGGCTCCCGCGAGGATCAGCTCGCCGAGGGCGTGGCGTGCTACCGGATGTTCATCTCCGGGCTGCTCGACATCACCGACAACCTCGTGGACGGCAAGGTCGTGCCCCCGCCGGACGTCGTGCGGCACGACGGCGACGACACCTACCTCGTGGTCGCCGCCGACAAGGGCACCGCCACCTTCTCCGACATCGCCAACAGCGTGGCCAAGGAGTACGGCTTCTGGCTGGGCGACGCCTTCGCCTCCGGCGGCTCGATCGGCTACGACCACAAGGCCATGGGCATCACCGCCCGGGGCGCCTGGGAGTCGGTCAGGTACCACTTCCGCACCACCGGCGTCGACGTGCAGAACACCGACTTCACCGTGGCCGGGATCGGTGACATGTCAGGTGACGTGTTCGGCAACGGCATGCTGCTGTCGCAGCACATCCGGCTGGTCGCCGCGTTCGACCACCGGCACATCTTCGTGGACCCGTCGCCCGACGCCGCCCGCTCGTTCGCCGAGCGGCAGCGGCTGTTCGAGCTGCCGCGCAGCTCGTGGGAGGACTACGACGCCAAGCTGATCTCGGCCGGCGGCGGCGTCTTCCCGCGGACCGCCAAGTCCATCCAGATCACGCCCCAGATGCGCGAGGCGCTGGGCATCCCGTCGGGCGTCGCCTCGATGGCGCCGAACGACCTGATCAGCGCCATCCTGCGGGCCCCGGTCGACCTGCTGTGGAACGGCGGCATCGGCACCTACGTCAAGGCCGGCGCCGAGTCCAACTCCGACGTGGGCGACAAGGCCAACGACGGGCTCCGGGTCAACGCCTCCGAGCTGCGCTGCAAGGTCATCGGCGAGGGCGGCAACCTGGGCTTCACGCAGCTGGCCCGGATCGAGTTCGCGCTCAACGGCGGGCTGGTCAACACCGACTTCATCGACAACTCGGCCGGGGTGGACACCTCCGACCACGAGGTGAACATCAAGATCCTGCTCGACCAGGTCGTACGCGACGGGGAGCTGACCGACAAGCAGCGCAACCAGACCTTCACCTCGATGACCGACGAGGTCGCCGACCTGGTGCTGCGTGACAACTACGCCCAGAACGTGGTGCTGGCCGCGGCCCGTACGCAGGCCGTCGAGATGCTCCACATCCACGCCCGCTACCTGCGCAAGCTGGAGCGGGACGGGCTGGTCAACCGGGAGCTGGAGTTCCTGCCCTCGGACAAGACGCTGGCCGAGCGGCGGCAGGCCCGGCTGGGGCTGACCGCGCCGGAGTTCTCGGTGCTGCTGGCCTACACCAAGCTGGTGGCCGACGCCGAACTGCTGGGCTCCGACCTGCCCGACGACCCGTACCTCGCCTCGTGGCTGGTCTCCTACTTCCCGTCGGCGCTGCGGGAGCGGTTCCGCACGTACATGGACGAGCACCCGCTGCGCCGCGAGATCATCACCACCTGCGTGGTGAACGAGCTGGTCAACTCGGCGGGCACCACGTTCATGTTCCGCTTCGGGGAGGAGACCGGGGCCTCGACGCCCGACATCGTGCGGGCGTACCTGGTGGCTCGGGAGGTCTTCGACCTGCCGAGCTTCTACCGGGCCGTGGAGTCGCTGGACAACAAGGTCAGCACGGACGTCCAGATCGCCATGCTGCTGGAGGCACGCAAGCTGGCCGAGCGCGGCGCCCGCTGGCTCCTGGTCAACCGCCGGCCGCCGCTGGACCTGGCCGGGTCCGTCAGCTTCTTCGTCAAGGGGGTCAACGGCCTCGTCGCCCACATCCCGAAGCTGCTGACCGGGCCCGACATCGCGGCCTACGAGGAGCGCCGGGACTCGTTCGCGGCCCGCGGGGTGCCGATGGAGCTGGCCGAGCGGGTGGCCGCGATGGTGCCGGCGTACTCGACGCTGGACCTGGTGGAGATCTCGTCCCTGACGGGGCGGCCGGTCAACGAGGTGGCGGAGGTGTACTTCGACCTGGCCGACCGGCTGCAGCTGTCCCGGCTGCGGGAGCGGGTCATCGCGCTGCCGAGGGACAACCGGTGGAACTCCATCGCGCGTTCGGCCCTGCGCGACGACCTGTACGCCGCACACGCCTCGCTGACGCGCGATGTGCTGGCGCACAGCAAGCCGGGGCTGCCGCCGGAGGAGCGGCTGGCGCGGTGGTCGGAGACCAACTCGGCGGCGGTGTCCCGGGCCCGGCAGACGCTGTCGGAGATCTGGGAGAGCGACAACTTCGACCTCGCCACGCTGTCGGTCGCGTTGCGCGCCATCCGCACGCTGGTCGCCGCCAGCAACCTCCCCCACACGGAGGCATAGTCACGCGCCGCAAGGGCCGGCCACCCGCCGGCCCCTGCGGGCGGCCTTCCTTTACGCGCTGCCGGGGCCGGCCACCCGCCGACCCCGGCTCGCGTCTGTCCAGGGGAACGCCCGCTGACCGGTCAGTGGCGCGCCGCCGTTACGGAGCGCATCGCCGGCCGGGTTCCGTGGCACATGGAGCCCGGCGATTCCCCACCAAAGGCGACAGGGGTCGGTCACTGGCCGGAGGCGCGGGTCAGGGCGCCGTCGTGGGCGATGACCGGGGCGGCGGCGGGGGTGGTGAGCGGGGGGACCGCGGTGGCGTACTGGTGCGTCTCGATCAGCTTGAGCGTGCGGCGCAGCACCGGCGTGGTGATGGCCCAGCTGGCCTGCTCCGGCACCGGGATGTAGTCGTCCTCGGCCGTCTTGGTCGTCGTGGTCGTCGTGCGGGTCAGCGAGTATTGGATCAGCGCCCCGCCGTCCTCGGTGCGCAGCGCGTAGACCGGGTAGTTGTCGGCGCTGAAGATCGAGTCGTAGCTGAACCCGTCGTTCTTGGCCTTCTCCCGCTGCGAGGCGATCTGCTCGGCCACGTCGGTGGTGTAGGGCCCCGTCGCGAGCAGGCCGGCCGTGACCCCGGCCGTGCCCGTCTCGGCCACGCTGGCGTGCACGGGGCCGATGAACTGCGGGCTGATCGTGACGGTCTTGTCGTCGGGCGCCACGACCGAGGCGTAGCCCTCGGCGTCGAGCTTGATCTTCGGCAGCTCCTGCCCCGGCAGGAGCTCGGCCGCGGAGCTGAGCCGCCAGCGATCGGACTTGGTGAACGTCAGCAGCGCCGGCCGCCCGTCGCGCGTCACCAGCGCGCTGAACCAGGGCGCCTGCTCTCCCTGGGCGAACCTGGGCACGTAGAGCGTCGGCGCGCCCCATCGGAAGCGCGGCGGCGCGTAGCCGGTCGCCAGGAAGGCGGCCACGGCGATCTGCGACTGCCCGCCGGTGGTGACGTCGTTCTTGACCATGTCGAGCCGGCCCTCCAGGGGGCCCTTCACCCGCAGCGCGTCGTCGGTCGCGATGATCGCCGAGAACTCCTCGGCCGCCTCGGCCCGCGTGACGGCGGGCGGCGCGGGGGAGGGCGACGCGGTCGCGGAGGCCGCCGCGGCCGACCTGGTCGGCGCCGGTTGGGCATTGCCGGTGCAGGCGGTCACCGCGGCGAGCAGGCCGGCGGCGAGCGCCAGCACCCCTCGCCGACCGTATGCACGCACCTGGCCATGTTATTCGGGCCCGCGAGGGTCGCGTACCCTTGGGAGACGTGGCAGGCATCGATCCGGCAGAAGAGATCAACGAGCTCGCGGGCACGCTCCGCAGCATCCAGGACGTTCTCGACCTCGACGCTATGCGTAAGCAGATCGAGGAGCTGGAGCAGCAGGTTGCCGCCCCAGACCTGTGGGACGACCCTGAGCAGGCCCAGAAGGTCACCAGCAAGCTCTCCCACCTCCAGGGCGAGCTCAACCGTGTCGACGGCGTCGCGCGCCGTCTCGACGACCTGACGGTCCTCTACCAGCTCGCGGCCGAGGAAGGCGACGACGATACGCGCGCCGAGGCCGACAAGGAGCTCGAGTCCCTCAAGTCCGACATCGGCGCGCTGGAGGTGCGCACGCTGCTGTCGGGCGAATACGACGCCCGCGAGGCGCTCATCACGATCAACTCCCAGGCGGGCGGCGTCGACGCGGCCGACTGGGCGGAGATGCTGCTGCGGATGTATCTGCGGTGGGCCGAGCGCAAGGGCTACTCCACAGAGGTCTACGACACCTCCTACGCCGAGGAGGCCGGCATCAAGTCGGCCACCTTCACCGTCAAGACGCCCTACGCCTACGGCACGCTCCGGGGCGAGCACGGCACCCACCGGCTGGTCCGCATCAGCCCGTTCGACAACCAGGGGCGGCGGCAGACCTCGTTCGCCGGGGTGGACATCGTGCCGGTCGTCGAGCAGACCGACCACATCGACATCAACGAGGACGAGATCCGCGTCGACGTCTATCGCTCCAGCGGCCCCGGCGGCCAGGGCGTCAACACGACCGACTCGGCGGTGCGCATCACGCACCTCCCGTCCGGCATCGTGGTCTCCTGCCAGAACGAGCGCTCGCAGCTGCAGAACCGCGCCACGGCCATGAACGTCCTCCAGGCCAAGCTGCTCGAGCGCAAGCGGCAGGAGGAGGCGGAGAAGATGTCGGAGCTGCGGGGCGCGACCACCACGTCGTGGGGCACGCAGATCCGCAACTACGTGCTCCACCCCTACCAGATCGTGAAGGACCTGCGCACCGGCACCGAGGCGGGCAATCCGTCAGCCGTGCTCGACGGCGACATCGACGGGTTCATCGAGTCGGAGATCCGCTGGATGCGGCGGCAGGAGTCTGAGTCGGCCTAGTCCGCCTAGGCTCAGAGGCCGCCCAGGTGCTTGACCGCCAGTGTCAGGAAGAGCAGGGCCAGCAGGAGCAGGATGATGAGGGCGGGTGACAGCCCGGCGAAGCCGTGGTTGTGCATCCGCTCTCTGTTGGCGCGGCACAGGGCACAGCGGCCCTCGATCACGGGGTGGGCGCACTGCGCGCATACGAGGTGTTCACAACTCATGTCAGCCCCAAGTCTAGCCGCACAATCGTTTTGTTTCCGTTATGGACGTTCCATGCCAGTCTTCCCCCTAGACTGTCGTCTGGCCAATCGGAACGTCGATCATCAGTAAAGACGACGCCCCCGATCGGCCGGTGGCGGGAAGTGGGCATGTGCCACCCTCGCTTCCGTCCTGACCCCTAGACTGGCATGCCGTGATGCTCTCGTGATCCATTTCGATAATGTCACCAAGGTCTACGCGAACCAGAACCGGCCAGCCCTCGACCACGTATCCGTTGACGTGGACAAGGGTGAGTTCGTGTTCCTCGTCGGTCCCTCGGGATCAGGCAAGTCCACGTTCCTGCGCCTGATCCTGAAAGAGGAGCGGCCCAACTCCGGCGCCATCCACGTCGCCGGCAAGGACCTGGCCCGCCTCTCCAACTTCAAGGTGCCGCACCTGCGCCGCCGCATCGGCTGCGTGTTCCAGGACTTCAGGCTGCTCCCGAACAAGAACGTCTACGAGAACGTGGCGTTCGCCCTCGAGGTCATCGGTAAGCCCCGGCGGTTCATCCGCAAGGTGGTGCCCGAGGTCATCGAGCTGGTCGGCCTGGAAGGCAAGGCCCACCGCATGCCCGACGAGCTGTCCGGCGGCGAGCAGCAGCGCGTCGCCATGGCCCGCGCGTTCGTCAACCGGCCGATGATCCTGCTGGCCGACGAGCCCACGGGCAACATCGACCCCGCGACGAGCATCGGCATCATGAAGGTGCTCGACCGCATCAACAGGACTGGCACCACGGTCGTCATGGCCACGCACGACGCGGCCATCGTCGACTCCATGCGCAAGCGTGTGGTGGAGCTGGAGGACGGCAAGATCGTCCGTGACCAGTCGCGTGGCGTGTACGGCCAGGCGTACTGACAGGGAGCTGCAGACACAACATGCGGGCGAATTTCATCTTCTCCGAGGTCTGGATCGGCCTCCGTCGCAACCTGACCATGACCATCGCCGTGATCATCACCGTGGCGGTCGGCATGGCGATGCTGGGCGTCGGCCTGATGATCAACAGCCAGGTCGGGCTGATGAAGGGCTACTGGGACGACAAGGTCGAGATCTCGGTCTTCCTCTGTAAAAAGGGGACGGCCATGCCGGCCTGCAACGGCAAGGCGATCACGCCCGCGCAGACCAAGGCGCTCCAGGAGCACATCACCAACACCCAGGGTGTCAAGGAAGTGTTCTTCGAGGACGAGACGACTGCCTACGAGAACTTCAAGCAGTCCTTCTCCTCCAACAAGGCCCTCGTGGACGCCACCAAGGTCGAGGACCTGCCGCAGTCGTTCCGGATCAAGCTCGAAGATCCGGACAACTACCAGCCCGTTATCCAGGCCGTCACGGGTCAGCCCGGCGTCGCCCAGGTGATGGACCAGAAGCAGCTCATCGCCCCGTTCTTCAGCCTGCTGGACACGCTCGCGATCGCCGCCCTCACCGTGGCCATCGTCCTGGTCCTGGCCGCGGCCCTGCTGATCGGTAACACGGTCCGGCTGTCGGCGTTCAACCGGCGCCGGGAAACGGGCATCATGCGGCTGGTCGGCGCGTCCAACCTCTACATCCAGCTGCCCTTCGTGATGGAAGGCGTCATCGCCGGTCTCGTCGGCGGCGTGTTCGCCGCGGTCATCCTGATCATGGCGAAGGTCTTCCTGTTCGACGAGGTCGTCAGCTTCTTCGGCGACGCCACCGCCGCGCTCGGCTGGAACGACCTGGCCCAGACGATCACGCTCACCATGATCATCGGTGTCGTGATCTGTATTCTGGCCTCGTTCGTGACGCTGCGCCGCTACCTCAGGGTCTAGCCGTGCGCATGGGTCGTCATCGTCCCTGTCGCCGGTAAAGTCAGAAGCATGCCACGTGAGACCGGGCGGAAGGTCATCGCCCAGAACAAACGTGCTCGGCACGACTACCACGTCGAGGACACTTTCGAGGCGGGTCTCGTGCTGCAGGGCACCGAGGTGAAGTCGCTACGCGAGGGCCGCGCCTCGCTCGTCGACGGCTACGCCAGCATCGACGGGAACGAAGCGTGGCTGCTCAACGTCCACATCCCCGAATACTCGCAGGGGACGTGGACCAACCACGCGGCGCGGCGCAAGCGCAAGCTGCTGCTGCACCGCAAGGAGATCGAGAAGCTCGCCGCCAAGACGAAGGAGGGCGGGCTCACGATCGTGCCGCTGGTCCTCTACTTCAAGGACGGCAGGGCCAAGGTCGAGATCGGCCTGGCCCGAGGCAAGAAAGACTGGGACAAGCGGCAGTCGCTGGCGGAGCAGCAGGCCAAGCGTGAGATGGCCCGGGCTCTGCGCCAGCGCAACCGATGAGAGCGGCGGCACCCTGACCGATGAGACGCGCCCGCCGCATTCTGGCCGCGACCGCCACCCTGGCGGTCGCGAGCACCACGCTGACCGGCTGCTTCGAGGAGCCCTCGCCGCACGACGCGGTGCGCGACTTCCTCGTGGGCTGGCAGTCGGAGGACTACGACCTGGCCGCCGGCCGCACCGACGGCGACCTGGCGACGGTGCGCAAGGCCCTGGCCGACGCCAAGCTCGAGCTCGACGCGGCCTCGTTCCGCTTCAAGATCACTAGCGTGGGCGTGACCGGCGACGAGTCCAAGGCCAACTTCCACGCCGAGGTGGACCTGGGGGAGAACAACCCCCTGTGGGAATACGACGGGGTGCTGCCACTGCACCTGGTCGACGGGGTGTGGAAGGTCCGCTGGTCGCCGTCCGTGCTGCATCCGCAGCTCAAGGAGGGGCAGCGCTTCGCGGTCGCCACCGACCCCAAGCCGCGCATGCCGGTGGTCGACAGGACCGGCGACGCGCTGCAGACCGACACCGTCCTCTACGTCGCCGGCGTCGTCCCCGGCAGGCTGGGCGACCAGGCCGAAGAGGTGGTCGCGCAGCTGTCCGAGGTCACCGGCTACGCCCAGGACCGGCTGCTGAGCCGCGTCAGGTCGTCGCCGCCCGACACGTTCGTGCAGCTGGTGACGTTCGGGCGGTCGCGCTACCAGTCGATGCGGGCGAAGCTCGACGCCATCGACGGCATCGAGGTCAACCCGCAGAACCAGCCGGTCAATCCCGACGCGCCCCGGCAGATCGTGGGCAGCGTCAGCGCGCTGACCCCGGAGACCGAGCAGAAGCTCGGCGGGCCGCAGCGGGCCGGTGACTCGGTGGGCAAGAGCGGGCTGCAGCAGGCCTACCAGGACTATCTGACCGGCTCCACGGCGACCAAGGTCATCACGCTCGACCTCAAGACCGGCCAGGAGGTCACCAAGCTCAAGGAGTGGCCGGGCCGGCAGAACGTCTCGGTGAAGACCACGATCGACCGGGGCGCCCAGGCGGCGGCCGAGCAGGCGGTGGCCGACACGGAGACGAGCGCGCTGGTGGCGGTGCAGCGCGACACCGGCGAGATCCTCGCGGTCGGCGCCAAGGGCCTGCACCAGGAGCGCGACGCGCTGGCCGGCAAGTTCCCGGCCGGGACGGCGTTCTCGATCGTGGCCGCGGACGCGCTGCTCAGGGAGGGCGTGAGCACCAAGCAGCGGCTGGCCTGCCCGCAGGAGCGGACGGTTGGCGGGGCCAAGTTCGTGCACACCAGCCAGTCCACCGCCACGACGTCGGCCACGTTCCAGGACAACTTCGCCAAGGGCTGCGTGACCGCGCTGGCCTCGCTGGCCCGCCGCGTCACGGCCGACGACCTGGCCAAGAGCGCCAAGGCGTTCGGCGTGGGGCAGCCGTGGCGGCTGCCGCTCAAGTCGTTCAGCGGCTCGCTCCCGCAGCTGGCCAGCGACGCCGACAAGGCCAAGGCCATCGCGGGCCAGAACGTCGAGGTGAGCCCGCTCAGCATGGCGCTGGTGGCCGCGACGGTCGCCTCGGGCACCTGGCGCCCGCCCGTGCTGGTGACCGACCCCAAGTCGCCCGACCCGGCGGCCCAGTCCACGCCGGCCACCCAGCCGGCCCCGGTGGCCATGAGCCCGGAGGTCCGCACCGCGCTGACGGCGATGATGCGGGCCGGTGCCGTCGGCACGCCCGCCCAGGCGGGCAAGGGCACCGTCTACGGCGTCACGGCGACGGCGGGCAACCAGCAGAGCTGGTTCGTCGGCTGGCAGGGCGACGTGGCGATCGCGGTCCTGGCGAAGAACTACAACGCCGGAGCCGTGGCGGGGAGCTTCTTCGCGGGCCTGGGCAACGCATCGTGAAATTGTCGCGACGCTGAGCAACCATCCGGACCTCCGGTTGCGTCTTACTCAATGACTGGGCCCGCTCGGGGGGTTGCGGTTCCAGTCGCCGTGATGAGATCAGGACTTCATCTCGGGGGAAGTCCTGCCGTCCGGACCGGCTCGACCCTGCCGGTCGGCCCCCGGGAGCGCGTGCTGCTGTGCCGCGCTCCCGGGGGTTTCGCCACGTCCGGCCACGGGGAATTAAGTTGGCGTTGAGGGCGTTGTCCCGTGTACATTCATGTTGCTCTTCCCCTCTCGGGGGGAGGGGTTGACAACTGCACAGGGGGTGACTGGCTTCGACTTTGACCTTGCATTTCAGGTGAAGCGGGCCGAGGACTGCGGACATAACCTCGTTAATCCTGTGACCGCAAACAACAAGTGCCAATTCCAAGAGCACTGTGGCGGCCAGGTCTGACCTGGCCCTCGCTGCCTAAGTAGCGAAACCACTGTCAGCCCGGGAGTGCCTTCGGCCCGGGGTCTGGCATCGCTAGAAGGCTCAACCGTTCGACCCGGCCACGGGGAAGATCGGGAAACTAAACAGTGGCTGAGCCCGTCGGCGACTCGCCTGCGTGATCGCCGGGGCTGAGAAAAACACAGCAGGCTGCGCCCGGAGAAGCCCTGACTTGGGGTTGAAGGACGCGGGTTCGATTCCCGCCACCTCCACCAACAGCGGCGGTGTCCATGTGGACACCGCCGTTTTTGCGTTGCGGCGCGCGTGCGCGGTCCCCGCTGACCTGCACTATCGTGGTGCTGAGTCCGGCACACTGATCCTGTGCCGGACTCAGCACCCGATGGCCCGATCTAGCCCTTGCGCCAGATCGCCGCGAAGACGCCGCCTTCGGTGTCCAGGATCGCCGGACGATAGCCCAGCACCTTCATCTGCGTGGCCTTGGCCGCGTAGGCCAGGCGCGACAGGTTCAGATATTCCTTGCCGGCCGTGCCCGTCCTGCTCCACACGGTGGTGTAGAGCTTGCCGGGCTCGACGGCCATGAGCACCGGGTGCAGGCCCTGCTTCGCCTTCGCGAGGAGCTCCTGCCCGCGCTGCTCCACGGTCTGCCCCAGGGTCACCTGTACGGTGCCCGTGGCGGCTCCCACGATCCAGACGGCCGCGTAGAGCGGCTTCTCGACCGTGCCGTACACGTCGAGGGACGCGAGGCTGTAGCCGGCGGCGGTGAGCTCGGCGTTGACCTTCGTGAAGGTCTCCTTGGTCAGGCTGAGCTCCGACTTGGCGAGCCCCTTGACCTGCTCGAAGACCACGGCGAAGACGGCGTTCGCGCCCGTCCCGGTGCCGGTGATCATCGCGGGCCGGAAGCCGGCCTTGAGCTGCTCGGCGACGGTCTTCTGCAGGTTGGTGGCCGAGAGGCCCTGAAGGACGTTCACCTTGCGGGTGGTGTCCTTGACCCACACGGACGAGTACTGCGGGTTGGCCGCGTTCGTCACGCTCAGCGCGGCGGGAACGTAGCCCTTGCCGAGAAGCTGCTTGACCTTCTGCAGCAGCTGCGTGCCACTGAGCGCGTCAAGGCTGAGCCAGTCCAGCGGCAGGTTGTGGTTGGTGGTGTGGATTGCGGTGGTCTTGGCGGGTTCTGCGACCGCCGGGGAGGCGATGGCCAGCAGGGGAGCGGTGGCCGCGGCGAGTGCCGTGGTGAGGGCGACCATCCTCTGTGAGCGCCTCATGATCCTCCTAGGGGGTTAAAGGTTGTCCTGATTTTTGGACAAGTAGGGACCATAACAGAGGATGAGGGACAGTTGACCAACCGTCACTGAGATCGCAACGTTCCTGTGTCAGGAGCCCCCGGCGTTACGCGGCGAGAGGTTTCATGCCCAGAGTGTGACCGTAGGCGCCATACATGTGCTTAGGTATTGCTTTGACATTTCTTGTGGCGGAGTGGGGTTGAAGGGTGTCAAGGTACGACTGGCGTCACTCGGTGTTCGCGCCCGTGGTCGCGCTGCTGGTGTCCGCCGTGCTGCTGCTGGCCGGGGCGGTGGAGGCGGTGCTCGAGTTCGTGGGCGCGACGACGGCGCCCGTGGCCGCGGAGCTCGTGGTGACGCTCGTGATCGCGGTGTTCCTGACCACCGTGCTCAGGATCGTCAGGGCCGTACCTGACATCCGGCGGGAGAGCGCCGCGACGGCGCGGGCCGTGGCGAACGTCGGCGGGGTCGACCCGGACGGGGACACGCTGGTGGCGCGGCGGCTCAAGCTGTTCAAGGAGGCCGCCGAGGCCGGGAACGACTGCGAGTCGGTGCTGAGCGCCCGCTCGGCGCTGGACGAGAGCGAGATGGCCAACCGGCACCACCTCGACCACGCGCTCATCTGGGCCCTGCCGGTCTTCGGGTTCATCGGCACCGCGCTGACCATGGCCGCGATGGTGGGCTCGTTCTCGAACGCGCTGGACAGCCGGGGCGACCCCGGTGTGCTGATCACCGCGCTCAAGCAGCACGTGCTGCCCGAGTTGGCCTCCGCGTTCGGCGTCACCATGATCGCACTGTTCCTGAGCGTGCTCGCCTTCGGCGCGATGGCCCTGGTCGAGCGGGCGGAGCGGGCCGCCGTGGTGGCCGCCGACGAGGTGTTCCTGATCTACATCGCGCGCCTTCCCGCGCGGCAGGCGGGGCCCGTCGCGCAGGGGCTCACGCGGGAGCTGGCGCACGTGCAGGGGCTCACGCAGGAGCTGGCGCTGTCGAGGGACCGGACGGAGGAGCTGGTCAAGGGTCTGGACGCGCTGCGTACGGCGATGGATCGGCTGAGCGCCGCCGAGAGCCGGCCGCAGAAGTACACCCTGGTGAGGGAGTCGTGAGGAGGCGGCCCCCCAGGTCGTTCGCGCCACCGCTCGACCTGCGTTTCATCGACCTGTTCATGGCCATCGTGCTGGCGCTGTCCTTCGTGGCGATCATGCTGACGGTGGTGGCGCGGATGTTGCCGACCGAGGACGCCGCGCCACCCGCGCAGCGGCAGAAGAGCGTGGCCCAGCTGGAGCGCCGGCTGGACGCCGCCGTACGGGCGCAGCGGCAGGCCGAGGCCGAGCTGCGTGCCACGCGGGAGCAGATCGCCGACCAGACCGCGTTCGCCCTGCCCTGGTGGCTGATCGGCTTCTGCGCGCTGCTCGGCGTGCTGGCCGTGTTCATGAACTGGCGGGTGCGGCTGTGGAACAAGGGCAGCCTGCCGCGGCTGCGCAGCTGGCTGATGGTCACGGTGGTGGTGGCGGTGGTCACGGTGGTGATCAGGTCCCTGAGCGACGGCCAGGGCTACCTGCTGCTGGCCGAGATCCCCTGGTGGGCCGCCGACGTCCTCTGCCTGGGGCTGCTGCTGGTCGCGCACGTGCTGATCTCCGACATCCGCGACCGGCGGGCCGCGCTGGGCCGGATCAGGACCCGGTCCGTACGCCCTCCGGTGCCGGAACGGTGACCCGCCGGGCGAGCCGGGCACGTCGGCTGTTCAGCGGAACGTCACTCCTGTCACACTTTTCCCCCATAGCGTGGCACGCGTCCTGAATATCCCCCTTAAGGAGATGCGATGTTGCGTCGCGCCATGGGTGTGCTGGTCGCCGCCGGAGCCCTGCTCCTGACGGCCGTTCCCGCCTCGGCGGCCGTCCAGCCCCTTCCCCGTGCCCACGCGCACAACGACTACGAGCACGAGCGCCCGCTCCTGGACGCCCTAGACCACGGGTTCACCAGCGTCGAGGCCGACATCTACCTCGTGGACGGCGAGCTGCGCGTCGGGCACGACCCCGAGGACCTGCGGCCCGGACGTACGCTGCAGTCGCTCTACCTCGACCCGCTGGCCCGGCTCGTACGGCATGGGAGCGTCTTCCCCGGCAGCCGTCAGCAGCTCCAGCTCCTGGTCGACATCAAGAACAACGGCGCCGCCACCTACACCGAGCTGGACAAGGTGCTGCGGACCTACCGCAAGCTGCTCACCACCTACCACAAGGGCAAGGTCAAGCCCGGGGCGGTGACCGTGGTGATCAGCGGCGACCGGCCGCGCGACCTCATGGCGGCCCAGGAGCGGCGCTACGCCTTCTACGACGGCCGCATGGCCGACCTGGGCCAGGGCAACCCCGGCCTGATCCCGCTGATCAGCGACAACTGGACGAACCACTTCACCTGGACCGGCACGGGCGAGATGCCGGCCGCCGAGCGGGACAAGCTGCGGCAGATCGTGGCGACCGCGCACCGTGACGGTCAGCGGGTGCGCTTCTGGGCCACCCCCGACGTGGCCGGGCCGGCCAGGGACGCGCTGTGGCGGGAGCTGGTCGCGGCGGACGTCGACCACATCAACACCGACGACCTGGCGGGGCTGGAGCAGTTCCTGCGGGCGAACGACCGCGGGCGCGCCGCCGCGTAAATCTTGTCGCGTGGGGGTGAACGCCCCGGTAAGGTCCGGAACCAGACTGGCCGCGGGACTCCGGTACGACTTCCGGAAACCGCCTTGAAAGCGATGCTTCGCAGCTCGTGCCCCCATTCCCCGGCCAGTCCCCGACCCCCGGGGGAGCCGATGGAGACCTACGCGGACCTGATCGAGTGCGAGGACCTGCTGCTCTTCGCGAACGCGGCGATCACCTCGACCGGCCAGCGCGAGTTCCACAGCGCGGCCGGCGAGCAGCGGCTCTCCCTCGGTTTCCTGCACAGCTACATCCACGGCAACTACCCCGACCTGTACGCCGCGACGCTGGCGCTCGACATCAACGACCACAACGCAGCCCTGATCATCGCCAACCTGCTCAGGCAGAAGGGCGGCACGGACGACGGGCGGCTGATCGCGTGGCGGCTGGGGCGGATGAGCCCGCCCCGGGCCTACCGGCTCTTCGAGCGGCTGCGGCGTGACGGCGTCAACAACCGGCGCACCCGGGCGCTGATCCGCGACTGGCTCGCCGGGCGGCCCGACCTGGCCTTCGACGCGGTGAAGTACCGGGCGGCGGTGAAGTCGGCGGTGCGGCACGCGCACCTGCGCCCGGCGGGCGAACTGGGGGACTTCCTGTTCGCGCCGTTCAGCCGGGCCCGGTACGACACGCCCGTCCTGGAGGCGTGGCGGCGGGCGCACTACGACAAGCGCGCCCTTTACGAGCTGCCGTACACGGTCGCCGAGGGCTTCGCCGCCCGGCACGGCATCAGCCGGGAGATCTTCCTCGAGGGCATCGCGCCCAGGCTGACCCGGCTGGAGCGGCTGCGGCTGGCGGACTCGGCGGAGCGCGACGGTGTCCGCACCGAGGCGGACCTGGCCGCGCTGCCGCTGGTCAGGGTGGCTTCGTACGTGCTGTCGCTGGCTGCCGGGGTGCGGGCGCTTCGGCGGGCCGAACTGGACGCGGCGCTGCGGGCCGCGGCGGCTCGGGCGGCCGGGGCGCGGACCGGCACCTGGGGGAACGTGGCGGCGGTGCTGGACGACAGCTTCTCCTCGTTCGGCTCGCCGGTGAAACGCCGGCGGCCGCTCGCGGTCGCGCTGGCCTGCCACTACCTGCTGAAGGCGCTGGCCGGCCGCTATCGCGGGCTGTGGTTGTCGCGTGGCGCGGATCCGCTCCAGGCGCGGCCGACCGGGCCCACGCCGCTGGGGAGCCGGATCATCGACGCCCTCGACGAGCGCCCCGACCTGCTGGTCATCGTCTCCGACGGCTGGGACAACGCGCCGCCCGGGCTGGCGGCCGAGGTGCTGCGCGTCTGGCGGCGCAAGCTCGACCCCGCGGGCGAGGTCGGCATCGTGCACGTGAACCCGGTCTACGACGCCGGGCAGTTCGACGTGCGGCGGCTGTCGCCGATGGTGCCGACGGCCGGCATCCGCGACGCGGAGGACCTGCCGGCGCTGGTGGAGCTGGCCAGGTTCGCGGAGGGGCGGACCGGGCTCGGGGAGTTGCGGGCCTACCTGGCGGACCGCGCGGTCCCGGCTGATCAGGCGGCTCGGGCGGCTCGGGCGGCTGGGAAGGCTCGGCCGGATCAGGTGGAGGCGCGGGTGGATCGGGCGGACGGGGTGGATCGGGTGGTGGGATGATGATCGACCTCGCCGGGCTGGACACGCGGCCCGCGCAGACCTGGGGCGCGATGCGGCTGGTGCCGCTCGTGCGCCGCGAGCCCGTCGAGGACCTGCGGCTGCACGCCAAGGTGTACGGCGACGAGGTGTCCGTGGTGTCCCTGCCGGACCGCACGTACTACATCGCGTACGTGCCGCACGCCTTCGTCGCGTCGTGGACCGGCGACGGAACCCCCACGGCGGCGTACGGCACCCAGCTCGGGGAACCGCTGCGGCACATGTGCGTCAGGACGCGGCGCCGGATGGCCCGCCGGGTGGACCGGAACCGGCTCCGGTTCCTGCCGCTGCACCTGGCCGTGGAGGGCTTCCTCGCGTTGCACTTCGGCGGGCCCGAGATCGCGTGGGAGGAATGGTCGCGGCGGGCGATCGCGCACGGCCTGTCCCCGTGGGCCGAGGACGCCTACACGGGTGCCGAGGTGCGCGGGCTGGACGACGCGCTCAAGGTGTTCGAGATCTACCCGGGGCAGTGCGGGCTGCTTCTCTACACCGGTGACACGCTGGCCAGCGCCTTCGTGGTGCCGCATCCGGAGGACTACCGGGCGCTGCACCCGATGCTCATCCGCGACCTGTACGGCGAGCTGGTCCACGAGTACGCCCTCTTCTACCCCGCCAGGGACTTCCCCGCAGTGATCGACGAGACGGAGGTCTCCTCGCTGTCCGACCTGCGGGCCCAGGCCGAGCGCCAGGAGCGGGAGTGGGCCGGGTTCCACGACTCGGTGATGGCGGCCGGGCTCCTCCGCGCCCCCGCGCGGGTGGAGGAGGTCTACCGGATGGGTCGGTACACGCTGAGCCGCTTCCTGCCGTCGTTCGAGCGGAAGAGCGAGAACCACATCGGGGAGACGATCACTGACGGGGACGGGCGGCTGGCGTACCTGAAGACGTTCCGGCTGTCGGAGGCACAAAGCCGGCGTGGCCACCTGCTGAGCGAGCTGGCCGCGAACGGCTGGAGCCTGCCGGACACCGCCGCCGCTCTCCGGACCAGCGTGCCCCAGCTGGGGGTGCGGCTGGAGCGGGCCGGGTTCGGGTACCTGCTGCGGCAGGACGTGCTCGACGGCTACCGCAAGGCGCTCAGTGAGCGCACCCGGCGTACTCGTCGAGACGGCGCAGCATCGCCACCAGCATGAGCGGGAACATGGCCACGTGGGAGACGATCATCAGCCCGCCGCCGTCGATGACCCCCAGCCACAGCAGGGGGAAGAGCGGCACGACGGGCGCGAACATGACCGCGCACATCTCCAGCGTCGGGGCCCAGCCGTGGCCGCGGAAGCGCATCCACGCGGCCATGCCGACGGACATGTTGAAGGCCATCGAGAGATACCAGAGCTCCGGCTGCTCGGCGTGGGAGACGCCGAGGCCGACGGCGGACTGGAGCGCGCCGAGCGCGAACATCCCGACGAACATCGCGATGATCATCTCGACGTAGTGGAGGGCGAACCTGCCCCAGCGGCGACCGGTGTTCGTGGTTGTCGTTGTCATGCTCCGACTGTGTCGGGGCGGGCCGCGGGGAGCCAAGGGAGTCGGCCGAGGAGGTCCGGAAACTTGGGTTCTGCGTCCTTCGACCCTACAGTCGGTGGCATGGATGTGCGGCGGGTCGTGGTGGTGGCGTACGAGGCGGCGGAACTGCTCGACATCGCCTGCGTCACCACGACGCTGGAGAGCGCCAACTGGCACGGCGCGCAACCGTACTACGAATACCGCGTGGCGACCCCCGGAGGCCACCCCATCACCACGGGCACCGCGCTGATCCTGGAGGCCCAGCTCGCCCTGGAGCGGGTCACCGGGCCGCTCGACACGCTGCTGGTGTCGGGCGGCATCGGCCACGAGGACGCCGCCGACAACCCGCTGGTGGTCGGCCACGTGCGCCGGCTGGCCCGGGAGAGCCGGCGGGTGGCGTCCGTCTGCACGGGATCGTACGTGCTCGCCGCCGCCGGCCTGCTCGACGGGCGGCGCGCCACGACGCACTGGAACCTGGCGCAGACGATGGCCGCCCGCTACCCCGACGTCGTCGTGGACCCCGACCCGATCTTCATCCGCGACGGCAACGTCGCCACGTCCGCGGGGATCACCGCGGCCCTCGACCTCACGCTGGCCTTCGTCGAGGAGGACAACGGCACCGAGCTGGCCAGGGCCGTGGCCCGGAACATGGTCACCTACCTGCAGCGGCCCGGCAACCAGGCGCAGATGAGCATGTTCGTCAGCGCGCCCTCGCCGGCGAACAGCCTGGTCAAGCGCACCCTGGAATACATCGGCGCCCACCTGCGCGACGACCTGAGCACCTCCGCGCTGGCCACGGAGGCGGGCGTCAGCGAGCGGCACCTGACCCGGCTGTTCCTCAAGCACCTGGGGCAGACGCCCGGCCGCTACGTCCGGCAGGCCCGCACCGAGGCCGCCGCCCACCTGCTGGCCTCCACCTCGTTACCGATGGCGGCGGTGGCGGTGCGCTGCGGGTTCGGCACGGCGGAGACGCTGCGGCAGGCGTTCATCGACCGGTACGGCATCCCGCCCTCCCGTTACCGCCTCACGCAGGCGGCCGGGTGAACCGGTTGGTCTGATGGGACATGCCGCGATCTGGCTAATGTGTCTGCGATGAACGGTGACCGGGTCATTGGCGGGTACGCGCTGCGGCGCCTGCTCGGCCGGGGCGGCATGGGCGAGGTGCACCTCGCGACCACGCGCACCGGCGGGCTGGCCGCGGTCAAGCTCATCCACCCGGCGCTGGCCCGGGATCCGGCGTTCGGGCGGCGGTTCGAGCGGGAGGTGGCGGCGGCCCGGCGGGTGGCCAGGTTCTGCACGGCGCCGGTGCTCGACGCCGGGATCGACGGGGGTGTCGCCTACCTGGTCACCGAGTACGTCAAGGGGCCCGACCTGGCCCAGGCCGTACGCGAGCAGGGGCCCCTGTCGGGCGGGAACCTGGAGGCGCTGGCGGTGGGCATCGCGACCGCGCTGAGCGCCATCCACGGCGCCGGCGTGATCCACCGCGACCTGAAACCCTCCAACGTGCTGCTCTCGCCGCTCGGGCCCCGGGTGATCGACTTCGGCATCGCGCAGCTCGTGGACCACGACAGCCTGGCCAGCCAGGCGATCCTGGGGACGCCCGCGTTCATGGCGCCCGAGCAGGTGCGCGGGGAGCCGCTCACGCCCGCCGCCGACGTGTTCGCGTGGGGCGGCGTGATCGCCTTCGCGGGGACGGGGCGGCTGCCTTTCGGCGGCGGGGCGCCGGGCGAGGTGCTGTACCGGATCGCGCAGGAGGCGCCCTGGCTGGACGGGCTGGACGAGGGGATCCGGGGAGTGGTGGAACGGGCGCTGGCCAAGGATCCCCGGGCGCGGCCGACGGCCCACGAGCTGCTGGGGGAGCTGGTGGGCGGCACCCGCCTGGCGGCGGCCACCGAGGTGGTGGAACGCACGTGGACGGGCACCATCACAGCCGACCTGCGTCCCGGCGGCGCCGCCCCGGAACCGCGTCCCGGCGAGCCCGGGGCCATCCCCTCGAACCCGCGTCCCGGTCGGCCCGGTGCCGCTGCTCCGAGCCGGCATCCTGGCGAGGCCGGGGACGGACCGCCGGGTGTGGGTGTGCAGGAGGCCGGGGCGGGAGCCGGTGCGGTGCGGCGTGGGCGGCGGTGGCCGTGGGTGGTAGGGGGTGCCGTGCTGGTGGTCGCCGTGGTCGCGGCCGTCACGGTGCCGGTGCTCTCGCAGGAGACCTGGCCGTACGAGGCGGGTTTCGGCGACTCCTGGTCCGTCGGCGCGTCCGGCGGCGGTGACGCGCGCCTGGACGGCTCCGGCTACGAGCTCACCGTCAAGCAGGGCTGGCGGCTGTGGAAGTCGGCCCCGGTGCGGGAGCCGGAGGAGGGCGTGATCGTCAGCGCGAAGGCCACCCTGGAGGAGGGCGCCGGGGAGTACGGTGTGTGGTGCCACGGCTCGGCGAGCTCCGGAGATCGTTACGAGTTCGGGGTGAGCGGCGCGGGCCAGGTCTCGATCGTCAAGCGCCGTACGGGCACCGGGGGCAAGGCCCTGTACGGCCCGGCGGACGCGCCGAGGACGGCCGCCAACCGCATCGTCGCGGAGTGCGGCCAGAGCGGTCAGGGGGTGCGCCTACGCATGTGGCTGAACGAACGCCTGGTCGCCGAGGTGTCCGACACCGACGCCCCCTACGGACCCGATCGGGCGGGGGTGCACGCGGCCTCGGGCACGGGTGAGCCCATCCGCGTCCGCTTCGAGTCCTTCGCCGTCAGACCGGCGACCGGCGCGTGAGGCCGGCGAGCCGGTGAACGTGCGATTCGGCGTCCTCGGACCGCTGCGGATCGACGGCGGGCAGGCACCCGGCCCGGCCAAGCACCGTACGTTGCTGGCCGCGCTGCTGCTGTCCGCCCGCGAGCAGGTGCCGGTCGACCGGCTGCTGTCCGTGGTGTGGGACGACCGGCCGCCGGCGTCGGCGGAGTCGGTGCTCAGGGTGTACGTCAGCGCGTTGCGCAAGGTCGTGGACGGGATCCGTACCGTGCCCGGCGGTTACCTGCTCGACGTGGAGCGGGAAGACGTGGACTGCCACCGGTTCGAGCGGCTGGTCGCCGAGGCGCGGCGGGCGCGGGCGGCGGGCCGGGTGGCGGAGGCGGCCGACGGGTTCAGGGCGGCGCTGGGGTTGTGGCGGGGGCGGGCGCTGGCCGACGTCGAGTCGTCGGCGCTGCTCCGGGCGCACGGCGTACCGCTGGAGGAGCTGCGCCTGACCGCGCAGGAGGAGCGGGTGGAGCTCGACCTGCAGCTGGGCCGGGGCGCGGAGGTGGTCGGCGAGCTGCGGGCGCTGGTCGGGGCGCACCCGCTGCGCGAACGTGCCTGGGTACGCCTCATCGAGGCCCTGCACCAGGCCGGGCGCAGGTCGGAGGCGCTCGGGGCCTATCAGGAGGCGCGGCGGACGCTGGTCGAGGAGCTCGGGCTGGAGCCGGGGGCCGAGCTGGCGGCCGCCCACCAGCGGGTGTTGGACGGGACGGGCGGGCGGGTTTCGCCGGTTGACGAGCTGCCGCCCGACATTTCCGACTTTGCCGGGCGGCGGCCGGTGCTCGACTGGATCGCCGGGATGGCCGGTGAGCGCGCCTCCGCGCCCGTACACCTGGTCCTGCACGGCCCGCCGGGCTGCGGGAAGTCCGCCCTCGCCGTGCACGCCGCCACCGCGCTCGAACGCCCCGACGGCCGCCTGTACGCCTCCCTCGGGGCCCGGCCGCCGGGCGCCGTGCTCGAAGATCTGCTGCGCTC
>NZ_JBQQCB010000088.1:0-46255 GCF_052246675.1 Nonomuraea sp. KM90 | reverse complement strand
GCGTCAACACCCGCACGAAGAGGATCATGCGCCAGATGCACGGCCGCGCTGGGTTCGACCTTCTGCGCCACCGCATCCTGCTGCAGTGAAGATCACTCAACGCCACCACCGATTACGGGCCAGAGCCGGTTGCCGGACAGTCCCTACAGGCCGGCGCGCTGCATGAGCAGATGAAAAGCTGGAAGGCGCTGACCAAGCTGCGCTGTTGCCCGCGCCGTGCCACCGCACTCGTACAAGCGATCCTCGTGTCGTAGCTCGTCGAGGAGGGCCGCTACTCAGGATGAAATGGGCTCATATGCACCCCTTTGCCGTCGGCGGCAGGAAGCCTGCCGCCGACGGCGGGCCGATGGCTCAGAAGGCGCTCAACATCGTCCAGGTCTCCCGGGGGACGAAGCCGAGGCTCTGGAACAATCCGATCGAGGGGTCGTCGCCGGCGTGAAGGTACGCGGCGATGCAACCGGACCGTGCCGCCACCTGGAGCATGTGCCGGGTCAGGAGGCTGGCGTGGCCACGGCGCCGGAAGTCGGGCAAGGTTGCGACGTTGCCAATGGCCACATGGCGGTCGGCCAGAACCGCGACTCCCGCCGCGACGGCAGTACCGTCGTGCTCGAGGACGTAGGCCTGGATGTCTGGCACGCCGAGCACGTCGCCGTCGTACACCTGCGAGACGATCTCCGCGGGCACGCCGAAGGCGGCCCCGATGATCTCGCCGAAGACCGCGAACTCTGCACCCGCAAGCAGGCGCACGCTCGGGGACAGGTTCGCCACGGACTCCTCAGCGGTCAATCCCTTCGTCATGAGAAGCTGCTGCGAGGCGACCGTCAGGTGGTGCTTGTCCGCTGTCTCGCGGATCTCCGCGGCCACGAGCTCGCCCCGCACGCGGATGCTCCACGGCCGCCCGTCGCTGAGCTCGGCGGCCTTCGCGGCGAGCACGGCGATCTCGCCGGCGTCCGGTTCGCGGGACGGGCTCAAAATGGGGTTCAGCGCGGGGACAACGGCGCGGTTGAACGCCAGCAGCGTGCCGTGTGGAGCGATCTCGAAGTGTGCTCCGGCCAGCGATTCCGCGATTCTCGCCATACCCGTACGGAAGGCGAGGGCCGCCGCGTCCGTCGCCGCGTCCTGCGACAGCGACGGCGAGTTGCCGGGAGTGGTGGTGTCCATGGGTCTCCGATCAATGGTGGGTGGGATGGACGCCCGGCAAGACGCGTGGCGGAAGGGAAAGTTCGGTCCGGGGGATGTGACAGTCATCACACGAGGCGGGGCGGTGCAGGCCGGTGCGCTGAAAAGTACCTCGAGGCTCATGACCGGTGCCGGCGTACTGATGGGGCCGAAGGTGAGCAAGTAGGTAGCCGGCAAGGCGTGGAGCGATGCCGGGTTCAAGACCGCGGTCGCCGCCCATGGCGCCGGCCTGGGCACTGACGTGGAGGCGGTCCAGCACGCCCCGCACACGCTCGGCTTCGCGCCGCTGTCCAAGCGGTGCAAGGCCGAGCAAATCTTCGGCACCCTGATGCTGCACCGCCGGCTGGGCGGCACCCTTATAGCACCCCGAGGGCTTCGCAGGCCTTTCGCACGCCCTCACCGTAGGCGGAGTCGGCCCTGGCGCAGTTCTCGATATGCCTTTGTACGGTTTCCTTTCGTGCGCCCTTGATCGCGCGCGCGGTGTTCTCGAAGAGTGCCTGCTGTTGTTCGGCCGTCATCAACCGGAACAGGTCTCCGGGCTGGGTGAAGTAATCGTCGTCGTCCTCGCGGAAATTGAAATGATCGGCCGTCGACCCGCATCGCTCCGTCGCGGTGGTAGCTGTTCACCACATTGGCAGCGCGCGGGTAATTGACCGGGACCTGGTGATGGTTGACGCCGATCCGGTAGCGCGCCGCGTCACCGTAGGAGAACAACCGGCCCTGCAGCATCTTGTCGGGGCTGTGGGAGATTCCGGGGACGAGGTTGGCCGGGGTGAAGGCCGCCTGCTCGACCTCGGCGAAATAGTTGTCGGGATTGCGGTTGAGCTCGAATTCGCCGACCTCGATGAGCGGGTAGTCCTTCTTGCTCCATACCTTGGTGAGATCGAACGGGTGGAACCGGTAGGTCTCCGCGTCGACCTCCGGCATGATCTGCACGTACAAGGTCCACTTCGGGAACTCGCCGCGCTCGATCGCCTCGTACAGGTCACGCCCGTGCGACTCGCGGTCCTGACCGATGAGGTTCACCGCCTCCTCGTCGGTCAGGTTCTCGATGCCTTGCCGGGTACGGAAGTGGAACTTCACCCAGCGCCGCTCGCCTTCGGCGTTGATGAGGCTGAAGGTGTGCGAACCGAATCCGTGCATGTGCCGGTAGGACTTCGGGATCCCACGGTCGCTCATGATGATGGTGACCTGGTGCAACGACTCGGGCAGGTTCGTCCAGAAGCCCCAGTTGTTCTCCGGGTCGCGCAGGTTGGTGCGCGGGTCACGCTTCACCGCACGATTGAGATCCGGAAACTTCAACGGGTCTCGGTGGAAGAACACCGGGGTGTTGTTGCCGACGACGTCCCAGTTGCCTTCCACGGTGTAGAACCGCAGCGCGAAACCGCGGATGTCGCGCTCCGCGTCGGCGGCGCCACGCTCGCCCGCGACGGTGGAGAAGCGGGCGAACATCTCGCATTCGTTGCCGACCTTGTTGAAGATCGCGGCTTTGGTGTAGCGGCTGATGTCGTGCGTGACGCGGAACGTACCGAAGGCTCCGGCACCCTTCGCGTGCATGCGCCGCTCGGGAATGACCTCGCGAGCGAAGTGAGCGAGCTTTTCGATGAGCCACAGGTCCTGAAGCGGCAGCGGGCCCCGGGGCCCGGCGCTCATGCTGTTCTGGTTGTCGGCGACCGGCGCTCCTGCGGCTGTCGTCAACGGGTTGGTGTTCTCTTCGAACGCCATCATTTCTGCTTCGTGGTGGGCAGCGGATTTCCGTGGCGTGTACCGGTTCGTTGCCGCGTCCGGCAGGAGGCGCACAGGTCCCAGAAGGTCAGCCGACATCGGCTACGGCATTGCTCGCCCAGCACACGACGTGGTGGTGGTCCTCGTGTGTGCGCAGCTCGAAGAGGGCGGGCAGGCTCGCCGGCTCGATCTTGCCCACGAGGCCGACGTCGCCCAACGCGGCCAGAATGTCGTGGACGGCCTGCGTCGACACTGCGCCCATTTCCTCGCGCACTGCCTGCGCGACGAAGCCGGCATCCGAGTGAGGATGTCGTTCCAGTACGCGGAGTACGGCGGTGCGCTGTTTCGTGACGCGAAGCGACGCCTGGCGCAGCCGGTCCGCGGGATCGTCAGCAGACAGCGAGCGGCTCGCGCCGCCATGGCCGGGCCGATCCCGCACGTTACTCGGGCCAGGCGTTGTTCTGAATGATCTGGACGAAGTCCTTCCTGGAGAAGGACGGGTCGAAGTATGCGAGCACGTCGTCGTTCATGGTCCCGAAGGTGGTGTCGGGACGGTCGATCATGCCGTTGTAGAACGCCCGCAGAATGCGCTTCTTGAAATCCGGCCGCGGGTGTGCCGCGATGACCTCGGAGGTCTGCTCGTCGCTGATCTCGTCGAGGTCGAGACCGAGGACGTCGGTCTCCACACCGAGTGTCACGACCGCGACCTCCGGCGCGAGCTGGAGCGGCACTTCGGGAGTGGTGTGCAGCGCGATCGCCAGCCAGACATTCCGGGCCTGGGTCTCGTTCCGGCCGTGGTCGAGCAGGAACTTCCGCGCAGCCTCCGCACCGTCGAGCTCGAAACGTCGATCCTTGGTGGCGTAGGCGGAAGTGAGGCCGAGGTCGTGGAAGAGCCCTCCCACGTAGGCGAGCTCGGGATCGACCTCAAGGCCGCGTGCGGTCGCCTTGAGCATCCCCCAGAGAAACACCCGGCGTGAGTGGTTGAAGAGGGTATCGTCGGTGACCGCCCGTACGAGGGACGTGGCTTCCCTGACCAGCTCGGTGTCGGGAATGGTGATTCCTGCGATGGTCTCCGGCATGACGGTTCCTTGGCTGTGGGGCAAGTGGACTGCTTCCAGTCTTACGAGCCGCCACAGCCCCGGCACACAGCGCAAGCTGACATCCATCGCACAGATACTGACCTCACGCGGACGCCGTCACCGTCGTCCAGCAGCCACGTCACAGCGGTGAGAGGCCTTCGCCGGCGCCATCACCGATCGTTGCCCGGCTTCCGCTTACCCGGGCCGGTGGTCTCGAACCGGGCCCGGTACTGGCTCGGTGAGATGCCAAGGCGGGCGGTGAAGGTCCGGCGCATGGTCTCGGGGCTGCCGAAACCGGCTACCCGCGCCGTCTCCGCCACGCTGTGCCCCGCGGCCAGCAAGACCTTCGCGTGGTCCAGCCGCACCTGCTCGACGTACTTCGCCGGAGTCGTGTTCAGCTCGGTGGCGAACAGCCTCGCCAGGTGACGGGGGCTGACCGCGACGAGAGCGGCCAGCCTGCTCACACTGTGGTCGAGCGCCGGCTGCGCCGCGATCAGGTCAACGACGCGCCTGAGCGTGGGGGTACGGGGCGGCCGGACCTCCAGCGGAGCGGAGAACTGGGACTGCCCGCCGGGCCGCTGCATGAACATCACGAGACTGCGCGCGACATCACGCGCCAGGTCGGGGCCGTGGTCCTGTTCGACGAGCGAGAGCGCCAGATCGATACCCGCCGACACTCCTGCGGAGGTGAAGACGCCGTCGTCCTCGACGAACAAGGCCTCAGGCTGCACCTGAACATCGGGGTAGGCGCAAGCCAGGAGCCGGGCGTGCCGCCAGTGGGTGGTGGCCCGACGGCCCGCGAGCACCCCGGCCGCGGCGAGCGCGAATGAGCCCGTACAGATCGACACCAGCCGGCGGGCGCGAGGGCGGAGGCTCTGGATCGTGGTGATCAGGTCGGGCGGCACGGGGAGGCTCACAAGGTCGTCGCCGCCTACGACGATGACGGTGTCGGGATCGGGCTCGTCCTCAGCCGTCCCGTCCACGGGCAGTTCGACCCCCATGGACGTCAGGACCGGCTTCCCGGACGGCGAGACGTGACGCAGCGCGTACTTGGCGCCGAACAGGTTGGCTTCGGCGAAGACCTCGGCCGGTCCGGCCATGTCAAGCATCTTCATGCCGTCGAAGACGACGAACACGACACGGTGGTCACCTGCCATGATCTCCTCCTTCGTCGTACCCCTCGCCGACAGGTGTCAGAAATGGTGGGATGCGCGGCTCGAGTGCAGGGTCCCTGGTCAAGAGCCCTCAAGTTCCGAGGCTAGTACTCCAGCCGGTGTGCCCGGAGGTCGAGGAGGTGGTCGTCCAGCGGCCATGCGGACAAGGACCACCACGCCATCGTCACGCGTGCACCTGGCGGAACGTGTCCCGTTCGGGCCGCCACGAGCGGCCGGCCTCGGCCACCGCGCAACGCGGCGAGCTGCCGACCGGCTGCGACTCCACCGCCGCAAGCAGATCCGCCACCGGATCCCCACCGGGAATGGCCCGATCCGGCACCACAACCCATCCCCGGCGGTGTCCGCCGTGCCCGGAGAAAACCAGGGCCCGCCTCCCGCAGCCGGTCCGCCCCGGCCTTGCTCTGCAGGGTGGATCGCCGCCAGCACGTCCGGATCGCGCAATTCCGACAGTCCGGACAGCGCCGCCACGCTCGGCGCATCGGCGGTGAACCCGGTGATGAGGTGGACCCTCCGCGCGCAGGCCGCGCCAGGGCCGGTCACGTACCGGTTCCCCGTCGATCACCAAGCCGTACGGGGCGACCTCGCACGACCATACGTGACCAGTTTCACGAAGCCGCCGCCGGTGTCTCCTCGACGGGTAGCCAGGTCTCGGCCCAAATGGACAGCTCCCGCACGGCCGCCTCCAGGGCGCGGCCCTTTTCCGTGAGCCGGTATTCGATGGTCACGGGCGTGGTCGGGAGGATGACGCGTTCGATGACGCCTTCACTCTCGAAACGCTTCAGCCGTTCGGAGAGCAGCTTGTCAGAGATGTCGGGGATGGCAGCGCCGATCTGCCGGAAGCGGGTGGCCCCATGGAGCAGCTCACGCAGAATCACCCCGGCCCAGCGGCGGCCGATCATCTCGACGGCTGAGTGGTAGCGGGGGCAGAAGTCGGGCTCGTACGTGGACACGGCTGACAGATTACCAAAGGATAGCTACTTGCTCCTAGTTATCGCGCGTGTCAGCTTCTCACGGCAAGCCGCTTTCCACGCGTACGGTCGCATCCGCATGGTCCAGACCTTCACCAGGCGGATCACCGAGCCGGAGTGCTGCCGTGGGGATGTCCGGTGACGCGGCATCCGGCCGCGTGGTCATCCACGGCGCTCGCCGAAGAACGGCCACTCTCGATAGCACGATCTGCGGGGCTGCACCGTGCCAGACGTGTGGCCAACGCGAGGCCACACCAGATTGGATGGCACCTGACAGTCGCCGACCACCTCGGGAGCCGGCGCGGGTGCGCCCGGGAGGTGTGCAGGCTGGAGGCGCCAGGGATCCCGCGGGTGACGGCGAAGGAGCTCGCCGTGACGCCCATGGTTGCGAAAGTTCAGCCGGTGGGTGCGTGGAAGAGCCGCAACTGATCACACCGGCCGTCTTTCATGGACATGAGCCAGGCGACCGCGGGCGGGCAGTGATTCGGATCGTCCGGCGGGTTCACCAGGTCCATTTCCCAGATGGTGATGTCCTTGCCGGCGACGGCGGTGACGAAGCGCTGCCGTACACCCGCCTCCAGATCACCCTCCATGCCGCGGACCAGGAAGTCCCGGCCGCCCACGCGTTCCCGGCCGACGTAGTAGCCGAAGTCCGGGGCCCAGCGCTCGGCCACCAGTTCGGCGAACCATCCCTGCTCCGCCGCGGCCAGCGTCTCCTCCGCCTGCCGGGCACTGGCCCGGGTCAGTGTGACGGCGTCATCGTGCACCGAGTCTGCGGTCGTGGCCAGCGCCCGCGCCAGTTTGGCCCTGGCCTCGCTCAGCCTGCTGCGGACCGTGCCAACCGGCACGCCGTACAGGTCAGCCATCTGCTCGTAGGAGGGCGTTCGCGGGCTGAAATGCCGCAGCATCACCGTCATGCGCAGGGTGGGGGACAGCTCGTCGATCGCCCGCCAGAGCCAGTCCCGCATCGCGTGCCGGTCGATGACCTGCTCGGGACCGTCCTGTTGCGCGGGCGCCGCCAGGTCGGGAAGCGGCGCGGTGGGGACCGCCGCACGCAGGCGCGAGCGGCACACGTTCCGCACAATCATGCGCAGCCACGCGCCGACGGACTCTGGCTGCCGGACGTCGCCGATGCGCCGCAGGGCGATCAGCGACGCGTCCTGCACGGCGTCCTCAGCGTCCGGCACGTTGCCCATCACGCTCAGCGCGACCGCCCGCATCCCTGCCTGATGCCGGTCGAGGAGCGCGCCGAGCGCGGCGGCCGTACCGTTCCGTGCGCCACGCCACAGATCCACATCGGACGGAGATCCGGACTTGTCGCCTGTCACCCGTCCAAGCGTACGGACGCGCGCCGATGCCTCGAACGCGCGTCGAACCATCGGCCGGATCGCATCGCCCGGCCGCGATCTGCCCGTTGGCCGGCCCCTCGCCGAGGCAGCCGAGCCCGTCGCGCTCGCTCAACGCGTCGGCCTTCTCGCCGGCCGGTCCTGGTGTGGTCGCCGATCCTGGCGGAGCTCGCGATGAGGTGGCGGGCGGCGACCAGGGACAGCATGGTGCGCCCGGAGCCGCCACCGTGACGAGGGTCGCGCCCCTGCCGCGCCGCGCCCCGGGACGAGCAGCGACGCGGCGGCGCTCAGGCAAGCCGTCACCCGGACGGCCGCGATCTCGGGCACCGCCACCTCGAATCGCCGGTAGCCGCCGCGCAGGGGAACGCTCCAGGCCGCCGAATCGCGGCGCAGTATGGTCACCGGGACTTCGGACCGCGGGACCGTCCATCGCACCGCGAGACGAGGCCCAACCCCCGATTCCGCATTCAATTCTTGACGAAGTTAATTAGTGGTACGATCGCGCACATGCCGCCTCGCCTCGCTGTCGCCACGCGCGCTGAGACCGCCGTCTTCACCATGGTGCTCGTCCAGGGTCCGGTTTCCCGGGTGGAGATCGCCAGGCGCAGTGGCCTGTCGTCCGCTGCCGTGACCAAGGCCGCCCGCCCGTTCATCGAGGCGGGCTACCTGGAGGAACTGGCGGCCACCGAGCGGACGGGGCCCGGCGCCGGACGTCCGGCCAGCCCACTGGCCATCAGGCCGGACCGGGAGTTCTTCACCGGTGTGAAGATCACCGACGACGAGCTCATCGGCGTGGTGACCGACCTGCGCGCCCGGCCGGTGGCATCGGCGCACCGGAGACTGGCCACGACCTCGGCCGAGGGCGTGGTCGAGGCGCTGGCCGAGCTGGTCGGCGAGCTGCTCGCCACCGACCCCGCCTACCGCGAGCGCTGCCACTCGCTGGGCCTGGCCGTCTCGGGCGACGTGGACAAGGCGCACGGGATGGTGCGCTACTCCCCCTTTCTGGGCTGGCACCAGGTGCCGCTGGCGCGGCTGGCGGCTGAGGCGACCGGATTGAGCGTCACCGTCGAGAACGACGTCAAATCGCTCACCGTGGCCGAGCAGTGGTTCGGAGACGGAGTGGGCGCCTCGTCGTTCGCGCTCGTCACCGTGGGGATCGGAATCGGCTGCGGGCTGGTGGTGAACGACCGGGTGGTGGCCGGCGCCCATGGCGTGGCCGGGGAGATCGGCCACATCCCTGTCGGGGGCGACGAACCCGTGTGCCACTGCGGCGGACGCGGGTGCGTCGAGGCCATCGCGGGGAGGGCACCCCTCGTCGCGGCGGCGCGCGCGGCCACCGGCGACGCGTCCATGGACATCGACGCGGCCATCGACGCCGCTCACGCCGGGGATCAGGCCGTGCGTGAGGTGTTCGACCGGGCCGGGCACGCCATCGGCCTGGCCATGGCCGCGATGGCGAACCTGTTCGGCCCCGAGCGCATCATCGTGACCGGTGACGTGGGCGGCCTGGCCGCCTACGACCTGTTCGAGGAGCACCTCAACCGGTCCTTCGCGGCGCAGGCGTTCGGGGCGGCGGCCGACTGCCGGCTGCTGCTGCGGCCGCGCACGTTCGAGCAGTGGGCGCGCGGCGCCGCCGCGGTCGCCATCCAGACCCTCTTCACCTGAGCAGGGAGCGTCGAGTGAGCGTGGCCCCCGGAATCTGGCAGCCGCACGACCAGGCCGAACGGCGGGAGGAGGTACGCATCCCGGCGGCGGGGCTGGAGCTCACGGGCACGTCCGCGGCCGCGCTGACCTGGACGGTGCACGAGGAGAGCCCGGGCGTCGTGGAGGTGCGGGTCGTCCCCGACCGGGCGGCCGAGGTGCGGCTGGGCTGGCGGGTGCCCTGCGTGGACGCCACCGCCTTCTGGGCCGCCGACGGTGGTGAGCATCGCGGGCTGCCGCCCTTCTGGCGCAGGCCCCGCACGGCTGCGCTGGAGAAGAACGCACCGGTGGGGTGCCTGATCGGCGCCGGGGACGTGGCCCTGTGCACGTTCGCCGCCGGTGAGGTCGTCAGGCCCGTGCGCACCCGGACCGGAGTGGTCGAGGAGACCGGCGAGTTCGGGTTCTGGGTCGAGCACGAGGCCGGGCCCGGGACCGGGCTGCTGCTGCGGATCGACCTCTCCCGGCGGCACTTCGCGACGACGCTGGCCGGCGTGGCGGACTGGTGGGGCACCCTGCACGGCCTGGGCCGCGACGTCCCGCTCGCGGCGCGGATGCCCGCCTACTCCACCTGGTACGCCATGCAGCAGCACGTCGACGCGGCCGGCGTGGAACGGCAGGCGGGCCCGGCGGCAGAGCTGGGCTGCGAGGCGCTCATCGTGGACGACGGCTGGCACAGCGACGACCGGGGGCGCGGCTACGGCCACGTCGGCGAGTGGCGGCCCTCCCCCACCTCGTTTCCGGATATTTCAGCGCATGTCGCGAAGGTTCGTGGCGAAGGCCTCGCCTACCTGCTCTGGTACGCCCTGCCCTTCGTGGGCCGCCACACCGAGCTCTGGGATCGCGTGCGACCGTACACGCTGGTCTACAAGGAGCACATGAACGCCGCCATCCTGGACCCGCGCTACCCCTACGTCCGCGACCTGCTCGCGGGCCACCTCACGCGGGCGGTCACCGAATGGGGCATGGACGGCCTCAAGATCGACTTCATCGACCAGTTCGCCGTCGAGGACCCGCCCCGGCCGGGCCCAGAGGCCGACTGCGCCACGGTGAACGAGGGCGTGCGCAGGCTTCTGGCCCAGCTGCCCGAGGAGTGCCTGGTCGAGCTGCGGCAACCGTACGTGAGCCCGGGCCTGTGGCCGTACGCCACGATGATCCGCGCCTCCGACTGCCCGCTCAGCCCGGCGCACAACCGGCAGCGCACCGTGGACCTGCGGCTGATCGCCGGGCCCATGGCCGTGCACGCCGACATGCTGATGTGGCACCCGGACGAGAGCCCGGAGCGGGTCGCCACCCAGCTCATCAACGTGCTGTTCGCGGTGCCGCAGATCTCGGTCGACCTGACCACGCAGACACCGGCGCAGGCACAGGTGCTGCGGTTCTGGCTGGCGTTCTTCCGGCAGCACGTCGATGTGCTGCAGCGGGGCGACTTCGCACCCGCGCGCCCTGACCTGGCCTATCCGCAGGTGTCGGCCCGCTCCGGCGACACGGTGATCGTCGGCAGGTACGCGCCGATGCCCGTGGAGGCGCCCGCCACCGGCACGCTGTGGGTGGCCAACGGTGACGCCTCCACTGACGTGCTGCTCCGGACCTCCCGTCCCGGTACGGCCCGGGCCACGGTCCTCGACTGCCGGGGCCGCACCGAAAGCGACGATTTCGTGGACCTGACCCCCGGGTCGGTGGAGATCACCGTCCCCGAGGGCGGGCTGCTACGACTGGAGACCACCGCGTAGCCGGTCCAGGAACTGCGCCTCGTACAGCGAGGGCGGGAGGAGCCCCGGCTGGTTCGCGCCCTCGATGTAGCCGGCCGGCTGCTGGAAGGGGCCGTCGCCGGTGATCGTGCCGTGGCAGCCGATCGCGTAGTTCTGCGCGGTCGGCGGCTTCTGGACGATCAGCCTGCTGGTCGCGACGTCGCAGTTCCAGGCCACCGAGTGGGCCGCCGACCAGCCGTGCGAGGTGCCGTAGCGGCCCCGGTTGTACAGGCCGAGCGTGTAGTCGTAGTGCGGGTCCACGTCCTTGTGGCCGTCGAACAGCAGGCCCTGGGACCAGCGGCGGTGACCCTCGCTGGAGTTGAGGGCGTACTCCGACGTGCCACGCAGGAACACCACACCCGACACCGTGCTGTGGCCGTTGGAGACGAACGCGTGCCTGGCCTTGTAGGCGTAGCAGTCGCGGAAGAGCACCTGCTGCGAGTAGACGTAGGTGTTGAAGTTGTAGCGCCTGCTGCCGGTGACGATGCTGACCGGGTCGATGGCCCGGCAGTTCGCGACGGTGGCCCGCGTGGTCTCCTGGGTGGCGACGCCGGCCTGGGTGAAGTGCAGCATGGTGCAGTCCCGCACCCACGAGTCCTCGGTCCGCAGCAGGACGATCGCGTTGTAGGCGTGCTCCTCGTCCTGCTCGGGGTCGCCGTGGTACTCGATGTCCACGCGCAGCCGTTCCACGCCCACCTCGGTGACGAGCCCGGCCCGGTCCCACCGGTAGAGGAAGGAGGTGGCGTGGGCGCGGTTGAGGTGGTTGAAGACCGGCACATCGATCTTCACGACATTTCCTGATACGTCGCGTACATAGCGGTTGTAGTAGATGGGGTGCTCGCCGACCTTCCACGGCGGCCCCACGTCGTGGCCGCCGTAGTCGATGGCCTTGAGCCACTCCTCGGTGCAGGGATGGGTGATGATGATGTTGTCGCCCGGGCGCAGCGCCCCCGGGTTCGCCACTGCGAACTCGCGCGACCCCACCTGCACGAACCCGGTGGTGATGTCGGTACGGGTGCCCGGCACCTCGCCCGTCCAGCCGCCGCCCGCGGCGCCGCCGACCACGATGACGTCGCGATCCTCAGGCGTGTTCCCGGTGGCCTTGATGATCGTGTCCGTGGCCGGGTCTCCGCCGTCGCCCACGCCGCGGAGCACCGTGCCGCTGGCCCGCACGTACAGGGTGCCCGCCACCGGGTACACCCCGGGCAGCATGAGCAGGGCGCCGCGCCGGGCACGGGGCAGTGCCGCGATCGCGTCGAGCGCCGTCTGGATGTGAGCCGTGTTGTCGCCCTCGATCGGGCGGATGGTCTTGACGACCGGCACGTGCGGGATGGGCCGCTCGCCGTTGCGGTACCCGGCGTGGCTGAAGTCGGGGACACGGTTGCCCTCGGCGTCCTGCTCGTAGGCCAGACGTCCGTGCCGGTCGTGGCGCACGAGCCGGGACTGCCAGATCGCGGTGGCGCCCGCGGGCCGCGCACCGGCCGCCGCCAGGGCCAGCGCGCCGCCCGCGGTCAGCACGGCGCGCCTGCTGAGGTTCTGTCTCATGGGCTGATGACAATCTTGTCGAGCTCGGGTGAGCGAGCGGTGTGGCTGTAGAACCGGATGGTGTTGACGCCGGCCACCAGGTTCACCGGCACGGTGGCGGTGGTCACCGTGTCCTTGGTCCCGGTCATCGGCACCTGGACGGCGTCGCCGCCGTTGACGCTGACCGAGAACGTCTGTGAGCCGTCCGCCAGCGCGTGCACGGTCAGCCGCCGGGGCCCGGTGGTCCCCGACAGCACGCCCTTGACCACGGCGTAGTCGTAGATGTTGCCGCCGATGAGGATCACCTTCCGGCCGCCGGAGCAGACGGCGCAGTAGGCGGGCTCGGCCGCGCCCTCCCAGACGTTGCCGACCCGTTCGGCCTCGTACGTGCCGGGGCTCCGGTCCGGCGGCGGCAGCCGCACCGGCGGTGTCGCCGGCTCGAGCTGCTCAGCCTTGAGGTCCTTGACCAGCAGGTACGTCTCCTGCAGCCCCGCGCTGTTGATGCTGCGGTAGATGCCCCACTTGGGCCGGTTGTACTGCTCCTGTGTCCACCACAGGTCGACGTTCTCGGCCTTCTGGTCGACGATCGTCCGCCGCCCGTCCTTGAGCACCCAGCGCAGGTAGCCGTCGTCGCCCGACCTGAACTCGATCGTGGTGTCGATCCACCGGTTCTGGATCGGCGCCAGGTCGGCCGTGGCGAAGTCGTGGGACTTGTTGTCCTCCAGCGTCCAGTAGCGGGCCGCGATCTTCGGCACGCCGTTCACGACCGGGAGCGAGAGCTGCGCGAGCGGCGTGCCGACGTCAGAGTTCTTGAGCTGCCAGATGTGGGTGAAGCTCGTGGTCGCGTCGAGGGTGTCCGGGATGTACATCTGGTAGCTGATCCGCCAGGTCTCGTCCTTGCGGATCTCCAGCGGTCGGCCGTCGGCCGCACGCATGCCGCGTACCTCGTTGCGCATGCGGTCGGACCCGTCGCGGTCCTCGAGGTGGGCGTCGAACCGCCAGGCGTTGCCCTGGACGCGGACGTGCGGCTGCCCCTCGGGGTGCGAGCCGCGCCGGTCGTCCTCCAGCGCTTCGAAGGCGTTCACCCCGTCGCGCCACGGGTTCGGATTCCACCGCGTCTCCCAGCGGGGAGCCACGGCGTGGGCGGGCGGGGCGATCGTGAGGATCAGCGCGATCGCCGTGAGCACGCCCGCCGCCCGCCGGCCGCGCGTCCGCATCGAAGAGGTGCCGGGCGTCATGAGAGCGTCACCCCGTCCAGGTCGGGCGCGCCCGCGCTGTCGTTGGAGAAGCGGATGGCGTTGGCGCCCGCGGAGGAGGGCTGGACGTTGTGCGTGACCGCGTTCCCGGAGCCGCCGCCGATCCAGCCGACCGTGGTGCCGCCCGAGCAGCCGGAGCAGGACGCGGTCCGCGCCGTGCCACTGAAGGAGCTCTGCTCGGCCTCGTAGGACGAAGGATCCTCGGCGCTGCCGGTGAGCTGGTGCGCCTGGAGGTTCCTGATCAGGAGGTAGGTGTCCTGCAGGCCCGAGCTGTTGATGCTGCGATAGATCCCCCACTTGGGCCGCAGGTACTCGTCGTCGCCACGCCACAGGTCGGTGTCGTCCAGGCGCCTGTCGACGAGCGTGGTGGAGCCGTCCTTGAGCGTCCAGCGCAGGTAGCCGCTGTCGGCGGCCTTGAACTCGAAGGTGGTGCTCAGCCACTTGCCCTGGATCGGGTTGAGATTCGTGCTGCCCACCTCGTGGGTCTGCTCCGCTTCGTCCCAGTACCGGACGTTGATCTTCGGTGTGCCACCGGAGATCGGCAGCGACATCGTGTAGAGGGGCGCACCGGACCCGGGTGTCTTCATCTGCGCGATGTGGGTGAAGCTGCTGGTGGCGTCGAGCGAGGTGGGGATGTACAGCTGGTAGCTGATCCGCCAGGTCTCGTTCTCGAGGATCTTGAGGTACGAACTGCCGCTGCCGGTGCGCATGCCCTTGACCTCGTTGCGCTGCCGGTCCGAACCGTCGCGGTCCTGGGTGTGCATGTCGAAGCGGTAGGCGTCCCCGGAGACGTAGATGTGCGTCACGCCGGGATGGGAGCCGGCTCGGTCGTCCTCGATTCCCTCGAACGCCTCGGCGACGGTGTCGTCCGCCGGGTTCGGGCTCCAGCGCGGCGTCCAGGCGGCGGCCGAGGCGGCGGGGGCCTGCAGGGCCGCGACGGCGGCGAGGGCCAGGGCGGCCAAGCTCGCGGTCGATCGCTTCGTCATGGGGTTTCTCTCTTCAGGTGGAGGGTGAACCCGCCGTTGGGGGCGACGGCGAGGTCGAGCTTGTCCCCTGCGCAGACGGTGACCGTCTCGGCGAGGATCCGATCGTCCGGGGCGTCCCGGTAGATGTCGGCCGCCCACTCCCCGTCACCCAGGAAGCCGAGCGGCACCGTGAGCGTGCGGGCCTCGCCGGACACGCCGGCACCGACGTACCACTCGCCGCCGCTCCTCCTGGCCAGCACGATGTGGTCGGCGGGGTCGCCGGACAGCAGTCGCGTCGCGTCCCACGCCGTCGGGACGGCCGACAGCAGCCGCAGCGCCTCCGGCCTGGCTTCGTAGGCCTCCATGCTGTCGGCGAAGTGCTGGATCCCGGACTCGAAGAGCACCGCCAGGGCGAGCTCGAACCCGGCCGAGATGGCGCGCACCCCGGTGAAGGTGCACGGCGTGAAGTCCATCGGCCCCTGCACGTTGCGGGTGAACGCCAGCGACAGGTAATGGGTGGCCGGGTAGAGCGGCTCCTTGCCGGGCCTCGGCTTGATCCACTCAGCGCCCTTGACCGCCTCGGCGGTCATGAAGTGGGGCCAGGTGCGCTCGGTGCCGCGCGGGATCGTGCCGCCGTGGAAGACCACCATGAGCCCGAGCCGGGCGGTGGCCGCCAGGACGGCGTCGAACCAGCGCATCCGGTCCTGGCCGTCGGACTCGGTGAAGTCGATCTTGACTCCGGCCGCGCCCCACTCCTTCCACAGCGCGAGCTTCTCGCGGTGCTCCAGCTCGGTGTCGACGTGCTGCCAGTGCGACCAGAGCCACACGCCGACGCCCCGGTCGCGGGCGTAGGCGATCAGCTCCGGCATCCACTCCTTGTTCCAGCCGGCGTCGGCCAGCACGTACGGCCAGCCGTGGGCGGCGGCGAAGTCGACCCAGCGCTTCTGGGCGCCGAGGTCGCGGGTGGAGGGGCCGTCGGACCACCACGACCAGGCGGCCGCCCCCGGCCTGATCCACGAGGTGTCCTCGACCCTGGAGGGCGCGGCGAGGCTGGTGACCAGGTCGCTCTCCACGATCGTGGCCAGGTCTCCCATGATCGTGGCACGCCAGGGCGTGGTCAGCGGAGAGGCCGCGGTCACGTACGGGTCGGGCAGGTCGAGGCGGAAGGCCCGGCCGTCGAAGCGCAGGCGTGACCCGGCGTATCCGCTGTCGAGGCCCGCCTCCGTGACGAACAGCCACGTATCACCGGTCCGGAAGAGCGACGGGTAGCCGTACAGGACGGGCTCGGCGGCGGCGACCGTGGTGTGCCGGTGGATCTCCTCATAGTCACAGCGGCCGTTCTCGTACGGGAGCAGGACCGCGCGAGCGTCGGCCGGCACCACGTATTCCGACATTTCCTCGACCACGGTGACCGGCCCGCTCCATGGCACTACATACCGATATGCCACGGCGCCTGCGCCGACACGTACCTGCAGGTCGAGCCGGTGCCCGTTCTTGGCGAACGACAACGTCCACTCCCCTGCCACATACCGGTGCTCGCGCCGCTTCCCCGTCACCGTCCGGTAGGACTCCTCGACCTGCCGCTCCGACATCCCGGCGAGCCTCAGCCCGGTGCTCAGGTCCTCGTGCGCGGTGCGAAGACCGAGCCTGGACGGCTCCACCACGACCCGCCCGGCGTACCGCAGTTCCAGCGTGAGCTCTCCCCTGCCGGAGAGGGCGAGCGCCGCCTCCACGTCCCCGTCGTTGAGCGTCCAGTTCGGCACGTGGCCCTCCAGGAGTCAAAGAGATAGGAGGAGTCGATCGCAGCCCGCTGACCGGTCCATGCCCCGCCGGCGGCGGCGGATGGAGCCGTCCGGCTCCCCTCACAGTGGGCATGAGCCTAGGTTGAGAGCGGTTTCAATTCAATTCTTGACGAAGTTAATTACCAGGTCTACGGTACGGCCATGCCCCATGGATCAGAGCGAGACGACCGGAGAGCCGGCGGCATTCATCCGATCTCTGCCGCCAGACTGGCAGAATTCCGTGAACAGCGCTTCGGGTTGTTCGTGCACTGGGGCCTGTACGCGCTCGCCGCCCGCCATGAGTGGGTCAAGCAGCGCGAGCGGTTGACGGACGAGCACTACCAGCGGTATCTGGACCACTTCGACCCCGACCTGTTCGATCCGGACGCGTGGGCGGAGGCGGCGGCCGGGGCAGGGATGCGCTACCTGGTGCTGACCAGCAAGCATCACGACGGCTTCTGCCTGTGGGACTCGGCCCACACGGACTACTCGGTGGCGCACACGCCGTACGGCAAGGACCTGGTCGGCCCGATCATCGAGGCGTTCCGGGCGCGCGGGCTCGGGGTGGGGCTCTACCACTCGCTGATCGATTGGCACCATCCGCACTTCCCGATCGACGGTCTGCATCCGGCGTACCACGAGGGTGTGAGCAATACTGGCCGAAATATCGGGATATACCGCTCTTATTTGCACCACCAGGTCGAAGAGCTGCTTACCCGCTATGGCCGAATCGACACCATGTGGTTTGACTTCTCATATTCGACGAGAGTCAGGAACGGCCGGCTCACACCCGGCGGAAAGGGCGCGGCGGACTGGCACTCGGAGGAGCTGGCCGCACTGGTCCGCCGGCTGCAGCCGGACTGCCTGATCAACGACCGTCTGGAGATCCCGGGCGACTTCACCACGCCCGAGCAGTTCCAGCCGGCCGCGCCGCCGGCCCGGGTCTGGGAGGCGTGCCAGACGCTCAACGGCAGCTGGGGCTACGACCGCGACAACCTCGACTACAAGCCGGTGGACCTGCTGGTGCGCATGCTGGTCGACACCGTCTCCAAGGACGGCAACCTGCTGCTCAACGTCGGGCCCGACGGGCGCGGCGCCTTCGACCCCCGGGCGCTGGCGACGCTGCGCGGCATCGGGGACTGGACGCGGCTGCACGGCCGCGCCCTCTACGGCGCCGGCCCGAGCGCGTACCAGGCGCCACCGGACTGCCGCTACACCCAGCGTGACGACCGGCTCTACCTGCACCTGTTCGCCTGGCCGTACAAGTATCTGCACCTGCCTGGGCTGGCGGGCAAGGTGCGTTACGCCCAGTTGCTCAACGACGCATCGGAGATCCGCACGCTGACCCCCGACCCGGCCGTGGACAGCGGGCACACGAAGCTGGGCGCGCTGCCGCCCGGCACCCTGACCCTGCAGCTCCCCGTGCAACGGCCCGACGTGGCGGTGCCGGTGATCGAGCTCTTCCTGTGAAAGGCCCACCCCCATGGAGATGAACCGTCGGCAGATCCTGGCTCTGGCGGCGGCGGCCGCGGCCGCGCCGGTGTTGGCCGCCTGCGGCGACAGCCGCACGCAGAAGCAGGCCGCGGCCCCCGTCAAGTCGGGCGCGCAGGTCATCGACCCGAACCGGCCGGGCAGCGACGCCTGGCCGTTCGAGGAGGCCGAACAGCTCAACAACTCGCTGACCTGGCCCAGGACGAGCGTGCCCGACCCGGCCACCAAGATCGTGATCACTGTGGCGCTCACCACCGACGCCGTCACCGAGGTGCGCAACGCGCAGTTCGACTTCTTCTTCAAGCAGCGCCACCCGAACATCGAGATCAAGCGCGAGTCGGCGCCGTTCGACCAGTTCCTCACCAAGTACATGACGCAGGCGGCCGGCGGCACGCTGCCCGACGTGCTCTACAACCACTACTCCTGGACGCAGAACCTCGTCGCCAACAAGGTCCTGCATCCCCTGGACGACTACATCGGCAGGACGCCCGGGTTCGACATGGACGACATCCCGCAGTCCGGGCTCGGCTACTTCAAGCGTGACGGCAGCCTGTACGGCCTGCCCACCGACATGGCGCCCAAGCTGCTGTTCTACAACAAGGACCTGTTCGACCAGGCCGGCATCGCCTACCCCGACGAAACCTGGACCTTCGACCGCCTCTTCGAGACCATGCGGAAGATGACCAGCGGATCGGGCGTCGAGAAGGTCTACGGCTTCTCCCCGATGCCCAAGCCGTCACCCGACCTGACCGCCGTGTTCCTCCTCCCCTACGGCGGGCGGTTCCTCGACCAGGCCGAGGCCAAGGTGATGATCGATGACCCGGCGGCCAGGGACGTCATGGCTCGCTGGCTGGACCTGCTGATCAAGGACAAGGCCGTGCCGAGCCTGGCCGAGCTCCAGCTGCTGGAGAAGGTGGATCCGTTCAAGTCCGGGCACGCGGCCATGATGATCAACGGCGCCTGGCTGATGCTGGAGCTGTCCAAGCAGAAGGCGTTCAAGTGGGGCGCCACGCACGTGCCCAAGGGGCCCGAGGGCCGCTTCACCCCCGCCGTGGGCAGCGCGCTGGTGATGGCCGAATCGTCGCGGAACAAGGACGCCGCCTGGATCTACATGTACGAGTGGCTGTCGGCCTCCGGCTACAAGTTCCGCCGGATCGCCGCGCCGGCCCGCCAGTCCGCGTGGGAGGACAACGCCAAGGCGCTCGGCATCCCGGCGCAGGAGGTGAAACTGGTCAAGGACGTCCTGGCCGACTACGCCTCCGACGACGGCGTGCTGCGGCTGCCGGCCAGCAAGAAGGTCGAGAACACCGCCGCGCCGGTCTGGGAGCGGGCGATGCTCGGCAAGATCGGTGTGGACGACGCGCTGAGGGAGATCGCCGGCAAGGTCACGCCCGTCCTGGCCGAGAACAAGGTCGCATGACCGCCGTGAGCGCCACCAGCACGCCGGCCCGCCGGGAGGCCCGGCGCTTCCACCTGTTCGTCTCGCCATGGCTGATCGGGTTCGTGCTCTTCAGCGCGGGCCCGATCGTCGCCGCGGTGGTGCTCAGCTTCATGCAGTGGAACCTGCTCCAGCCGCCGAAATGGGTGGGTCTGGCCAACTACGAGCGCATGCTCGGCGATTCCGAGTTCTGGGAGTCGATCGAGAACACCGTGCAGTACGGCGTGGGGGCGGTGGCGCTCGGCGTCACGTTCACGTTCCTGCTGGCGATGCTGCTCAATCAGCCGCTGCGCTTCCAGGGCCTGTTCCGTACCGTGATGTACCTGCCCTCGGTTGTGTCGGGCCTGGCCACCGCGCTGCTGTGGCTGAACATCCTGCACCCCGACTACGGACTGATCAACAAGATGCTGGCCTCGGTCGGCATCGAAGGACCCGGCTGGCTCGCCTCCCAGGAGTGGGCCATCCCCGGGCTCGTGCTGATGAGCGTGTGGGGCGCGGGCAACACGATCGTCATCTACCTGGCGGGCCTCCAGGGCATTCCGAAGACGCTCTACGAGGCGGCCGAGATCGACGGCGCCGGATGGTGGCGCAGGTTCTGGAGCGTGACCGTGCCGATGATGTCGCCGGTCATCTTCTTCAACGTGGTGACCGGCTTCATCGCCGCGTTGCAGAGCTATGTGCTCATCCTCGTCATGACCGAGGGCGGCCCCGGCAACGCCACGATGGTGCTGGGGCTCTACATCTACCGGCACGCCTTCGTCTACTTCGACATGGGATACGCGGCCACGTTGTCGTGGGCCATGTTCGTGCTGGTCATCGTCGTGACCGCGATCCAGTTCAGCCTGGCCAGGCGCTGGGTGCACTACGAGTTCAAGTGAGGTACGCCGAGTGCTCGTCGAAACCGCGACGCATGATCGGGGACCCGCGCGCACCAGGCCGGGCCCGCCCCTGACCTCGGAGCAGGCCGAGCGGATCAGGCGGATCCGGCGCAGCGGCGCCTACGTCCTGCTGATCGTCAGCTCGGCGGTGTTCCTGCTGCCTTTCCTGTGGATGCTGACGACCTCGCTGAAGTCGGACGCGGAGAACCTGGCCTTCCCGCCGCAATGGTTCCCCGATTCCTTCCACTTCGACAACTACGTCAAGGGCTGGACGGGCTCGCTGCCGTTCGACAGGTTCCTGCTGAACACCATCGTGATCACCGCCCTGTCCATGGCCGGCAACCTCGTCTCCTGCGTGCTGCCCGCCTACGCCTTCGCCAGGATGCGGGCGCGGGCCTCCGGCTTCATGTTCGCCGCGCTGCTGGCGACCATGATGATCCCGCGGGAGATCACCCTGGTGCCGAAGTTCATCATGTTCTCCGAACTCGGCTGGGTGGACACCTACCTGCCGCTGATCGTGCCGGAGTTCTTCGGCGTGGCGCTCTACATCTTCCTGCTGCGGCAGTTCTTCACCACGATCCCGCAGGAGCTCATCGACGCGGCCCGCATCGACGGCGCCTCCGAACTGCGCATCCTGTGGAGCATCATGCTGCCGCTGGCCAGGCCGGCCATCGCGGCGATCTGCCTGTTCTCCTTCGTCGGCAACTGGAACCAGTATCTGGAGAACTCCATCTACCTCCGCTCGATGGAGAAGATCACTCTCGCGCAGGGCCTGGGCATGTTCAACGGCCAGTACGTCACCCAGTACAACCAGATGATGGCCGTCGCGCTGCTGTCGATGCTGCCCATCCTCGTCGTCTTCTTCCTGGCGCAGAAGACGTTCATCCGGGGCGTCACGCTCACGGGAATCGCCGGAAGGTGAGCTCTTGAATCACGAACGACAGCCATACCGCGGCGGACCGGCCACCAAGGGGGCGGGCGACGGTGCGTAGGAGCACGCTGGCGGACATGCGCGCGGGGGTTTCGCTGCCCGGCTTCCGGGTGGCGTCCGGTGGGGTGTCGACACTCCGCCCCGGCCAGGTGAGCCATGCACACGAGGCTCATACGCACGTGGACCCGGAGATCTTCCTCATCCTCTCTGGCAGCGGAAAGGTCCACATAAACGGCGAAATTTCACAGTTTTCTGGGGGCGATGTGCTCATCGTGGAGGCCGGCGAGGATCACCACCTGGAGGCGGTCTCCGAGGTGGTCACCACCTGGCTGCACCTGGAACTCCGATGACGCCCGCCGTGGGGCTGGGCGGCGGGCCACTCGGCAACTACGTGCACGCCGTCTCGGACGCGCAGGCCGCCGCGGTGATGGAGGCCGCCTGGGAGGGCGGCATCCGCTACTTCGACACCGCCCCCTTCTACGGGCTCGGCCTGTCGGAGCGGCGCATGGGCCGCGCACTGCGACTGCGGCCCCGGTCGGAGTTCGTCCTGTCGACCAAGGTCGGCCGGCTCGTCCGCCCGGGGCCGGGTGACAACGGCGGCTTCGCCGTACCGGATGACCGGCACGTCGAGTGGGACTTCAGCCGCGAGGGGGTCCTGCGCAGCGTCGCGGAGTCCCTCGACCGCCTGGGCCTCGACCACGTGGACATCCTCTTCATCCACGACCCGGACCACCACTGGCCGCAGGCGCTGAACGAGGCCTATCCGGCGCTGGCGGACCTACGTTCCCAGGGCGTCGTGCGGGCCATCGGTGTAGGCATGAACCAGTCCCCCATGCTGGTGGACTTCGTCAGGCACACGGACCTCGATCTGCTGCTGGCCGCCAACCAGATCACCCTGCTGCGCCGCACGGCCTTCGACGAGTTGCTCCCGCTCTGCCTGGATCGCGGGATCCCGGTCATCGCCGCCGGCCTGTTGCACCGCGGCCTGCTGGCCGGATCCCAGCCACCGCCGGACGCGCCCGCCGAGGCCCACGCACTCGCCGCCGTGTGCGCCCGGCACGGCGTCCCGCTGCCCGCGGCGGCCCTGCAGTTCCCGCTGCGGCACCCGGCCGTGCGTACGGTCCTCGTCGGGGCCCACCACCCGGCCCACGTCGCCGCCAACCTGCGGGCCCTGGACCACCCCGTCCCGGCCGCCCTGTGGGACGACATCGCCTCTCACTCCACGACCCCCCGGTGGTGACCATGCCCTCCCGACGCTCTCTGCTCAAGGCCGGAGGATCCCTCGCCGCGGCCACACTCCTGCCCGGGACCGGCCCGGCGGCGGCCGAGTCCCGGCCCCCCGATCCGTGGCGGAAGGTGCCGGACATTCTGCGCAAGATCCGACCTCCCCGGTTCCCGAGCCGGAAGTGGGACATCACCGCGTTCGGCGCGGTGGGCGACGGCACGACCGACTGCACGGCCGCGTTCGCGGCGGCGATCGGCGAGTGCCATCGCCGGGGCGGCGGCCGGGTCGTGGTGCCGCCGGGACGTTTCCTCACCGGTGCCGTCCACCTGCTGAGCAACGTCGAGCTGCATGTGTCGGAGGGCGCGGTGATGGCCTTCAGCACCGATCCGAACGCGTACCTGCCAGTTGTCCTCACCCGGTGGGAGGGCACCGAGTGCCGCAACTACAGCCCCTTCATCTACGCCCACGGGCAGCGGAACATCGCGGTCACGGGCAGGGGAACGCTCGACGGCCAGGCGCGGCAGGGTCCCTGGGAGAGCTGGTACGCCAACGGCGGACCGCAGGGCGGGGACCAGCGGGCGCTGCGGAAGATGGGCGACGACGGCGTGCCGGTGGAGGAGCGCGTGTTCGGGGCCGGGCACTACCTGCGTCCCGCCATGGTCCAGTTCGTGAAATGTCAGAACATCCTGGTCGGCGACATCACGATCCTCGAGCCGCCCATGTGGACCGTGAACCCGGTCCTGTGCACGAACGTGACCGTGCGCGGCATCACCGTCGTCAGCACGCTCTACAACACCGACGGCTGCGACCCTGAGGCGTCGTCGTACGTGCACATTCACCATTGCCGGTTCAACACCAACGACGACTGCGTGGCGGTCAAGTCCGGGCGTGACGCCGACGGCCGCAGGGTGGGCGTGCCCAGCGAGAACATCGTGGTCCAGGACTGCCAGTTCTCCGGCCGCTGGGGCGGCATCACGGTGGGCAGCGAGATGTCGGGCGGGGTGCGCAACGTCTTCGCCGAGCGGTGTGTGATCAACTCACCGGACTTCCCCGGCAACTACCCGGTGAAATACCCCGTCTACATCAAGGCCGGCAAGAAGCGCGGCGGCTTCATCGAGGGTGTCTACACGCGCGACTTCACCGGCGGGAACGTGGACCGTGAGGTGATGTTCGTCAACATGGACTACGCGAGCAACGAGCAGGGCACGGAGCCGGTGTCGGTGCGCGACATCCGGATGGAGCGGACCCGGCTCGACGGGGCCGACGCCGTGCTCAACCTCGTCGGCCTGGAGACCGACCACCTGGTCGGGGTGCGCCTGGAGAAGTGTGCGTTCACGAACGTGACCGGGCCGGACACGATCGCGTACACGGACGGGCTGAGCCTGCGGAAGGTCTTCGTGAACGGGGTGGAGCAATGAGGCACCTCCTCGCCGTCCTGATCCTGCTGGCGACGGGCGTGGTGGCGCTGCCCGCGCGGGCCGAGGCCGGACAGCCGGTGCGCGGGTGGACGATCCTGTCCGACAGCGACGCCGGGGCGGACGCCGTGATCGCCGCCGCGAAGCCGTACAAGATCAATCACCTGCAGCTGAGCCACGAGATCGTGCACGACCTGCGTGAGGTGCGCGACCCGGTCAAGCGGGCGCGGGCCAACCGGCTCGCCAAGGCCGCGCACGACGCCGGGATCGCCGAGGTGGCGATCTGGGACCACTCGCTCTACGACCTGAGCCACTACCCGGCCGAGTTCCGCACCGGACCGGGCGGCACCATCGACCTGGACGACCCGGCGTTCTGGGAGTGGTTCAAGCAGGACTACCGGGAGATGCTCGATCTGGTGCCGGACATCGACTCGGTGGTGCTGACCTTCATCGAGACCGGCGCACGGGTGGAGCGGCAGCACTCGGCGAAGCTGGCCACGGCCGAGCAGAAGCTGGCCTACCTGGTCGACCAGGTCGCCGACGTCATCATCGGCGAACGGCAGCTGGGGCTCTACCTGCGCACCTTCGGCTACTTCCCGGAGGAGATGGAGCGCACGATCGGCGCCATCGCGTTGGTACGCAACCCGGACGTCAAGGTGATGGCCAAGGCGACGCCGCATGACTTCTTCCTCACCCACCCGAACGATGCCACGATCGCGCGGATCGGCAGGCCGGTGCTCGTCGAGTACGACGCGGCGGGCGAGTACAACGGCCAGGGGAAGATCGCCAACGCGTGGCCGGAGGAGCACGTCAAGCGGCTGCGCCACTATCAGCGGCTCCCGAACGTGATCGGCTACGTGGCCAGGACCGACCGATACGACGACTCCGGCATCATCGGCACGCCCACCGAGATCAACCTGTACGCGCTGGCCCGGGCCGCCGAGGATCGCCACGTGAGCGTGGAGACGATCTATCAGGAGTTCGCGGCCAAGACCTACGGGCGGGCGGCGGAGCCACGGGTTCGGCCCGTGCGGGTCAGGGCGCGGTGCGGAACCGTTCAGCGTGTTCCCGCGCCCACTGGGCGAAGGTTCGCGCGGGCGTGCCGGTGACGTCCTCGACGGTGGGCAGGACCACACCACCGGCCCCGGGCGGGTTCGTGGCCAGTTGGATTCCGAACTCCACGTAGTCCTCGTCGTATCCGTAGCCGCGCAGCCGGGCGCGCTCCGCGTCCTCGCTGAGGTGTACGAAGGCGATGTCCTGCCCGGTGGCCTCGGCGATGATCCGGACGCGTTCCGCCGGGGTGAGGGCTTCGGGCCCGGTGATCGGGTAGCTCCGGCCCTCGTGGCCCTCGTGGGTGAGCGCGGTGGCGGCCACGGCGGCGATGTCGGCCTCATGCACCATCGCGCTGGGGAAGGTGGCGAGCATGGACGCGGTGCCCTGGGAGCGGATCTCATCGGCCCATTCGAGGGCGTTGCACATGAACTCCGCCGGCTGCAGCAGGGTCCAGCGGATCGCACTGGACTCCAGGGCGCTTTCGATGCTGGTGGGCGACCAGCCGCCGAGGACCGTGGCCCGAGTGATGCCGTGGCGTACGGCGAGGTGGATGATCTCGGGGCCGTTGGTCAGGTCGTGGTCGCCGCCGAAGGTGATCAGGTGGATCGCGTCGACCCCCTCGAAGGCTGTTGCGAGCGTGGCGGCATCGGTGAGCTCGCCCGCCACCACCTCGACACCGGCCGGGAGGTCGGCTTTGGCGGGGGTGCGGGAGAGTGCGCGGACGTCGTGTCCGGCTTCGTGGAGTTGTCCGACGAGGTGCCGCCCGACCTGGCCGGTCGCTCCGGTGACGAGGATGCGCATGTTCGTGGGTCCTTTCGCGTGAGTGTTGTCAGTCGGTGCTGGCGCGCAGCCCAAGGAGAAAGCCGAGGGCGGCGGTCGCACCGGTGGCGAGGAATCCGTAGCCGACGCCGGGGGTCGCGATCTGTCCGGCGAAGAGGTCGCGGGCGGCGGCCCGGTCGAGGCCGTAGATGCGGCCCTGGGTGACGACCTCGTCCAGGGCCGGTTGGGTGTGCCCGGCGCCGTTGCCCTGGCCGACGTAGCCGATGCGCTCGCGCACCAGCGGAGCCTGGGTCCGTACGCCGAAGCCGGCGACGCGCGCGGTGCCGCCCGTGGGCGGGAGCAACGTCGAGAGCATCCGCATGAAGGTGCTCTTGCCCGCGCCGTTGGGGCCGAGAGCGGCGACCGTTTCCCCGTGCGCCACGGAGAGGTCGATGCCCCGGACGGCGCGGACCTCATCGCCGCCGGGAGCCCGAAGACTCCGGGACAGATCGGCAGTGCTGATCATGTGTCGGCGTACGCTCCATTCCCGCTTCGGTGGCGGTTCCCATCATCACCGGGCTTGTGGCCGCTATATGTCCACAAGCGGGCCTAGAGTGGGCCCATGTCGACCGGCACCCGCGTCCTCGAACTCCTCGGCCTGCTGCAGAACCGGCGCCATTGGCCCAGCCACGAGCTCGCGCGCCGCCTCGGCGTCAGCCAGCGCACGCTCCGCCGCGACATCGACAGCCTCCAGGAGCTCGGGTATCCGATCACCGCCGCACGGGGCACCGGCGGCGGCTACCAACTCAGCCCCGGCGCCTCGCTCCCGCCCCTGGTACTCAGCGAGGACGAGGCCGCCGCCATCGTCATGGGGCTCCAAGAGATCACCTCCGGCCCCTCCCTGATGTCAGCCGACGCCGCGCTGAGCGCCATGGCCAAGATCGTCCAGGTGCTTCCCGTACGGATCCGACGCCGCATCGACAGCCTCCGCGCCGTCGCCGTCCCAGCGCCCACCCCAGAGGCACGCGTGGGCGTCACCGATGTCGCCTCGTTGACGACCCTCGCCCTGGCCTGCCGCGACACCGAGACCGTGGGGTTCGCCTACCGCACCCGCACCGGTCAGACCGCGGCCAGGACCGTCCACCCGCACCACATCGTCCGCGTCGAGAACCGCCTGTACCTCATCGCCTGGGACCTCGACCGGGCCGACTGGCGCACCTTCCGCGTCGACCGCATCGGTGATGCGAGCCGCACCGGCACGACGTTCGCTCCCCGCCCCCTGCCCGCCGACGATCCCGTCGAGTACGTGCGCGCCCGGATCAGAGCGATGCCCGCCAGGTATCCCGTCCGCGCCACGGTCGGGGCCCCCGCCGAACGGGTGCGGGCGGAGATCGCGCACTACGGGACAGTCGAACCCATCGACGACACCTCGTGCCGGGTGGAGATCGCCACCGACTCCCTGGACTGGGCCACCTTCTGCATCGGAGCGCTCGAGGCCCCCGTTGTGGTCCACGGCCCACCGGAAGCCATCGCCTACATGCGCGCCTGGGGACGACGCCTCACCGCCGGCACCCAAGAGCCCCCGTGACCGGCGCAACCGTCTTCAAAGGGCACAGAACCGGGCGACGCCGACCCGGAGCAGCGGACACGCACCGCCCCAGGCCCCCGGCCCACCCGCCACCCCTTTTGCGTCAACGCCCGGCGCCGGGCTGCATGGCCGGCGAGGGGTAGACGGTGAACACCCGCTGGCAGCCACGCGCCCAACCGCCGCGCTTCGGCCGCCAACGCCTCGCGGGCCTGCGGGGAGACCTCGTCACCAAGCAGACGCAGCTCGACCACACCGCCGGGATCCCGCACCCATGCACCGACGACGCGTCCGTCGACCCCAGGCGGTGGTGCCGGAGGCCGAGATGCGGCGCGAGGTCGGCGATCCATGGCTGGAAGGCGGCCTGTGGGCCGTGCAGCGGCTCATAGACGGTGTGGCCGATGTCGGCAGGATCGCGGGCCGGCGGGCCAAGCCCTGGACGAGGTGGTCCAGGGCTTGGCCGTTCAGGCGAGGGTGTAGTCGATCATCAGGTTGTCGCTGTCGGTGCCGCCGAAGCGGCCGCAGTCGATCTTGCATGCCAACGCAGTACTTGCCGGGGTGTGGGGCGATACCGAGTTCGACGCAGCCGCCCTCGTCCGGGACCCGGCCGTCCAGCACGGGCTTGAGCACCTGGCACTCGTCCATGCCTTGCGCGACCAACCGGGCGGCCTCGCCACCGTCGCACTGCGGCAGACAAGTGTCCAGGCCCAGGCCGCGTACGGCGGCGTCCAAGACCAGGTTGAACTGCCTGTCGGCGTCGCAGGACAGCGGCGCGGCCGGCTAAGCCTTCACGGTCGTCGCCCAGGACCGGAGGGCGGCGCTCCGACGTGGCTCATCTCACCTCGATCAAGGTGAACTCCACCTCGGGCACGCTTCGCCCACTGTCATGGTCGTAGACGGCCGCGCCCCACTGGGTGAACTCGGGGGTCTTGTCGCGGTAGCCGCGGTTGCCGCGCAGGGTGATGCGGCGGGAGCCGCGGACGCTCACGGCGTACGGGTGCGGCCCCAGGACGGTGGCCACGCGGAAGAGAACGGAGTTGGCCAGCAGGATGTCGCGGCTGCGCTCGATCTCGACGGCCTGGGATCGCCAGCCGTAGATGTGGTCCTCCGTCTGCAGGCCGAGGAAGCGCCATCCTGACACGCCGCGCAGCACCACCTCGCGGGTCTCGTGGTGCTCCACCGAGATCTCGTACAGGCGGGCGGGGACGTGGGTGTCCTCCACCAGCAGGCCGTTGTCCGCCCAGCCGTTGACGCTCCACACGTTGGCGAACGTGCCGCCGCCTCCGCGTACCCAGATGCTGTACTTGTGCCTGCCCCGGTAGCTGTAGCCGGGGTCACCCGTCGGGGCGTCCGCCGGGTGCCACTTGACGAACTGGGTCGCGATGTCGGCCAGATAGGAGTCCGCGCCCGACTGCCACAGCAGGTTCACCGCGCCCGGTGTCTGCCTGGCGGTGTCGAGTCCGATGCCCGTCACGACGGTACGGCCACCGCGCGGGGTCGACACCAGTGCGCGTGGCGCGTCCGGGTCGGAGAAGGCAGGGTGGCCGTCGGCGGCGAGCAGCCAGGTCTGGCGCGGATGCAGGCCGATGAGGCGGGTGCCGGCCCGCAGCCGGAGCGTGCCGGTCAGCGTGTACTGCCCGATGGGGACGAACACGGTGTCGTGGCGGTCCACGGCCGCCTGGAAGACCGCCAGGTCGTCCTCGCCCATGCCGATGGTGCGCCCCATCCTGGCCGCGACGTCGGCGACGCTGACCCACTCGCGCGTCGGCGGCGGCACGGGGGTGTCGGGCCTCAGGTTGGTGAGGGAGCGGCCGATCGGGGCGCCCGGGCGAAGGTCGGCGTGCACGCCTTCCCGCCGGGTCTCGCCGCTGGTCAGGGCGTGTTCGACGCGCAGTCCGTACGTCAGCTCGCGGATGTGGACCGACGGCGACGGTGCGGAGGTACGCGACCCGCTCTGCGCGAGCAGGAGCAGGTCGCTGACCCGCGAGGACGTGCAGTTCAGCAGGGTGAGCTGGGTGCTGCGCCGGATGAGGTCGTTCTCCGAGCCGGGGACCTGGTCGTTGAGCACCACGGCGACGTCGCGGACGTCGTGGAAGTGGGAGTCCTGGACGTACAGGTGCTGCCACTGCCCCGGCGCGCCCTCGAACGCCCTCGGCGTGCGCGCGACCACGGCCCTGACGACGACGAGCTTGGCGTCGTTGACCATCGCCACCGCGGCGCGGCGCTGGCCCTCGAACCGGCAGTCGAGCAGCGTGGTCTGCCAGCCGGCCGAGGCGGCGTAGGCGTTCAGGCCGACCTCGCCGCCGCGCACCCGTACGCGGTGGATCAGGTTGGCGTTGTGGTCGATGCCGGCGCGGGCGTCGCCCGCGTCGATGTCGAGGTCCTGCAGCAGGCAGAGCTGCGCGCCGCCGAACCGGACGGCCACCGCGTCCGGGTTGCCGGCCGCGATGGTGATGTCGAGGTTGACCAGGCCGGAGCCGAAGGTGTCGTTGTTGGCGTAGGCGATCGGCCCGCCCACGGGACGCCGTACGAAGGAGAGCACGTCCTTCGCCGTCCCCGACGCGTAGCCGAGGGTGTTCTCCCCCAGCAGGAGACGGGGACGCCGGCGGCCGAAGCCGATCACGCGGACCGAGTCGTACACCCGGACGGTACCCGACAGCCGGTACGTGCCTTCGGGCACGAGGACGACGCCGCCCCCGTCACCGTGGGGGAAGTCGCGCACGCCACCGAGGATGTCGCAGAGCTTGTTGGCGATACCGCGCCGGGAAGCCTCATCGATGGCGGCCTGCAACGCCGCCGTGTCGTCGCCGACGCCATCGGCGTGGGTCTCGAAGCCGGGCCCGCCGAGCAGCACGGCCTGCGGGTCGGGCGGCGCGGTCACGAACACCGACCCCGGCAGGTCCCACCCGCTCGCGAGCGGATCGGCGGCGGCGGGCTCGGGCAGCAGCGGTAAGGCGGCCGCGCCGGCGGCCAGGGAGACGAAACCACGTCGGGAGTACACAGGACATCACTCCTTAAGCCCGGTGTGCGCCAGTCCCTCGATGAACTGGCGCTGGGCGAGGACGAAAACGATCAGGATCGGCACGGCGGTCATGGAGGCGGCGGCGAGCTGGACGTTCCACATGGGCCTGCCGAAGGCGTCGACGAACTGGGTGAGCGCCTGCGGCTGCGTGAACATGTCGGGCTGGACAGGCACACGATCGGCTCCAGGTGGAGGTTCCAGGAGTGCAGGAAGGCGAAGATGGCCGGGGCGCCGAGCGCCGGTCTGGCCGGCGGAAGCGCGACCCGGTAGAAGGTGCCGAAGTGGCCCAGGCCCTGTTGAACATCCGGAACAGCGGCACGATCGTGACCTCTCGGGATGAGCAGGCCCTGGCTGTCGTCGTTGAAGATCCGCCGCTTGCCGCGCGTGGCCCGCGCGCTGGTGAACAGCAGCAGGTCGTACCCGGCCTCCTCGGCGAGCCTGCGGGCGGCGGGGTCGGCGATGTAGCCGGTCTCCCTGATCACCCGCAGCACCCGTTGCCGGGTCTCGGGCGAGATGCGCACCGCGCTGTCCACGCGGTTGCTGAGCACCAGCGACACGGTGGTCTGGCTCACCCCCGCCATGCGGGCGATGTCCTGCTGGGTGAGGCGTCTTGCCACCATCCGTCTCCTCGATAATGCGCATTAGCAGAGAGTGTGGGACTTCACGAAGGGTGGGGTCAAGAGGTGATAGCCCAGTAATAATCCGTATTAGCAGAAAACGCCCGGATCGCAGCCCTCCGACCGGGCCCGGAGCCGCCGACTCGCCGGAGACCGCAACGACCGCCTCGGGCAGCGGCTTCCCCCGCCGCTCCCCCGGTGCGCGCTCGCCCTTCTGACTGGCGTGTTTTCATTAACACGATCAGCGCCACGTACGCAGTACGCAAGGGCTCAATTGCACAGCTCCTGACCTGGGACGACGCTCCCCGCACCGATACGACATCATCGGTCCTCGTACTCGTGCGACTGCTCCACCTGATCGCCACGCGGATCTTCGCGTGGCTCGTCCCGCTGTCTCGTTCCTCCGCGGCCGAAGACGCAGAAATATTGATCTTGCGGCACGAGATGGCGGTGCCGCGCGAACCAGGACGACCGGAAGGGCCATGATCGGGCGACACGCCGTGACGCAGTCCGCCACAGCGGACACTCGCTGCTTAACCTGGGCATACGCCAGCACATGAAGATCGATCACTGGATCGGCCGCGTGGGCGTGCCCTGCGCTCCAAGGACGATGTTCCGCGATGCCGCGCACGGGATTTCGATCGTCGGCATGCGGCTACGAAGGAGAAGTCATGACGAGTACGTCGCCGCACATCACTTCTTTGGCGGCTCTGCCACCCGCATTCGAGAACGAGCTCGGATCGGTCACCATGGTGGACGCCACCGTGCTGCCGATCCTCAACCGGCTCTCGCTCAAGCATGTCGTGCTGGAGCCCGGCGCCATCCGCGAGCCGCAGTGGAACGTCAACGCCAACCAGCTCGGCTATTGCCTTGCCGGCACGGTCCTGGTGTCGATCCTGGGCGACGCCGACGCCTTCTCGTCGTTCATCGTCCGAGCCGGTCAGATGTATCACGTCGAGTCCGGCGCCATCTACCACATCGAGAACATCGGCGACGAGCGCGCCGAGTTCCTTCTCGCGCTGCGCAGCGAGCGCCCGCAGCACTTCTCGTTGCACGCCAGTTTCAACGCCATGACCGATGCCGTGCTGGGTAACACCTACGACCTGCCCGCGTCGGCGTTCGCCGCCTTCGAGCGGTCTCCGGCTCAGCAGATCGTCCGGCGCGCCGGTTCGGCCGATGTCCCGTCCACGGCGGGGCTGCCCAACGCCCATCTGTTCGACGCGGAAGGTCAGCATACGCCGCTGTCGTACGCCTACGGCGACGCGCGCCTGGCCCGCAAGCAGTACTGGGCCGCCCTGGAGGACATCTCCATGTACTCCCTGCGTATCAGGGAGAGCGGGATGCGTGAACCGCACTGGCATCCGATCACCGCCGAGATGGGATATGTCGCCAAGGGGCACGCCCGCATGCGCGTCCTGGACCCCGACAACACCCTCGACGAATACCTGCTCGGCCCCGGCGACATGTACTTCGTGCCGCGCGCCTTTCCGCACCACATCGAGGTCATCGGCGACGAGGACATTCACTTCCTCATCTTCTTCGACCAGCCCATGCCCGGCGACATCGGCTACCGGGCCACCGCCTCGGCATTCTCCCGCGAAGTCCTCGCCGCGAGTTTCGACATTCCCGAGCGGGAGCTGCCGCAATTTCCCTTCACCCCGATCGACCCGCTCATCGTCGCCCGCGCAAACCCCGGTGACCCGGTCCGCCGATGACGGCTCACGGCTTGCATCGCGATTCACGCTTCGGCGGCATGAGGAGAACGGAACGGATCAGCTCCGTCCCGCCCAGGATCCCCGCGGCCAGCAGAATGGCGACAGATATGAGCAGCAGCACGAGGGTGAGCCACACGGTCGCCTCCACCATCGCACAGCCGACGGTCAGACCGGCGAACACGAAGAACTTGCGCCTTATCCGGCACAGGGAAATCGGAATGAACGTCTCCGGTGAGGCCCCGCCGGAGCCGGGCCCGGTCTGGTCGTGCATCGAAAGATCCCGTTCACAGCTCACAACAGCAGGAAAACCGGCAACGAGCAGCCCAGGGCCGCGACGATCACTGCGGCCGTACCCGCGATCCAGGTCGTGTGCGGGGCGTTGACCAGCTCACCCATCAGCGAACGATCACGACAGAAAGAGACGAGCAGGAACAGCACCACGGACACGCCGAGGGAGATGACCACCTGACTCAGAACCAGCAGGTCGGTCAGGGAAGCGCCGGAGAACAGGGCAAGAACCGCCGGCGTCATGGTCACGATCCGGCGCACGCGCACCGGCACCCGCCGGCCGAGGAAACCCCTCATCACGATGTCGCCGGCGAGGGTTCCGATCCCGGAGGAGGAGATCCCCGACGACAGCAGCGCGACAGCGAAGGCGAGGGCGGCGGCTCCACCGATCCGGGCGCCCAGCTCCGCATGGGCGGCCTCCAGATCGCCGGTCCACCCACCGCCGGTCGCGGCGCCGAGCCCGGCGCCGAGGGCGATCATCGACACGTTGATGACCGTGGCCACGCCCAGGGCGAGCGAGCAGTCCAGGCGCAGAATCCGGCGGACGAGGACGGGCTGGCGGCGGACCGCCTCGGTCGTCATGCCGCGCCCCTGCACCAGGGCCGAGTGCAGGTAGACCGCGTGGGGCATGACCGTGGCGCCGACGATGCCCATGGCCAGCAGCAGCGCTCCCTCACCGCCAAGGCTCGGGATCAGCCCGGCGGCCAGGCCGCTCACCGACTGGTTGCCCGTGACGACGATGTCGTAGCCGATGCCCGCGCCGACGAACATGAGCGCCGCGGCACTCATGAGCTCGAACGGGCGAGTGCGCCCCTTGCGCCGCAGTTCCAGCAGCGCGAGCGACACCACGGCCGTGGACAGCGCCGACACCGCCACCGGCATCCCGAACAGCAGGTGCATGCCGATGGCCGCACCCACGAACTCGGCGAGATCGGTCGCGAGCACGACGACCTCGGCCTGCAACCACAGCATGAGACGGCCTGCCCGGGTGAAGCGCCGACGGCACAGGCTCGGCAGGCTCTCCCCGGTCGCCATACCGAGTTTCGCCGCCTGGAACTGCACCAGGATCGCGACGAGACTGGCCGCCACGACGACCCACACCAGCGTGTAGCCCAGCGTCGCACCTGCGGTGAGGTTGGTGGCCACGTTCCCGGGGTCGACGTACGCGATCGCCGCCACAAAGGCCGGCCCCAGCATGGCGGCGACCCGGGTGGCCCCCGTTTCCTGCGGCGGGACCGGACGAACGCCCGCACCACCGGTGGACCTCGGCGAAATGGTCCACCATGATGCGCGTCGGCCTGCCCACCCGCGCGAATGCGCTGTTCTGTGACGAGCAATCACCGGGATCCTCATGATTATGCGATGGACATTTCCGTCGGCCACCGAATAGGCATATCGAGTCAGGGGTACCCAGGAAAAGCCGGCCCTGAAACATGCGCCACCCTCGACGGCGACTCCAATGAGAAATGGTGTCATTCCATTCAAAGCCGATTTATTTCTTGATTTGTCCACTAAAAGCGGGCGATCCGGATACGGTGCACGTGGGACTCTTTTCGCCGCTCCCGCACCAGCCGTTCACCGTTCTGGCGGCGAAACCCTGCCGCCGACCGACCCGCTGTTTGTGTGCGAGACATGGAGCGAGCGCGGCGGCGCTGACCCGCCGACAGGCGGGATGCTGCGGCGTGCGACAGCTGCCGGCAGGCCGGGGGCGGCGATGAGCTCGTGCACGCCCTCGCGCCGCAGGCGGACGCACACACCTGACCCGGCCCGATCGCCAACCGCGCACTGTTGCGGCGGCTGCTGGTGCACGTCGAACACGTCGCCGCAGGCGATCCGACCGCCGACCACCTTGCACGCCAACGGCCGCGCCCTGCTCAGCCGGCCACCTCGATGACGGATCGCCGCATGTCGAGGCGGTGCACCGCTGCCACCTCGATTACAGTCAGTGATCGAAAGGAGGCGGTGATGCGTGTGACCGCCGGCCCGTGAAGGAGTGGGCGAAGCGGGTCCTGATCGGCCGCCCGCTGCCGACCGGGAGCCTTGCCACACAGCTCCTGCCCAAGCGGCTGGCGTTGCCCGTCTTCTGCAGCGACCCCATCTCATCGGTGGCGTACGCGACCGAGCAGATCATCATGGCCCTCACCCTGGGCGGGCTCGCCCTGCTGCACGTCACGGGGTGGATCGGGGCGGCCATCGTGGCCATGCTGGTCATCATCATCGTGTCCTACCGGCAGACCTGCTACGCCTACCCCAACGGAGGCGGAGCGTACGTCGTCAGCCGGGAGAACCTCGGCACCAACGCCAGCCTGGTCGCGGCGAGCGCGCTGCTGGTCGACTACGTGCTGACGGTAGCCGTCTCCGTCGCCGCCGGAGTCGACGCCATCACCTCCTATCTACCCGCGCTGGAACGCTGGTCGGCCGCGCTGAGCGTGGCCTGCATCGCGATACTCACCCTGATCAACCTGCGCGGCACCCGGGAGTCCGGGCGCGGCTTCGCCGTGCCCACCTACGCCTTCATCGCCGGCATCTACCTGCTGTTCCTGGTCGCGGCGTGGCGGCTGGCCACCGCCGACCTGCCACGCGCCATCAGCGCGGACTTCGCCATCGACCCGCTCTACCAGCCCGCCGGTGTGGTGGCGATCTTCCTGGTGCTGCGGGCGTTCGCCTCCGGGTGCACGGCACTGACGGGAGTCGAGGCCGTCAGCAACGGCGTGCCTGCCTTCCGGCCGCCCAAGAGCAAGAACGCGGCGAACACCCTGGCGATCATGGGCGTGCTGTCGATCACCATGTTCTCCGGCATCACCGCGCTGGCCCTGTTCACCGGCGTACGGATGACCGACCCCGATCACCCTGGCCGGGTCACCGGGATGCCCGCGAACTACGTCGAGCCGACCGCGCTCGCCCAGATCGGCGACGCCGTCTTCGGCGGCGGCGTCCTGTACGCCTACCTCCAGGCCACCACCGCGGCAATCCTGATCATGGCCGCCAACACCGCGTACAACGGGTTCCCCCTGCTGGCCTCCATCCTGTCCGCGGACTCCTACCTGTCCCGGCAGCTTCACAAGCGGGGAGACCGACTGGTCTTCAGCAACGCGATCCTGCTGCTCGCCACGGCCGCGGCGATCCTGCTCGTCGCCTTCGACGCCAACACCTCCCGGCTGATCCAGCTTTACATCATCGGCGTCTTCGTGTCGTTCACACTCAGCCAGGCAGGCATGGTCCGGCACTGGCAGCGCCTCGGCCGGCCGTACACCCTGCAGGTGCGGCGGCGCCAGGCGATCAACGCGGTCGGAGCGGTGGTGACCGCCGTGGTGCTGGTGATCGTCCTGGTCACCAAGTTCCTCAACGGCGCGTGGATCGTCTGCCTCGCCATGCCGGCGCTGTTCGTGCTCATGAAGGCGATCCGGCGGCACTACGACCACGTGCGGGAGGCGACCGAACCGGACGCGCCCCCGGTTCGCCCGGCCATCGCTCACGCCATGGTGCTGGTGTCCCGGCTGAGCAGCCCGGCTCTGCAGGCGCTCGCCTACGCCGCCGCCACCCGGCCGGCCAGCCTCGAGGCCGTCCACGTGTGCACCGATGAGGAGATGACCCGGGAACTGCGGGACGGCTGGGAGCGGTACGCCCCGGATGTGCCGCTGACACTGATCGACTCGCCGTACCGGACCACGGTGGGCCCGGTGCTGCAGCATGTGCGCGAACGACTGGCCCGGCACGACGGCGAGATCGTCACCGTCTACATCGTCGAATACATGACCGGCCACTGGTGGGAGCGGATGCTGCACAACCGGCTGGCCGCGCGGCTGCGGGACCAGCTGCTGCTGATCTCCGGAGTGATGGTCACGCTGGTGCCCTACCGCCTGGCCTCGGGTGAACGCCGCGCCGCCGACCGGCGTCCTCCTCGGCGGGCCCCCCGCCTGGTCACGCTGGCCCGAGGGCTTCCCCGAGACTCAGCATGACGCCGCCTCGCCGGGGGCCCGCCGGCCGACGATCCGCCGATCCGCCGATACGAGCCGCCTGGCCCGGGACGGCAATCCGGGCATCGCTCTGCTCGGCGACGCCATCGGCCAGCGCCCGCACCCGAACCCCGCCCTGATGACGACCCTGCGGGGACCACCTCATCGGCACCTGACCGCCCTCCTGCAAACGCCGGACCCCGCCGCCGCGGCCATGGCAGCACCCGGCAAGCCTGACAAGCCCCCGCCGTACGCCTGACCGCCTCCCTCCCGCCCGGGGAGCGCGTTTGTAGGAGTCCACGACTCCGATCGCGGCCCATCCGCCATCGATGCACGCGCTCCCGCACCGCCAGTCCAGCGGGTACGAGCCGGTGTTGTGCAGGGCTCCGTCGGAAGTGTGCACCCTGACTTCGCCCGTCTGGACGTTCCAGGTCACGATGTCCAGGTTGCCGATGAACGGGCAGCATCCCCAGTCCGGGTCGAGGGCCTGTCGCAGGGCAGCAGCCATTCGGGGTGCCGCCGCTTCTGATCACCTCGGCCCAAGCCGCCACGCTCGATGGGATCATCCGCGCATGCCGGATTTCGCGCGCCTCTCGATCTAGCAGGTACGGAGGATGAGCCGGGAGGAGCTGCGGCCCTCAACCACCTCAAGACCAGCACTTTCAACCGCATCCTGCTCAAGCCGACTCCCCTTTCTGGGAACCTGGCCAGCCTCACCGCCTGCACCCGTCCGAGATCGTCAAGGACCTGGACTTGCCCGGGGCCGCGCCGCTCTCGGCCGGAGAAGGACGACGACCCTGGGAAGGTGATACGCCCATCTGGGCCGCTGCTCCGCGAGAAGCTCACGGCCTGGGCGAGCAGCCGCGACGTCGAACTTGTCGGTAGCTTCACGATCATGTCCGATCCCGACTTTCACACCCCTTCGTGTCACCCATCTCACCCATGGCCTCGCGGCTGCTTTCCTATAGTCCGATCATGGATTCTCTGTCAGGCCACTACATCGGTGACGTCGCATCCGCGATGGCGGCGGTGCTCGGCTCGCGGCTGACAGGCGTCTACCTCCATGGGTCCGCAGTGCTCGGCGGCTTCGACGCGCGGCGCAGCGACATCGACGTCATTGTCGTGTGCGAGCGTCCCATGACGGCAGATGAGCAGGCAGCCGCCGCAGAACGGCTACGCGGCGACCGCCTGCCTTGCCCTGCTCAGGGGCTGGAACTGAGCGTCGTTACCCTCCCGGTCGCCCGGCACCCCACGGCACAGCCGCCGTTCGAGCTCCATGTCACGACAGCTGCCGATGACACCAAGGTCGTCGATGGTCATGGGCATGAGGGAGACCCCGACCTGGTGCTGCACTTTGCCGTATGCCGCCGGGCCGGGCGCCTGGTCGGTCCCGGGCGCTCCCCCGCCGAAGTGTTCGCTCCCGTCGCCCATGACCTGGTGGTGGCCCAACTGGTGTCCGAGTTGCGCTGGGCCGCGGAACGCGCGCCTGGTGAGTACGCGGTGCTCAACGCCTGTCGTGCCTGGCGGTTCGCAGCGGAGGGCACACTCGTGTCCAAGATCGACGGTGGACAGTGGGCGCTCCACCGCGTGTCCGCCATGAGTCATGAGCTGGTCCAGTCGGCCCTCGATCGCCAGCGATGCCTGCCCGCCGCCGAGCTCGACCCGCGCGAGGTCACCCGATTCGTTCGCTGGATCCTTTCCAGGATCATCGACGCATCGGCATGACGCGGCCTCGGTGTGGAGGCAGGGTGACCTCGATGAGCAAGAGCGCTTGTTGACCGTCCGCGACGGTGACTCCCCCGAGCGTCTGGAGCGCCATGGCGAACTGGCGGCTGGAGGAATCGGCCACTCATCTTTGCGAGAGCCACCTCCCCGGGTGGATACGGCAGACAACCAACCACTCTCCGGCGCTCTCAGCGCCTTCCATTCCTCCGCACCATGGGAACGCGAACGGACCGTCGCCTCGCTGCGAGACGATGAGGCCGTCTGGGCCGCCCCTCCTGAGAGGTGGCTTCGACTCTTCAGGGACTCCCGGAACTGGGAGGTTCACCCAAGGGTCAGGCGCTTGGTGTCCGACACCACCACTTCTGGAAGAACGGACCCCTGCTGAAGCTGAACGCCGGCCTCTGCTTTTTCGCCTCGTTTGATGGTGTTGTAGTTACTGGAGACGGATACGTCCGTGGTGTGACTCTGCCCGTCGCAGGTGAGCGTGGCGAGCCTGCCATACACATTGCCCCAGCTGAACTTGAGCCTTGCCGCGATGAAAGGACTTTCCAGGTTCTGGTCGCAGGTGTAGGTGACGTTGATGGCGGCGTTCTTGCCGCCCTTAGCGGCGGCAGAATTGATGCTGATGGAGTTGGTTTGGGCGATCGCTGGGGTGGCGGTGCCCAATGTCGCGGCTGCCGCCAGCAGGGCGGCGGTACGGGTAAGCGGGGAGAGCATGGACCCTTCCTTCACTAGATGACTTGCTGTAGTCATTTAATTACCCGGTGTAGTTGAATGTATGTTGAGGAAGAAAAGAATTCGAAGTTTGACCGTCTGGGCAAGTCCGCTTGCCACTGCAGATCTCGAGAGGCGACAGATGACCGCGGGACGTTTCCGTCGGCGTGCCGCCTGACGTACGGCCGCCACCATGTGGTCGCGCGGGTGGCCGCCTGTGCACGACGTCGCCGAGGTTGTCTGGAGTGAGGTCATCGATCCCGCCGCACGTTGACCCGCGAGCGTTTCGGCAGCGCGCCGCAGTGCCGCCGCGCTCACCACGGCGACCACGTCCATCGCCACCCGATGGAGACGTGGGTGTATGCCCCGATCGACAAGGGCGCGGTGGCACACCGGCCCACCGGCCGCGCCCGGCGACGCCGCGGACGCGCTCACCCTGCTCGGCGCCGCCCGCGCCCGGCTCGACCGCGATGAACTGGGCCTGCTGCAGGCCGCCCGAGCCGACGGCCGCGACTGGGACGCCATCGCCGCGCTGCTCGGCGACGCGGCGACCCCGCGAGCCGCCCGGAACCGGCACACGGAGTTCCTGCGCGCCTTTCCGGACCATCAGCCGGTCCGTGCCGCCTGGCCGACCGTACCACCGTCGCCGAGCTCGACGATCGCCCGGTCCGGGCATTACTGCTGCCCGATGACGCCTGCGGCATCGGGTCGCGTGGCCGGCGCACACCGCGTACACATGGGGGGCGTTCGGCTCACTGCGGTCCCAGGCGTCGAGCTGCCTGGCGTCGCTGGTGACCAGGTGCCGCATGCTCTGGCGGCACACCTGGTTCAGCCGGTCGCCCGGCCGTCGCCTTCACCGCCCGCCAGGACGGCTTCATCGTGGTCGCCCTCCGGTCTGTCCCGGCCCGTCCTCCGGCCAAGCGCTGGCCCCAGCGGTTCGACCAGGGGGCACAGCGCGACCACGCCCGCTATGTACGCCGCCGCTATGGGCAGCCCGCCGCGAAACGGCTCGGCCGCATCGCGCTCGAGGGCTGACCCGGCACCATCATCGGTTCTGCGACGCCTACCTGCGCGTCCGCTTCGACGAAGCTCGGGGCCACCCCCTGCTCTGTCACCCCATCGCGGGTGTCACGTATCTGGATGCAGCCAAGGCGCCCCCCGCAGTGAGTGAGAGGCCGGGCCCCAGGGGACCAGCGTCATCCGCATCGCCGGCCGGATGCAGCAGGACCCGACGACGGGGTCGACGCCAGCGAGATGCATCTGCATGGCCAGGACCTCGTCCACCAGGCCGACACCGCGTACTACGCCGCGTTCGGCCTGAGATATCTGCGCGATCCTCCCCGCTGGATCGCAAAGTACGGCTGCGTACAGCACCTGGAGGATGTGCACCCCACGACCACGGGTCCGTTGATCTGCCCGCAGCTTTCCACGCTGCGGCCGGGTGACCCCGGCCCCGGTCCCCATCCGGACCGCCGGGTGACCCGGTCTGGTCCCCATGCGGCGGGTCAGCCCACTCGGCCGCCGTCGAGGTTGGCCTGTTGAGCCGCAGGCGGGTTGCCGTCGGAGACCCGCCCGGCTTTCAGGACGGCAACGGCGGCCAGGGTGGTGAGAGCCGCCAAGAGGGCGGCGGCGGCCAGGGTCAGAGCGTCGGGGCGGATGAGGGGCTGGGCGCGTAAGGCCTGCCAGATGAGCAGGGCGATCAGGCCGGTGTAGCTGGTGGCCGCCACGCCGATCAGGCGAGCGCGGAGGCGATCGTCCCGCAGGAGGGGATGGCGCGCCGCCAGCGCGGCCAGCAGCAAGGCGGCGATCAGCATGAACTGCAGGCCGTGCAGCCCGACGAAATGCGGGATCCGCAGGTCGCCGCCGGTGGTGCTCCACTGCGTGAGCGGCAGGCCGGGCCCGCCGTCGGGCACGCCCACGCTGTGCCCGCTGCTCAGGAGGACCCTCTCGCCGCCGGTGGTCAGCGCGGTCTGCGCCGTTCCCTGCGCCGGGATGAGGAAGCCCAGGGCCATGCCGAGGACGGCCAGACCGAGGCCGGTGTGGATCGCCCGGCTCATCGCGCGGTCGGCGTGCACCCGCTGGACGGCCAGGATGATGGCGAGCGCGAGGTTGGCCAGCATGATGCACAGCACGCCGTTGCCGAAGATGACCTGCATGACCCTCTCGGCGGAGGCGGTGGACTTGTTGAAATGGCTGAAGGTGCCACGGGCGGCCTGGATGGCGACGATGGCGGTGTCGACGAACCCGGCGACGGCGAAGACGGTGGCCAGTCCCGAGGTCCACCTCCTGCCCCGATGGGGCAGGGACAACATCCAGGCGAGGGTGGTGCCGTAGACGGCCATCGACACCGCGAACTTGAACGGCTTGAGCCAGACGGGGGCACCGAGCAGGACCCGGTCGTCGAACGCGAGCCCGGCCACCGAGACGACCACCAGGAGCAGCATCGAGGCGACCATGAGCATCAGCGGCCGATGCCACCGCATCACCCGGCCGAGTGGCGCACGGAGAACAGGGGACATCGGACCTCCTGTGGACGACCAGAGCTACGGCCCAGCCTCCCGGTCGCCGGCCCCGGCCACATTGCCGTACACCCCCTTGTCGCAGTGAGGTCAGCCCTACCATCCAGGGACGCCCGCCAGACTCAGCGGCGCTCGCCTGCGGGCGGAGGAACAACACCCGGAGGACGCAGCGCCATGGGCGCGGTGCATGCTTCAACTGACGGGGTGCGGCTGGACCGGAGGCTGTTCACCGAACGGACGCCGGCCAGGGCCGCCGGGCTGGCGTCCTGGCTGTCGCGACCATGGGCTTCAACGACGGCACGAGTGACCCGCCGGCCGGCGCAGCGATGATCCGGGCGGCCTGAACGACCTCGGCCGGTGGTCACCTCCTGTGCAGAGAGCGCCGGCGTCTGACCGCGAGGCCAGGAAACCATCGCCGCCGCCGACCTGGATGGTGGTGGACGACACCACCATCCAGTGCAGAGCCCCGCGCACGCCGCCGGCGCGGTGGCCGTCGTGGTGACCACGGACGCGGGCGCGGTGACGAACAGCTCCACCTACGCCTGACCCGCTGCTCAGGGGATTGTGATCGGGAGTGCCGGGGTGGATGCCGGCGCCAGCGGGCACCAGCATCCATTCGGCAGCGGTCAGGCTGCTGCGGCGCGGTTGCAGGCTTCCTCTGCTACATCGTTGGGCGCGAAGCTGGCGATGAGTCCCTTGCACGCCTCGATGTCGCCGTTGCTGCCGAACACGCAGCCGATGGGGCCGGTGGCGATGCCTTGGCCTTCCAGGTAGGACATGCATGCTTCGATGTCGGCCTGAGCGGGCGTAGCGGAGACCGTCAGGCTGGGCGCGGTGGCGGTGATCGCGGCGGCGAACAGGATGGTGAGTCGGCGACGTCGGGGGGAACGCATGATGCCTCCAATGTGCGGGGGATCTTCGGGGGGTTTGGGAGGTTGGCCGGATTCGGCGCTGTACTCCTCGGTTGCTTCTCTACCCATCAACTACTGAAAGTAAGCAAATAACTACAATAAGTAGCCTCTGGGTAACGCGAGCATGCCCCTCGCTCCGGACGCGACGTTAGCGGCGGCTTCAGGCGCTCTGCCCCGATTCGTACGTCGGGAGGGTGGCCCAAGTGAGCGTGCAGCTCGAACACAAGTCGGTGGCGGTCTCGCCGATCGCCGATCGCCGCGGCCCTACGACCCCGGTCGCAGAGCGGTCGTGAGAGGTCATACCAAGGTCGCGCACAACTCTCCACATTGGGGCCGTTGTCCGGCTGAGGTCACTCCGCCACGGTGATCAACATGACTGTGACCGTATTTTTCGGCCTGACCCTCCCAGAGCTCTTGGCCTTGGCCGCCGCCGTCGTGCTGGTGCTGGCCCGCTGGCTGCCGCCCGGCGCGCGCCGACCCTCGACGTGGGCTGGTGCGGCTGCCCTCGCGGTGTCCGCGATCGTGCTGGCCGTGCTCGGGATCCGCTGGCAGCTCGTACCCGTCCTCGCGGGCGGGGCCATCGCGCTTGCGTTCGCCGCTCCCTGCCTGCTGAGGCGGCGTGCCGGGCGGCCCGCACGGCGGGCTCGGTGGTGGCTGGCCCTGCCGGGGTCGGCGGCATGTCTGGCTCTGCTTCTCGCGGGCGCGGCGGCGGCGTGGGCGCTACCCCGGCCCGTGTTCCCCACGCCATCGGGCGCATACGCCGTCGGCACCACCGTCGTGCAGTGGACCGACCCCGATCGAGCGGAAACCGCCACCTCCCGGACCGATGACAAGCGGACGGTCGTCGTCCAGCTCTGGTATCCCGCGCAGCGCGATCCTGCCGCCCGGCGGGCGTGGTACTTGGGCCGTACGCCGCAGGAGGCACGGCTCGTCGCCCGCGGCGAGGCCGACTACCTCGGCCTTCCGAGCTTCATTCTCGACGAGGCCGCACGCGCCCACACGCGCTCGGTGCCTGATACTCCAGTGGCCGCTGGAGGCGGCCGGTTCCCCGTGGTCCTGTTCTCGCCCGGGCTCGGAGGCGTGCGCACCCAGAGCACCGCCTGGGCCGAGGAACTGGCCAGCCGCGGCTACGTCGTGGCGGCCCTCGACCACCCGTACGACTCCGCCGTGGTCACCCTTGCCGACGGCCAGACGATCCGCACCCGGGTCGCGTCCACCGGCGACCAGGCGGAGGACGACAGGCGCGCGGCCGGGTGGACGGCGGTCAGGGCCGCCGACCTCGGCTTCGTCCTCACCCAGCTCGGCCGCCTGGACCGCGGTGAAATCCCGGGCCTCCTGACCGGGCGGCTCGACATCCACCGGGCCGCGGCGACCGGCCACTCCCTCGGGGGCGCCGCCGCCCTGCAGGCCGCCCGCCAGGACCCCCGGTTCGCAGCCGTCATCGACATGGACGGCTTCCCGCGAGACCCCGCACCGCAACCATTCAACCAGCCCGTGCTCGCGCTCACCCACGACGTGAAGCCGGGCGAGGAGCCGGACTACATCCCTCGCCTCACGCGGGTGCTCCAGCTCAGCACAGCGACGAGCTACCGGCTCACCATCCCCGGTTCGGCACACCTCACCTTCACCGACGCTCCGCTCTTCCTGCCGCCGCTGCCCACGCTCGTCGGCTCCCTCGGTCGGAACGCCGGGCCACGAATCACCGCAGCGGCCACCGTCGCCTTCCTCGACGCCGCACTCCGCGGCAAATCCGGCGACCTGGCCGCAGCCCTGTCCAGGTACGGCCACCTAACCGTCCTGTAGGCGGCCACGGCCACGTACGGGTCGTGGCCATCCCGGGGGGCGAAGATCTCCCGCTGCTGCGCACTGCCAGGGGACCTTGCCACATCGAGTGACAACGTCAGGACCCCACGCCCTTGGCCCGACGAAGCCTCAACGCGGTAGTGCCATACCTCCCAGCGGCGCCTCGTACGGCGGGTCCCGATCCCGCCACCACTCCCGCGTCGCCGCCCACGCCTCCAGCACCGCGCCCACCCGGTAGGTACGCGCCCGCCGGCCCCGCCGGGGTCCACGTGAACCATGATCGCCCCGCAGATGCGAGAAGTCGGTCCGCGATGGCGATGGAGGTGCAAGGCGGCCGGCGCCAGCAGGAGCCGCAGCGGCGTTGACGCAGGACGCGACGACCGCGCTCGTAGCCTGGCGATCCACACGCTCGGCCGTCCGGATCCGCAGAACGACGCGGTTGCAGCCAGATTGACGCGCCCGGGAGGCGAGACGGCCGGCAGCCGGGTCAGGTGCCGCCGGGGTGAGGTTCAGCCGGTCAGGCCGGCGTCGTGGGCGAGCAGGGCGATCTGGGTGCGGTTGTTGAGGTCGAGCTTGTCGAGAATGCGCGAGATGTGGGCCTTCACGGTCGCGATGCTCATGAACAACTCGCCACTGATCTCGGCGTTGGACCTGCCCCGGCCCACGGCGACGGCCACCTCCCGTTCCCGTTCGCTGAGCAGGCTCAGCACGCGTACGGCGTGCTGCCGCCGGGCGGCGGCGCCGGAGTCGGCGACGTGGGCGATCAACTGGCGGGTCACCGTCGGTGACAAGATGGGCTCCCCGGCCGACACCCGTACGATCGCGCGCAGGATCTCGGCGGGCGGCGTGTGCTTGAGCAGGAAGCCGCTGGCCCCGGCGCGCAGGGCGCGCAGCACGTACTCGTCGGCGTCGAAGGTCGTCAGCACGACGACCTCGGGCGGGTCGGGCCGGGCACGCAGCAGCTCGGTGGCGGCCAGGCCGTCCAGCACGGGCATGCGGATGTCCATCAGCACCACGTCCGGGGCGCAGGCCTCCACCGCGGCGGGCACCTCGGCTCCGCAGGCCGCCTCGCCCACCACGCTCAGCTCGGGCGAACCGCCGATGATCATCGCCAGGCCGGCCCGTACCAGCGGGTCGTCATCCACGATGAGAACCCGGATCGCGGCGTTCACCTCGGCCACGGCAGCCATGCCCACAGCCGGAACTCACCCGCGGCGGTCGGGCCGTACTCCAGCCGTCCACCGGCCAGGCCGGCCCGCTCGGCCAGGCCGATCAGGCCACTGCCGCCGCCCGGGATGCCGGCGACGGCGGTGGCGCCGGCCGGGTTGCGCACCTCGACCGTCAGCCCCTCCCCCGCCGCCCCGCCGACGGCCACCGACACCTGGCCGTCGCGGCCGTGCTTGCGGGCATTGGTCAGTCCTTCCTGCACGATCCGGTACGCGCCGCGCCCGATCGCCGCGGGCGCGGCCGCCGGTTCCCCCACCCGGCAGTCGAGCAGCACCCGCATGCCCGCGCGCCGTGACTGATCGACCAGGTCGGGAAGATCGGCCAGGGTGGGCTGGGGCCGCTCCGGCCCCTCCTCGGACCGGTCGAGGCCGGCGCGGAGCATGCCGATGACCTCGCGCAGATCCTCCAGCGCCCGGTACGCGCTGTCGCGGATCACCCCGGCGGCCCGGGCGACCTCCTCGGGCGCGGCGTCGGGACGAAGCTCCAGTGCCCCGGCGTGCAGGCTGAGCAGGGACAGGCGGTGGGCGAGCACATCG
>NZ_JBQQCB010000087.1:0-46466 GCF_052246675.1 Nonomuraea sp. KM90 | reverse complement strand
CGTCTCGATGGCCCTGACCAGGGTGGACGGGCGTCCCGAGCCCGGCGGGGGGTCGAAGCTGGCGCCGTACCCGGCGATCCGGCCGTACCCGCGCCGGTCCTGCCCGTCCGCCTCTTCCAGGGTGAACATCGCGCCGCCCTCGCCGGGCACGTGGCCCCGCGCGCGGCGATCGAACGGGAGGTAGGCCGTGGCCGGGTCGGAGCCCGTGCTCAACCGGCCGGAGCGCACCTGGGCGGCCAGGCCGTACGGGCAGAGGGAGGAGTCCATGCCGCCGGTCACCATCAGCCGCGCGCCCGCGACGATCTTGCGCCGGGCGTGCGCGACCGCGTCCAGGCCGCCCGCCTGCTCCGTCACGAGCACGCCGACGGGCCCGCGCAGGCCGTGCCTGATCGAGATCTGGCCGGTGTTGACCGCGTAGAACCAGGCGAACGACATGTACGCGCTGACGTGGTCGGGCCCCTCGCTCCACAGGTGCTGCAGCTCGCGCTGGCCGAAGTCGAAGCCGCCCGAGGCGCTGGCGGTGATCACCCCCATGTCCAGCGGCGCGTCCGGTTCGACCCCGGACTCCTCGATCGCCCGTCCGGCGGCGAACAGCGCGTACCGCGTCATGGGGTCGGTCTGCGGCAGCAGCCGGCCGGGCAGGTGCTCCTTGGCCACGAACGCGTCCACCTGCCCGCTCAGCGGCGCGGGCGAGGCGACCGGGCCGGTGGCGGTCGTGGGCCGGATCCCGCTGCGGCCGTTCAGCACGGCCGTCCAGTAGTCGCCGGGGCTGAGCCCGTTGGGGGCGACCACGCCCGCCCCCGTCACCATCACGTCGGTCATCGGCTCACCCCTCGAACTCGCGCAGCACCATGGCGCTCTGGAAACCGCCGAACCCGCTGCCCACGGTCAGCGCCGTGCCGACCGGCTGCTCCCGCGCGGTCACCGGCACGTAGTCCAGGTCCAGCTCGGGGTCGGGCTCGCGCAGGTTCGCGGTGGGCGGGATCGCGTCATGGGCCACGGCCAGCGCGTTGGCCGCCACCTCCAGCGAGCCGATCCCGCCCAGGGAATGGCCGATCATGGACTTGATCGAGCTGATCGGCACCCGGTAGGCGTCCGCGCCGAGCGCCCGCTTGAACGCGGCGGTCTCGTGACGGTCGTTCTGCTTGGTGGCCGTGCCGTGCGCGTTGACGTAGGAGATCTCGGAGGGGTCGCAGCGGGCCTCGTCCAGCGCCGCGGTGATCGCCGCGGCCATCTCCGCGCCGTCGGGCCGCAGGCCGGTCATGTGGTACGCGTTGCTGCGCGAGGCGTACCCGGCGATCTCGGCGTAGACGCGCGCCCCCCGCCGCCTGGCCGACTCGGCCTCCTCCAGCACGAGGATCGCGCCGCCCTCGCCCAGCACGAACCCGTTGCGGGTGCGGTCGAAGGGCCGCGAGGCGGTGGCCGGGTCGTCGTTGTAGCTGGAGGTGGCCTTGATCGCGTCGAAGCAGGCGACGGTGATGGGCGCGATCGGCGCGTCGGTGCCGCCCGCGATCATCACGTCCACCGTGCCCTCGCGGATCAGCTCGGCCGCGTAGCCGACCGCGTCGATGCCCGAGGTGCACCCCGCCGACACGATCGACACCGGCCCCTCCGCGCCGGCCGCCCAGGCCAGCTCGGCCGCCATGGAGCTGGGCACGAAATAGTCGTAGAGGTGGCTGGAGGCCCGGGTGTGGTCGACCTCCCAGGTCGCGCCGCCGCCGCTGATGGCCACGTACTCGGACTCCAGCTTCTGCGTGCAGCCGACGGCGCTGCCGAGCGCCACCCCGGCCCGGTGCGCGGCGGCCTCGTCGATGCGCAGCCCCGCGTCGGCCACCGCCTCGCGGCAGCCGACCACGGCGAACTGGGCCGCCCGGTCCAGCCGGTCGGCGTCCTGCGCGGACAGCCCGGCCAGCTCGGGGTCGAAGTCGCACTCGGCGGCGATCTGGGAACGGAACGGCGACGGGTCGAACGTGCTGATCGTCCGGGTGGCGGTGGCGCCGGACAGCAGGAAGTCCCAGAACGGCTTGACCCCGATGCCTCCCGGGGCGACCACGCCGAGCCCCGTGATCACCACGCGCCTCCCCGCGCCGGCCCCGTTCGCCCCGGCCCCGTTCGCCCCGGCTCCGTTCGTACGGGCTCCGTTCGTACTGGCCCCGTTCCCGCCGGCCCTGGTCATGCCGGCTCCGTGACGGCGGTGCGCGTCTGGCGCGTCTCGTACAGGGCGGGCTCGCTGGTGGCCAGCTCGCGCAGCGCGGCGGCGTGCGGCCCGAAGCCGGGATGCGCCACCGCGGCCCGGAACGCCTGCGCGTCCCGCCAGGCCGCCACGTTCACGTAGCGGCCGTCCTTGTCCGATTCGAGGGGCCGCAGCAGCATGTGCCACAGAAAGCCCGGTTGCTCGGCCATGAACTCCGACGTGGCGGCGAACACTCGCTCGAACTCCTCCGCCGGCGCATGCAGCAGGAACCTGTTCACGAAAGTGACGTGTGGCATTCGTGCTCCTCGGTCGACAGCGTTGTCCGTTCAGCACGACGCTGCGCCACGGCTCTTGGGGCGCGCTCGAACTCAGGTCGTCCACCGCCATTCGAGCGGGCGGTGCGACTCTGACGCCGACCGAAGGGAGAACTCATGTCCGACCAAGGCCCCCACGCGCTGGTCACCGGCGGTACCAGCGGCATCGGTCTGGCCATCGTCCGCGCCCTCGGAGGTGACGGCGCCCGGGTGTTCCTCTGCGCGCGGGACGCCGACGCGGTCGCGCTGACCGTCAAGCAACTGCGCGAGTCCGGGATGGACGTCGACGGGACCGCCTGCGACGTGCGCGACCCCGCCGCGATCGAGGAGCTGGTCCGCGCCGCGCGCGACCGCTACGGCCCGATCGACATCCTGGTCAACAACGCCGGCCGCGGCGGCGGCGGAGCCACCGCCGAGATCGCCGACGAGCTGTGGCTCGACGTCATCGAGACCAACCTCAACGGCGCCTTCCGGGTGACCAGGGCGGCACTCACCACCGGCGGCATGCTGGAGCACGGTCGGGGGCGCATCGTCAACATCGCCTCGACGGGGGGCAAGCAGGGGGTCGTGCTGGCCGCGCCGTACTCGGCGTCCAAGCACGGGGTCGTCGGCCTGACCAAGGCGCTGGGGCTGGAGCTGGCCAAGACGAACATCACGGTCAACGCCGTCTGCCCCGGCTACGTCGAGACGCCGATGGCGCAGGGGGTGCGCCAGCGGTACGCGGCCTTCTGGGGGACCACGGAGGAGGAGGTGCTCGCCCGGTTCGAGAACAAGATCCCGCTCGGCCGCTACTCCACGCCCGAGGAGGTCGCCGGGATGGTGCGCTACCTGGTCTCGGACACGGCCGCGTCGATCACCGCGCAGGCGATCAACGTCTGCGGCGGACTAGGGAACTACTGAGAGACCGGAGAGATCCATGGCGACGTCAGCCATCCACGAGACCGAACATCAGATCACCGTCTCGGCCGAGCCGGCGGCGGTGTACGCGGTGCTCGCCGACGCGGGCACGTGGCCGGCCGTCTTCCCGCCCACCGTGCACGTCGAGCTGCTCTCGCACGACGACCACGAGGAACGCATCCGCATCTGGGCGACCGCCAACGGCAAGCCGAAGGGCTGGACGTCCCGGCGGGAGTTCGACCGCGAAAGGCTGCGCATCCGCTTCCGCCAGGAGAAGTCGTCGCACCCCGTGGCGGCGATGGGCGGGGAATGGATCGTCGAGCCCGGCGGCCGCGGGAGCACGCGGGTACGGCTGACGCACGACTTCCGCGCCGCCGACGACGACAGCGCGTCGGTGAGGTGGATCACCAACGCGGTCAACCGCAACAGCGAGGCCGAGCTGGCCGCCCTGCGCCGCGCCGTGGAGAGCCCCGGTGACCGGCTCATGACCTTCGAGGACTCCGTGACCGTGCGGGGATCGGCGGCCGGCGTCTACGAGTTCCTCCACCGCGCCGACCTGTGGCACGAGCGGCTGACCCACGTGGCCGCGATCACGGTGACCGAGGAGACGCCCAACCTGCAGCTCATGGAGATGGAGACGCGTTCGCGCGACGGGTCGACGCACACCACGACCTCGGTGCGGGTGTGCTTCCCCGATCACCTCATCGTCTACAAGCAGCTGCGCACCCCGCCCCTGCTGTCGCTGCACACCGGCCGGTGGACGGTGCGGCCGGACGGCGACAGGACCGTGGTGACCTCGGCGCACACGGTGGGCATCGCCGCCGACCGGGTCACCGACGTGCTCGGCGCGCAGGGAACCGTGGCGCAGGCCCGCGACCTGGCGCGCAAGGCGCTGAGCGGCAACAGCATGCTGACGCTGAACGCGGCCAAGGACTACGCCGAGAGCCGCGTCGGCGCGGGCCCACGCTGACGATCACGCGCTGACGACCACGTGACCGCCGGCGTGGGGCTCGCCGGCGGTCACGTGGCTGTCGATCATGTGACGGACGGTCATGTGACGGACAGGGCGCCGTCCACGGCGAGGACGGCGCCACTGGCGTACGCGGCCTCGGGGGAGGCGAGCTGGGTGATCCACCAGGCGACCTCCTCCGGCGTGCCGATCCGGCCGGTGGGCACCCGCGAGCGCATGCCGTCCAGGAAGGCGGCGTAGGCGGCCTCGGGCATCCCCGCCCGTACCCCGGCGGCGGTGTCGATCACGCCGGGCGCCACCCCGACCACGCGGATCCCGCGGGGGCCGAGCTCCACGGCCCACGACCTGGTCAGCAGGTCGAGCCCGGCCTTGGTGGCGCCGTACACCGCGTTGTCCGGCCAGGAGCGCAGCCCGAGGGCGCCGGCCGAGCCGATGTTGACCACCACCCCCTGGGCGGCGGTCAGCGGGCCGAGCAGCGCCTGGGTCAGCAGGATCGGCGCGACGAGGTTCGTGGCGACCTGCGCCTCGACCTGCGCCCGGCCGAGGCTGCCGAGCCCGCCGAAGATCCCGATCCCGGCGTTGTTGACCAGCACGTCGACCCGGCCGAAGCGCTCCATGGCCGCCGCGGCGACGCTCTCGGGGGCGCCGTCCGCGGTCAGGTCGGCCTCCAGCGGGTGAACGGTGTCGTACGGGGCGGCGGTCTCCTTGAGCGCGCCGGCGTCGCGGCCGACGATCAGGACGCCGCAGCCCTGCCCGGCGAAGGCGTGCGCGGTGGCGCGGCCGATGCCCGACCCACCACCGGTGACGATCACGGTCCGGTCCATCGATGTCTCCTCATCCTCTTCGCAACGCGGTCAGCCGTTCCAGTACCGGCACGATGTCGTTCGGGCTCGGCGTGCCCACCATCTCCGCCCGCATCCGCGCGGCTCCGGCCGCGTAGGCGGGATCGTCGAGCAGCGTGGTGATCCGCTCGCGCAGATGGTCGGGGGAGAGCTTCTCCTGGTCCTGGATGACCAGGCCGGCCCCGCTGGCGGTCAGCGCCAGCGACTTCTCCTTGGAGTCCCACATCAGGTCGGGCACGACGAGCTGCGGTACGCCGTGCGCCAGCGCGGTCATGAAGGTGCCCGAGCCGCCGTGGTGGATGATCCCGGCGCACGACGGCAGGAGCGCGTTGAGCGGGACGAAGTCGACCGCGCGCACGTTCCGCGGCATCGTGCCCAGCCGCTCCCGCAGCTCCGCGGGGAGCGCGGCGACGACCTCCACGTCCAGCCCGTCCACCGCGGCCATCAGGTCGCCCGCGGCCACGGTCCCGCCGTCCTCGACCTCGCCGAGCGAGACCCCCAGGGTCAGGCAGACCCTCCTGGGGTACGGGGGGTCCTCGCGCAGCCAGCCGGGCAGGGCGGAGCGCCCGTTGTAGGGCACGTACCGCACGTTCACGTAGTGCAGGCCGAGCGGCGCCCGCATGGAGGCCGGGGTCGGGTCGATCGTCCACTGGCCGCACACGAGCTCCTCGTCCCACTCGTCGAGGCGTACGCCCTGGCGGGCCAGCGACCAGACCAGCCACTCGGCCAGCGGGTCGTCCCGCAGCTCGGGGGGCCGCTCGTCGAGCAGCGCGCGGAAGGCCAGCCGGTTGCGGGCCATCTGGTCGGGGCCGAACAGCAGCCGCGCGTGCGCCGCGCCGACCGCCTTGGCCGCGACCGGTCCCGCCAGCGTCAGGGGATCCCAGACGACCAGGTCGGGCCGCCAGTCGCGGGCCAGCCGGACGAGGTCGTCGACCATCTGCTCGGAGCAGACGTTCTGGAAGACGAAGGCGGTCATCGCGCTGAACATGCCCAGCCCGCGCTCCCACGGGAAGGGATCGTGCCTGGAGTTGCTCATCGCCAGCCCGCCCAGGTTGCGGTCGCCGGCGAAGCTGGAGGTGGCCTGCTGCGTCTCGGGCTCCAGGTCGAGCTGCGGGCCGACGGCCACGGCGGTCAGGCCGGCGGCCGTGATCGTGTCGATCAGGTCGGGCTGGCTGGCCACGATCACCTCGTGGCCGGCCGTGCTCAGGGCCGAGGCCACGGTGACCTGGGCGTAGAAGTGGGAACGTGGTGAACAGGACGCGCATCAGGACTCACCTTCTGACCTTGGCGGCGACGGACGGCGCGGACAGGCTCTGCAGGCAGGCCACCAGGCTGCGGGCCTGGACGTTCAGGTAGTTGCTGTGCTTCAGCAGGTCGGCCAGCTGGTGCAGGGGCATCCAGCGGTAGTCGGCGTCGTCGTCCACGTCCGCCTCGACGATCACGTACGTGTTGATCGCGTTGAGGAAGCGCCCGCCCTCCTCCGACAGCGCCACCGAGTAGCGCACCCGCTCGGCGGGGGCGTTCAGCACCACGTCCAGATACCGCGGCCGGGCCTGCGGCGGCAGCACGCGCAGGTTCTCCGGGGTGCACTGCACGGTGGGCGCGAGCTCCACCACGTTGACGTAGCCGGGCTCGACCCTGGCGTGCACCAGCGCGTGCAGCACCCCGTCGATGCGGCGGACGACGAAGGCCACGATCCCGTTGCCGCACGGCTCGATCATCGGCTGGCTCCAGCCGCTCACCTCGCGGGACCCGGTGGTCACGTCGACGCCGATCACGTCGAAGAACAGCCCGCTCTCGTGCGAGATCCGGCCCCCGGTCCGGTGCCAGTGCGGCATCCCGGCCAGCGGCACGACCTTGGCGCGCACCTCCGACTGCGCCCGGATGCCGGTGATCCAGCTCAGGATCTCCGGCATCGCGTGCAGGCTGCCCTCCGCGCCGCTGCACGAGCGCGTCAGCGCGAGGTGGAAGTCGTCCTCGGGGGCGTCGCTCAGCGGGTGCCGGTCGAGGCCGGTGAACGGCAGGCACGACAGCACCGTGCGGGCGTCCATGTTGATCAGGTTCGCCACGCCGAGCAGCTGGTGCAGCTGGCCGAAGGTGAGCCAGCGGAAGTTCTCGCCCACCGGCACGTCCTCGTCGACCTCCACGATCATGTTGCGGTTGCACTTCTGGTAGAACCACGCCCCCTGCTCGGACTGCAGCACGTCGGCCAGCACCCGGTGGCGGGCGCAGTCGCGGAAGTAGTCCAGGTAGGGGACGGCCTTGCCCCGGTGCACCCGCTGGAAGTTGCTCCGCGTGGCCTGGACCGTGGGCGACAGCTGCAGCCCGTTGGCGTTGCCCGGCTCGAACTTGGCCTGCATCAGGCAGTGCAGCACCCCGTCGAACTCCTTGACCAGGATGCCGAGGATGCCGATCTCGGGCTGCACGATGATCGGCTGGCTCCAGCGCGGCACGGGCGCGCCCGGAATGGTCACGTCGATGCCCGTGACGCGGAAGAACTTGCCGCTGTGGTGGCCGTAGTCGCCCGTACCCGGGTCGCGGCTCCAGCCCGGCAGCTCGTCGAGCGAGGCGCGTTCCACGTGGTGGGTGGTCTGCGCGGACCGCTCGGTGAACCAGGCCCAGAACTCCGCGGGCCAGTCGTCGGCCAGCATGGACCGGACGATGCGCTCCGTCAGCCGGCCGTCCGGCCGCGACCGGATCGAGTAACCCAGGTTCAGGCTCATGCCGGGTCGATCCCGTCCCGGGTGACCCGCCGGTGCTTGACGCGCCAGCCGTCCGCCGAGCCGACCAGCAGGTCGGTGCAGACGGTGCTGCGCCGCGGCACCACGTCGCCCCCGGCGGTGATCTCCAGCACCAGCGCGTAGCTGCGTGCCCTCAGCCCCTCGGGATGCGGGTCCACGGTCAGCATGCCGATCCAGTGCCTGCGGGTGACGTCGGCGTCGGCGAACTCCTTCGCCGTCTTGCGTGCGGCCTCGGCGATGTTGTCCGCCCCGCGGACCACCATGTCGCCGACCTCGAAGACGCCGTCGGCGGCGAACGTGCCGGCCCACTCGTCGGTGGCCCCGGAGTCCAGCAGCTGCATCTGGCGCGCGTAGAACTGCTGCGCCTCTTCATAGTGCGCATTCATGCGGCCACGATCGCCATTCCGGCTAGAGGGGCGCCTGACTTGTGATGGTCCATTGCCGTTCGAGCGTGATTGCACGGCCGGCGGCGAAGCTGAGCGCGGGCGGACCAAGAGGTCCGGGCATCGCCGACGAAGAAGAGGCAGGAAAATGGCTCAGTTCAGCCTCGAGGACCTGAAGCAGATCATGCGTCAGGTCGCGGGTGACGACGACGACATCGAGCTGACGGACGACTTCGAGACCACGACGTTCGAGGACCTCGGCTTCGACTCGCTGGCCGTCTTCGAGACCATGCACCGGGTCGAGCGCGCCTGCGGGGTCAAGCTGCCGGAGGACGAGCTCGCCGAGATCACCACCCCGAAGGAGTTCCTGGGCTTCGTCAACGAGATGGAACGGACGTGACCGGGCCTGAACCGGCCGTTCGCACGGAGCCCGGGCTCACCGGTCACACGGTGGTCGTCACCGGCGCCACCTCGGGGATCGGGCGGGCGGCCGCGCTGGAGTTCGGCCGGCGCGGTGCGACCGTGGTCGCGGTCGGACGCGATCCTGAGCGGCTGGGGTCGGTGGTGAGCGAGCTGACCGAGATCTCCGCCGCCCCGCCGTACGGCATCCGCGCCGACTTCGCCCGCCTGGACGACGTCCGCGAGCTCGGCGCCCGGCTGCGCGAGCGCTTCGAGCACATCGACGTGCTGGCGAGCAACGCGGGCGGCATGTTCCGGTCGAGGATCACGACCCCCGACGGCTTCGAGACCACCATCCAGACCAACCACCTGGCGGGCTTCCTGCTGGCGCGCTCGCTGCGCGACCGGCTGGCCGGCGGGCGGCTGATCCTGACGTCGTCGGGCGCGTACACCGAGGGCAGGCTCGACCCCGGCGACCTCAACGCCGAGCGGGCCCCGTTCAGCTCGGGCCGCGCCTACGGCACCTCCAAGCAGGCCAACATCCTGTTCGCCGCGGAGGCCGCCAGGAGGTGGCCGGACGTGCTGCCGGTCAGCTTCCATCCCGGCCAGGTCCGCACGCTGGTGGGCCGGGGCACCATCGCCTCCTGGTACTTCCGCTACAACCCGTTCCTGCGCAGCCCCGAGCGGGGCGCCGACACGCTGCTCTGGCTGGCCACCGCGCCGGAGGACCGGATCGAGCGCGGCGCCTACTACTTCGACCGGCGGCCGGCCCCGATCGAGGGGCCGACGGCCGAACCCGACCTGGCCGCGCGGCTGTGGGACGCCAGCGCCGCGGCCATCAGCGAAAGGGAATCATTGTGAGCAGATACGCCCCCGGCTCGCCGTCCTGGTTCGACCTCGGCTCGCCGGACGTGGCCGCCTCCGTGACCTTCTACACGCGGCTGTTCGGCTGGACGGCGACCGAGGTCAGCGAACCGGAGGCCGGCGGCTACACGACCTTCCACCACGACGGCAAGCTGGTCGCCGCGGTGGCCTACCACCAGATCGACACGCCGTACCACCGGCCCTACGGACCGGACGGCCAGCACGGCATGCCGGCCATCTGGACGGTCTACTTCACCACCGACGACGCCGACGCCCTCACCGAGCGGGTGACGCTGGCCGGCGGCGAGATCATCATGACCCCGATGGAGGTCATGGGCCTGGGCCGGATGGCGGTCTACGCCGACCCCGCGCAGGCGGCCTTCGCCGTGTGGCAGCCGCTGAAGATGGACGGGGCCGAGGAGATGGGCGGGCCGGGCTCCGTACGCCGGGTCGAGCTGGTCACCACCGACCCGACCAGGTCCGCCGCCTTCTACCGCGACACGCTCGGCCTGACGGCCGCCTCCGGGGACTGGCAGGTCGACGGCCGGACCGTGGGCGGCACCCGCGAGCTGGGCGTCACGGGCGCGGTGCGCCCGCACTGGGCGGTCACGTTCGGGGTGAGCGAGGTCGAGCAGACGGTACGCCGGGCCGTCGAGCTGGGCGGCAGCGTGGAGAACCCGCCGGCCGACACCCCGCTGGGCCGCCGGGCGGACCTGCTCGACCCGCACGGCGCCGGATTCTCGGTGCTGTCATGAACAGCAGGCTCGCAGTCGAGGTGAACCCCTTCGAATGCCCGATGCAGTCGATGCGGGACAAGCCGCGGGTCCACGACGAGCTGCGCGCGGGCGGCCGGCTGGTGCGGGCCCAGGCGCCGGCGGGCGGCCCGGCCTGGGTGATCACCGACTACTCGCTGGCCAAGGCGGTGCTGGCGGACCCGAGGATGGTCAAGGATCCCGCCCTCGCGCCCGAGTCCTGGCACGGGGTGGACGACGGCCTGGACTGCCCGGTCCCGGAGCTGCGCCCGTACACGATCATCGCGGTCGACGGCGACGACCACCGGCGGCTGCGCCGGATCCACGCGCCCGCGTTCAACCCGCGCCGGCTGTCCGCCGCGGAGGGCCGCATCGCCACCATCGCCCGCAACCTGTTCACCGAGCTGGCCGAGGAGTCCGAGGCCAAGGGCGAGCCCGCCGAGCTGATCAACGGCTTCGCCTACAGCTTCCCGCTGCTGGTCATCTGCAACCTGCTCGGCGTCTCGGTCACCGACCCCGTCACGGCCAGGAAGGCCGTCAGCGCGATGAAGGCCATGGCGCTGGGCACCGCGGACGAGGCCGAGGACGACACGTCCTCGCTGGCGGAGCTGCTGGCCGAGGCCGTGCGGGGGGCGATGGAGGGCACCGCCGACAGCATGACCAGGGTGCTCTACGAGCGCGCCCGGGCGGAGTTCGGCGAGGTGTCGGCCGACCACCTGATCTACATGATCATGGGGCTGATCTTCGCCGGGCACGACACGACCGGGTCGTTCCTCGGGTTCCTGCTGGCCGAGACGCTCGCCGGGCACCTCGCCCCCGACGCCGACCCGGCGGAGTTCGTGGAGACGATGCTCAGGGAGCACCCGCCCGTCCCGTACACGCTGTGGCGCTTCGCCGCGGAGGAGGTGGTGATCGACGGGGTACGGTTGCCCAAGGGCACGCCCGTGCTCGTGGACATCGAGGGCATCAACACCGAGCTGCGGGACAAGCGGCTGACCTTCGGCGACGGCGCCCACTACTGCATCGGGGAGCAGTTGGCGCAGTTGGAGTCGAGAGTCATGATTTCGGTGTTGCGTACGGACTTTCCCGAGGCGCGGCTGGCCGTACCTTTCGAGAAGTTGCGCTGGGGGCGGAAGGGATCGCAAACCGCCCGTCTGACCGAGCTTCCCGCCTGGTTGCGGCCATGAATTGACCGCAATGTCTTCTAGCGTGGATGGTATGCAGCCGAAATTCATCACGATCGCCGGAGCGCGCGAAAATAACCTGAAGAACGTTTCGGTCGAGGTGCCGAAACATCAGATAACGGTTTTCACCGGCGTGTCCGGATCCGGGAAATCGTCACTGGTGTTCGACACCATCGCGGCCGAATCGCAGCGGCAGCTGAACGAGACGTTCACCGCCTTCGTCCGCAACCGGCTGCCCCGATACGGTCAGCCGGACGCGGACGTCATCGAGGGCCTGTCGACGGCCATCATCATCAACCAGAAGCGCATCGGCGGGAACTCCCGCTCCACCGTCGGCACCATCACCGACCTGTACGCGCTGCTCAGACTCCTCTTCTCCCGCGCGGGCGAGCCGCACGTCGGCTACTCCAACGCCTTCTCCTTCAACGACCCGGCCGGCATGTGCCTCGACTGCGAGGGCCTGGGCCGGCGCATGCAGCTCGACCTGGACAAGCTCCTGGACAAGTCGCGCTCGCTCAACGAGGGAGCCATCGACCACCCGGCCTTCGCCGTGGGCGGCTGGTTCTGGAAGCTGTACGCCAACGCCGGCCTGTTCGACAACGACAAGAAGCTCGGCGACTACAGCCGCGAGGAGTGGGACGCGCTGCTCCACGGCGCCGACAGCTCCATCGCCCTCGACTGGCAGGGCGGCCAGATCAACTCCAAGTACGAAGGTCTGCTGGAGAAGTTCGACCGGCTCTACCTGCGCAAGAACCCCGACGAGATGAGCGCCAAGAACCGCAGGGCGCTCGAACGCGTGGTCTCGATCTCGGTCTGCCGCACCTGCGAGGGCCAGCGGCTGAACAAGGAGGTGCTGGCCTGCAGGATCAACGGCCGCAACATCGCCGAGTTCGCCGCCCTGGAGGCGGACGACCTGATCGAGGCCGTCAGGGAGATCACCTCCCCGCACGTGAGCACCGTCGTGCAGAACCTGCTCGAACGGCTCGGCCACCTCGTCGACCTCGGGCTCGACTACCTCACCCTCAACCGCGAGACCTCCACCCTGTCCGGCGGCGAGTCGCAGCGCATCAAGATGATCCGCCACCTCAACAGCTCTCTCGTCGAGGTCGCCTACATCTTCGACGAGCCCACCATCGGCCTGCACCCCCAAGACGTGCGCCGGCTCACCAAGCTGATGCGGCACCTGCGCGACAAGGGCAACACGGTCCTGGTGGTCGAGCACGACCGCGACGTCATCGAGGTCGCCGACCACGTCGTCGACCTCGGCCCGCGCGCGGGCAAACACGGCGGCGAGATCGTGTACGAGGGCGACGTCAAGGGGCTCTACTCCGCCGACACGCTGACCGGCGACTGCATGCGGCGGAAACTGGGGATCAAACCGGAGTTCCGCCGGCCGACCGGCCATCTCCAGGTGACCGACGCCTCGCTGCACAACCTCAAGAACATCACCGTCAAGATCCCGACCGAGGTCCTCACGGTGGTGACCGGGGTCGCCGGGTCCGGCAAGAGCACCCTCATCCACCAGGTCTTCCGCGCCCAGCACCCGTCCGCGGTGATCGTCGACCAGTCCGCGGTCACCACCAACCGGCGCTCCAACCCGGCCACCTACACCGGCATCATGGACGAGATCCGCCGCCAGTTCGCCAAGGAGAACGGCGTCAGCGCCTCGCTGTTCAGCTTCAACTCGGCCGGGGCCTGCCCCAACTGCCAGGGCGAGGGCATCATCTACACCGACCTGGCCTTCATGGACCCGATGATCACCGTGTGCGAGGTGTGCTCGGGCAAGCGGTTCACCGAGAAGGTGCTGGAGCACACCCTGCGCGGCCGCAACATCAGCGACGTGCTGACCATGAGCGCCGCCGAGGCGGCCGACTTCTTCACCGAACCGAAGATCGGCAAGAAGCTGCGGTCGGTGGTGGACGTCGGGCTCGGCTACCTCCAGCTCGGGCAGCCGCTGAACACGCTGTCCGGCGGCGAGTGCCAGCGCATCAAGCTGGCCACGGAGCTCGGCAAGACGGGCACCGTCTACGTCCTGGACGAGCCCACCACCGGGCTGCACATGTCCGACATCAACAGCCTCCTGAACATCGTCAACACGCTGGTGGACCACGGGAACTCGGTGATCGTCATCGAGCACAACCTCGACGTGGTGAAGAACGCCGACTGGATCATCGACCTCGGCCCCCGCGGCGGCCGGTCGGGCGGCGAGATCATGTTCGAAGGCACCCCGCGCGAGCTGCTGGCCGCCCGCGACTCCCTGACCGCCGAGTCCCTGCGCGACTCCCTCCCGGAGAGCTGATCAGCCCCGGCCGACCGGAGAGCTGATCAGCCCCGGCCGAGGAGCGGCGGGCCCAGCCGGCGGACGAGCTCGACGGCGTCCGCCCGGCGGAGCGACTCCCCTTGGTGCCTGCTACGGGGCCGGATGGTCCGTGACGTACACCGGTGCGCCGACCTTGGTCATGTCGGCCGCATCCCCCACGCCGTTGACGACGTGGTCGATGATCCCCGCGCTCAGGTTGACCGTCATGATGTGGTGCAGGCGGACGCCCGGCGTCTGCGGCACCTCGAACCCGTTCTCCGTATGGATCTCCGGATTGTTCTGGTTGAACACGTACACCCCACCCCCGTAGAGGCGGTGCGTCTTCACCCGGTCGCCGACCTTGTACCCGGCCCAGCCCTCCACGTCGCCGTTCATCCAGTCGGCCTGCGCCGGCGGGTCGTAGGGCAGCTCGTTCTGGTAGAGGATCGTGGTGCCGTCGTCGCCGTTCCAGACCGTGTTGTACTGCTGGAAGTGCTCGACGAACAGGCCGGTCGCGGTCACGTGGTCGCCGTTGATGACGGCGCCGTTGCGGCCGGTGTTGGTGTTCCAGCGCTGGGTGTCGGTGAAGCCCTCGACGCCGTGGTCGGCGCGCCACACCCACGCGTGGTCGATGAGCACGTGGTCGCTGTTGACCTCCAGCGCGACGTCGGTCTTGCCGACGTGCGGGCCGCCGACCCGGAAGTAGACGTCGGACAGGGTCGTCGGATTGTCCGCCGAGCTCCGGCGCTCCCCGTGCTTCTTGCCCACCCGCAGCAGCACCGGCGACTTCCTGAGGCCCGCGTCGATGGTCACGCCGGCGATGACGACGCCCGGCACGTCCGCGACGTCGAGCGGGGTCGAGCCGTGCACGGCGGTCAGCGTGGCGTGCCCGAGGCCGAGGACGACCGTGTTCGGGCGCCTGATCTCGATGCTCCGCGCGATGTCGTACACGCCGGGCGTGAGCAGCAGGTGCTTGCCACGCGCGAGCTGGCTGTTGATGACCTGCACCGGGTCCGACGGCCTGGCGACGAAGAAGTCGCCGATCGGCAGCGTACGGCCCGGCGTCATGCCGCCGGCCCACGTGATGCCCCGGGTGCCCTTCTGGGCGGCGGGCACGCGGACGTTGAGCCCGCCCCGCGCGTCGGCGTACAGGTAGGGCTTCTCCCGGCTGACGGGGGTGGTGTCGAGCGTGGTGTACGGCGGGTTCGGGAACGCGGCCTCGTCCGGTGCGCCGACGACGCCCGCGAAGACCTGGTTCCACACGCCGTTCGACCAGCCGGCGACCTCGCTGTTGCGGGTCAGCCACTGCTGCTGCGACCCGTTCGTGACGGACGGCAGCCTGGAGTCGGCGATGAAGCCGCCGCTGGCGTACTGGGGGCCGGCGGTGCAGTAGTCCATCAGCGACAGGTTGCCGCCGCTGATGTCGAGCCGGCGCATGGACACCGCCTGCGAGACGGCCCAGAAGTTCGCCGACGCCCGGCAGCCGTCCTGCCCGGCCGCGTTGACGTTGATCGACAGGTTGGACAGGGTGCGCCAGAAGTTGACCAGCGCGAGGCAGTTGCCGGTGCCGCCGTCCGCCAGGCAGCGGTTGTAGACCTCGACCTTGCCGTTGATGACGACGTCGGTGGGTGAGGCGCCCAGGCCGGCGATCTCGGTGTAGTAGCCGACCTTGATCTGCAGCGGCTGCTCGGCGGTGCCGTACGTGCCGGGCTTGAACAGGTAGGCGTGCCGCGCGGTGCCCATCTCGTCGTCGACCCGGGCGGCGTGCGCCGCGTCGAGGGTCGCCTGGATCTGGCCGACCGGCATGCCGGGATCGAAGACGGTGACGTTCGGACCGAGATCGGGAGCGCCCGCGCCGCCGGAGGGCGGTGTGGCGGCGCCGGCGGCCGGTCCCGCCGATAAGACGGCGGTCGCCAGCACGAGACCGAGCGTGACCGCCCGGCCGAGGCGCGGGCGGCGACCGGGAGGCTGGGTCGTCATACGGTGGTTCCTTTCGCTACGGCCACACCGTGAGAGAGCGCTCTCTCGGTACGCCGCGCTTCTGTCGAGGTCCGAAAAATGGGGTCGGCTGTTTCTACCGCGTTACCCCGCCGGATCACAAGACGTGGGCGTTCGACATGGGCGCGGCGAAATGTTCTCCATGCAGGCGGCGGAAAACGAGCACCACGCTTCACGTCAAGAGCATTTCGTGACGTTCCTATTGTAATTCAGTCTCAAACATGCATCATTACTGCGATTCATGCGGAACGGTGGATAATTTTTGGCTGCGTGAACCTGGTGGCGAATGACGGGGAAGTGGGTCGGCCAGTGGAGGGCATCATTGCCAGGCTGCATGAACTGGCCCCCTCGATGCCCGCTGCCCAGCGGACCGTCGCCGCGCGAGTGCTCGACGACCCCGATGCGGTGGCGCGCATGACCATTGTCGATCTTGCCGCTCGGTGCGGGGTGTCCACCGGCAGCATCACCCGCTTGTGCCGGGTGCTCGGACTGGGCGGATACGCCGAGATGCGGATCGCGCTGGCCTCCGACAGCGGCCGGATCAAGGCCGAGCCGTGGAGCTCGAGGATGGGCGCCGATGTGCGGGAGGGCGACAGCATCCCGCGCATCGCCGAGGTCGTCTCCGGCGCCGTCAGGCAGGCGGTGAGCGACACGCTGGGCGGCCTCGACCTCGACGTCGTCGAGCGGGCCGCGCTGGCGGTGGCGGGAGCTCCTCGGGTGTGGGTGTTCGGCATCGGCGGCAGCGGCACCGTGGCCTCGGAGCTCCAGCAGCGGCTGCACTCGATCGGCAGCCCGGCATGGGTCACCGTCGACACGCATCTCGCGCTCAGCGCGGCGGCACTGCTCGGCCCGCTGGACGTCGTCATCGGGATCTCCCACACCGGCCGTACGCAGGAGACGGTCGATCTGATCGGCAAGGCGTCCGCGAACGGCGCGACCACGATCGCCATCACCAACGACGCCGACTCCCCGCTGGCGAAGCGGGCGGAGCTCGCCCTGATCACCGCCGTCCGCCAGTCGGGGCTGCGTACGGAGGCCCTGTGCACGAGACACGGTCAGCTCGCGGTGATCGACCTGCTCTTCATCGCCACGGCCCAATCCGCCTTCGAACGGGCCGGCGAAACCATGCTGGCCGCGCGGAAAGCCGTGGCGCCGCGCAAGGACGCGACCTGATGGCCTGCTCCGTCGCTCACGCCCGGCCGGATGGCGCGGCGGCTCAGATGCCGGACGCCCTTCTCCGGACCAGCCGGGAGAGCACGGCGGCCCTCACCCCGTAGTGACGAGCAGCGTAGAAAGCAAGGTGCTGTGATCCCTGTACGGTTCTCGGTGCTCGGCCCTCTGTCGGTGGTCCGTCACGGGACGAGGGTGGCGGTCCCCGGCGGCAAGATGCGGACCTTGCTCGCGGCGCTCCTGCTCCGGCCCAACCAGGTCGTCCCGTCCGACCGGCTCGCCGAGCGGCTGTGGGGTCGGGACCTGCCGCGCGATCCGCGCCGGGTCCTGCAGACCAGCGTCGTGCGCCTCCGGCAGTCCTTGGACCTGACCGACTCGATCCGCACCGACGGGGGTGGCTACGTCGCCCGCCTGGAGCCGGACCAACTGGATCTGCTGGAATTCCGGCACCTGATCCGGTCGGCCGCCGGCGCGGCGAACCCGGTGCTGGAGGGGCGTCTCCTCCACGAGGCTCTCGCCTTGTGGCGTGGGCCTGTATGCGCCGACGTCGAATCGGACGTACTCCACCGGACCGACGTCCCCCCTCTCATCGAGCTACGCCTGCGAGCCATCGAGCGTCGCGTGGACATCGACGCCCAGCTGGGGCGGAGCGCCGCGCTCGTGCCGGAGCTGCGGCGCCTGACCGCCGAGCACCCTTTGCGGCAGCGGTTCTGGGCCCAGCTCATGACCGCGCTCCACCGGACCGGGCGGCAGGCCGACGCCCTCGACGCGTACCGCACCGTTTCCCGCCTCCTCAAGGAGGAGCTCGGCATCGAGCCCAACGCCGAGCTGCGCGAGCTCCACCAGGACATACTCACCCGGCAGCACGAGCCGCGGGAGCGCTCGCCGCTGCATGGCCAGGAGGATGACGACGTCACCACGTTCGCAACGAGGCCGGCGGCAGAGCGGAACGACACCCCGGCGACCCCGGAGCCCGCGTTCGGCACGTTGATCCGCACCTGGCGGGAGCAGGCGCTGCTGACGCAGGACCAGCTGGCGGCGCGAGCGGGGCTCAACGTCCGCACCGTCCGCCGGTTGGAGGCGGGCGAGCTGCGCCGGCCGCGCAGCACGTCGTTACGGAAGCTCGCCGAGGCGCTGGGCCAGGACGCCACGGAGCTGTCGATCATCATGCGGTCCACCGGCGAGGCACCGGGCGGCCCTCTTCCGGCGCGAGCGACGCCGCGGCAGCTGCCCACCGATGTGGTGGCGTTCGTCGGCCGGGAGGGGGAGCTGGCCGTGCTGGACCGCATCGGTGACGCGGACACGGTGGCGATCACCGTCATCGACGGCATGGCGGGGGCCGGCAAGACCGCGCTGGCCGTACGCGCCGGGCACCTGCTGGCCTCCCGTTTCCCCGACGGCGACCTGTTCGTCGATCTGCACGGTTTCACTCGCGGGACGGCTCCGGCGGACCCCGCGGACACGCTCGGCCACCTGCTCGGCGTGCTGGGCGTGCCCGGGGAGACGCTTCCGCGGCACGTCGATGACCGGGCCGCCTTGTACCGCAGCGTGCTGGCCGGCCGGAGGATGCTGATCGTGCTGGACAACGCCGCGAACGAGGCCCAGGTACGGCCGCTGCTGCCCGGGGCGGGAAACTGTCTCGTCCTGATCACGAGCCGGCGGCGGCTGGTCAGCCTGGACGACGCGTGGACGGTGTCGGTGGACGTCCTGCCGCCGGCGGACGCGATCGCGCTGTTCACCGAAACCGCCGGGAAGGAGCGGGTCGCGGGCACACCGGCGGAGGTGCTGGCCGAGGTGGTGCGGCGGTGCGGGCTGCTGCCACTGGCGATCCGGCTCGCCGCGGCCCGGCTGAAGGCCCATCCGGCCTGGGGCGCGCGCCATCTGCTGGAGCGGCTGGCGCGCCCCGGGCGCCGGCTGGGCGAACTGCATGCCGGTCAGCGCAGCGTCAGCGCCGCGTTCGACCTGTCGTACCGGGCGCTCACCGTCGCGGAGCGACGCGCGTACCGGCTGCTGGGGCTGCACGCCGGGATGGACATCACCCGCGATGCCGCCGCCGCTCTGCTGGCGACCAGCGTCAGGGACGCCTCGGTGCTGCTGGATCGGCTGCACGGGGTTCACCTGCTGCAGGAGCCCGCTCCCGGCCGCTACCGTTTCCACGACCTGGTCCGCGCCCATGCCGCCGAGGTGGCCGACGGGGCGGAAGCGGAGGCCGATCGGCGCGCGACGGGCGCCGCCGGCGGGCCGGAGGAACAAGACGATCGCGACCAGTGAGCGCCTGCGCACGCTCGGATCCCGAACGCGACGCGGCCAGGCGAGGGGTGGGTGCCTTCCGGCTCATGACGGAGAGTCGGCCAACGCCGTCGGCTGACGGGTCGCCTGCACGAGGCGGGCGAGGTGGCCCCGGATGTGCTCGACGTCGACACCTCGCTCCTCGGTTCGGTCGATGCCGAGTTCGGTGAGGAGGATCAGGGCCTCGGTCCAGTGGCCGTAGGCCTGGTCGTGCCGGCCGAGGGCGGCGTGGGCGTGCGCGAGACCGTCGCGGGCGCGGGCCTGGTCACCCAGATGGTCGAGGTCAGAGGCCAGGTCGAGTGCACGGCGGTGGTCGTCCAGAGCCTGGTCGTGCCGGCCGTGCTCATGGTGCAGGCGCCCCATTCCGTGGATGGCCTCGAACTCCCAGTTGCGGTTGCCGATCTCGCGCGCGAGGTCGACGACTCGCTGGTAGCAGTCCCGGGCCTGCGCGTGCCGGCCCTGCCGCCGGTGCAGTTCGCCGAGGGCGGTGAGGCTGCCGAGCTCCCCGACCGTGTAGTTCACGCGCCGAGCCAGGCTCTGTGCCTGCGTGAAGTAACCGGCGGCCGGCCCCGGCTCGTCCCGCGCGAGATGGAGGTATCCGAGGCCGATCAAGCCTCGCGCTTCGGTGGTGTGGTGACCGATCGTGCGGGCGATGCTCAGCGCCCGTGTCAGGCGGTCGATGCCCTGCTGGTGCTCTCCCCTCACCCGGTGGACATGGCTGGAAGCGATCAACGCGTCCAGCTCACCGGTACGGTGGCCGATCTCGCGGGCGATGCTCAACGCCCGCGTGAAGTAGCCGGTGGCCAGGCCGTACGCGGCCCGTCCGAGATGGACGAGACCGAGATTGTTCAGTGCCCGGAGCTCGCCGGAGGGCTCACCGATGGCGCGGGCGAGGTCCAGGGCGCTGGAGCTGTTCTCAAGGGCTGATTCGTGCTGGTCCTGCACGTTGCGGATCTCGCCGAGCCCGATGAGCGCCTCCATCTCGCCCGCGCGGTCACCGGCGGCGCGGGCGGCGGTCAGAGCCCGCACGTGCAGATTCTCGGCTTCGGCGTAGCGGCCGCGGGTATGCAGGTGCCGAGGCAAGGTAGCGGACAACTGCCGGGCGTGCCGGGGGAAGCCGTGCTCGGCGGCGAACTGCGCAAGGGACAGCAGGTTGGACAACTCCGCGTCCAGCCACCCGGCGGCGTCCGGCACCACTGCCGCGGACGTCGTGCCGCGTGAAAGGCGCGGCCGCAGGTCCGCTTCGTAGGGGTAGAGGCGATCCATCGCCGCCGAGGCGGCGTGGCTGTAGTGGTCCAGCAGCCGGGTCCGCGCGGCGTGCCGGTCGGCCTCGGACTCCTCGGCGGTGATCTGGGCGGCATGGGCCCGGATCAGGTCGTGGAACCGGTACCGGCCAGGAACCGGCTCCTGCTGCAGATGAACGTCCAGCAGCCGGTCCAGCAGCTCCGAGGCCCGCGCGACGGTGGTGTCCAGCAGCGCGGCCGCCGCCTCGGGCGCGATGTCCCCTCCCGGATGCAGCGCCAGGAGGCGGTACGCGCGCTGCTCGTCCGGGCTGAGTTCGCGGTACGACAGGTCCAGGGCGGCGATGACGCCGCGCTCGCCCGCCTGCAGCTCGCCCAGCCGGCGCCGATGCTGCTCGAAGCGCTCGAGCAGGTGCCCTGCGGTCCAGGACGGATGGGCTTTCAGCCGCGCCGCGGCCACGCGGATCGCCAGCGGCAGCATCCCGCACCGCCGTACCAGCTCCTCCAGCACCCCCTGCGGCTCGCCCGCGACCCGCTCTTCTCCCGCGGTCGCGGTGAACAGCGCGACCGCGTCCGCGAGCGGCAGGACGTCCACCGACACCGTGAGGGCGCCGTCCAGGCCGACCAGCCGCCGCCGGCTCGTGACCAGCACCAGACAGCGTCCCGCCCCGGGCAGCAGCGGTCGCACCTGGGCCTCGTCGGTGGCGTTGTCCAGCACGATCACCATCCTGCGACCGGCCAGCAGGCTGCGATACAGCGCCGCGCGGTCGTCGGCATGCTGGGGGATCGACTCTCCGGGAACGCCCAGCGTGCCGAGCACGCGCCCGAGCATGTCGGCAGGATCCGCCGCGGTCATGCCCTGGGTGTAGCCGTGCAGGTCGACGAACAGGCTCCCGTCGGGGAAGCGGGAGGCGAGCTGATGGGCGGCATGGACGGCCAGCGCCGTCTTGCCGACGCCCGCCATGCCGTCGATGGCGGTGATCACCACCGTGGCCGCGTCTCCCATCTCGCCGAGCATGGCGAGCTCCCGCGTCCGGCCGACGAACGTCCCGACATCGGCGGGCAGCTGCCGCGGCGTCATCCGCGCCGGATGAGGACTTTGCGGCCGCGCGCCCGTGGCGTGCGCCAGGACCGACAGCTCCGCGGCGTCCAGGCCGAGCGCCTCTGCCAGCAGCCGTATCGACGCGCTGCGCGGGCGGACCAGCGAGCCGGTCTCCAACCGGCGGATCGTCCGGACGTTGAGGCCCGACCGCTCTGCCAGCTGCCCTTGGGTGAGCAGGGCCCGCTCACGCCAGAAGCGTAACAACGTCCGCAGTTCCGGCTCTCCCGCCGTGGGATTCCCCTCGACGCCCTCGCGTGCTCCTGACGGCATGAAGTGTTCTCCCGCAGTCGCCGGCCTGGATCAGGAGGAAACTATGCCACGGAATTCCAGAGGCCACGGCAGGGCTCCGCAGGCCCCGGAGCCGGCACCCTGAGGCGGACACTGGCCGAGCGCGGCACACCGGCGAACGGCGGCGAGCCCGGCCAGGACCGCGACATCAAGCGTAGAGGAACCAGAACGAGTTCTCGTAGGAGCACCGGAAGGAGGTCCACCAGCCCCACTGGATGCCGAGGTTGCCACCGTTGTAGCAGTCGGCCTGCAGGTAGTAGGCGTACCGGATGCTGTCGGCCTGCGCGGGCGCGGCGGTCATGGACAGGAGCACGCCGGTGGCCAGAGCGGCGGAGACGAGTAAGGCCCGTACCTTGCGCATCCAATTCCTCCCAGGAAGGTATGTGAGCGGTGCTCTCACTGTCGCATCCGCGCTCCCGCGCCGAACAGCACCGCGGCCTACGTCGGGTGCGGAGCGGGCCTGACCAGGGGCGATGGAAGGACGGCGGACGAAGAGGCTGAAACGTTCATTCCGTACGCCGGAGATTCATGTTCGACGGCCGGCGATCAGGAACCCGGCCGGTCGCCGTCGATCGCCGAGCGCAGGACGCCGACCACGGTGGCGAGTTCGGTCAGCAGGCCCGACACGGTGGTGCGGTCGCTGCCGTTGATCGAGACCATCCGCAGCTCCTCCGGTTTGGGCAGCTGCGCCAGGATCTCGGGCAGCAGGCCGATCAGCTTGGCCTGCAGGCTGGCCGGCGTCTGCTCGTTGTCGATGTCGGCCCGCAGCCGCGCGCGCTCCACGTCGAGCAGCGCCCGCTCGTGGTCGGCGAGGGTACGGGAGTGCGCCAGCGCCAGCTCGCCGTCGAGCTCCAGGCGCTTGAGCTCCTGCTCCCGCTCGATCCTGAGCCTGCCGGTCTCGGCCTCCTCGGCGTGCCGTTCGCGCTCCATCCGCAGCGCGTGCCGGGTCGTCTCGGTCTCCAGCTCGGCCACGGCCCGGGAGTCGTCGTGCCGGCGCTGCGTGCGCCGCAGCTGCTCGGCGACCTCGGTGTCGAACTGCCACGCCTCGTTGCGGGACCGCAGCTCGGCGAGCTCCCGCTCGTACTCCAGGCGCTGGGTCTCCTTGAGCCGCTCGGCCGCCATCTCGCGCTGCGCGATCGCCTCCTCGGACCGGAGCTCGGCCAGCCGGGCGATCTGCCCCTGCTCGGCCCGGTACGGCTTCTGCAGGTTCTCCCAGAGCCGGGACGAGCTGACGACCGCCTCCTTGATCTGGACGGTGACGATGCGCAGGCCGAGCCCCTGGTCGCTGTTGTCCTCGCCCTCGGCCACCGCGCGCAGCCGGGCGGTCAGCTCCTCGATGATGGGCTGCTTGTCGCTGAGCACGTCACGGACGCCCATGGTGGCGACCTTGTCCTTGATGGCCGCCTCCGCCTGCTCCCGCAGCTGGAGGTTGACCAGCCGCATCGGGTCCTCCGGATCGCCGAAGTCCAGCTTGCGGTACGCGGTGGGGAAGGCGTCGATGATCCACTGCACGTAACCCTGCACCAGGACGCCCTGCAGCTCCTGGCAGACGCAGTACGCGTTGATCAGGATGGTCTGGGTGGCCCCCGGCACCACGAGGAACGAGTCGGTGGCCGGGTTGAAGCGGAACGACACGCCCAGCCCGATGTGCAGCGGCTCCGCCCGGCCCCGCCGGGTGTGCACCACGAAGGCGTTCGGCGGCACTAGCACGTTCTTCCACCGCCAGAAGCCGGTGATCCGTACGTCCACCGCCCCCGGCGTCGCCTTCTCCGGCACCGCCGGGGCGAGCGCGCGCTCGCGCTTGGCCAGCGGCCCCGCCATGGGCGGCGGCGCACCGGGGCCGGGCGCCGGAGCGGAGGTGGGAGCGCCGCGGCGCGCCCGGAGATCGTCCTCCAGCACCGCCTGCTGCGCGACGACCTGCTCCAGATAGGGGTTGCCCTTGCCAGTGGTGCTCATCGGCCCCTCCGCCCGCACGATTGCCGACGAGTCTCGCCTACACCCCCGAAACGCCGCAACCAGTATGCGCGCCCGGCTGTCCGGACCCGCTCACGACCGCCGGTCGCGTCCGGGCAGGGAAAATCGTTGGACATCGCGCACGCCCCCCGGCGATCGTGGGCGGCATGCGACAGAAGATCTGGGACGCCGATATGGCCCGGCACTACGACACCCCCGGGACCGGCATGTTCGCGCCCGAGGTCCTGACGCCGACCGTGGACCGGCTCGCCGGGCTGGCGGGCGGCGGGCGCGCGCTGGAGTTCGCCGTCGGGACCGGCCGGGTGGCGGTGCCGCTGGCCGAGCGGGGGGTGCCCGTCACCGGTATCGAGCTGTCCCGGCCGATGATCGAACAGCTGCGGACCAAGGTGGACGAGGCGACGATCCCCGTGGTCGTCGGCGACATGGCGACCGCCACGGCGCCGGGGGAGTACGCGCTGGTCTACCTCGTCTACAACACGATCTCCAACCTGCTGACCCAGGCCGAGCAGGTGGCGTGCTTCCGCAACGCCGCCCGCCATCTCGGGCCCGGGGGCCGGTTCGTGATCGAGCTTTGGGTGCCGGAGCTGCGCAAGCTCCCGCCGGGCCAGGAGGCGACGGTGTGGCTGTGCGAGCCCGGCTACATCGGCCTGGACACCTACGACGTGCTGCACCAGCTCGTCGTGTCGCACCACTTCAGGTTCGACGAGAGCGGGCAGGGCCGGCTGTCCCGCGGCCCGCACCGCTACGTCTGGCCGGCCGAGCTCGACCTCATGGCGCAGCTGGCCGGGTTCGAGCTGGAGAGCAGGCACGCCGACTGGTCGGGTGCCGAGTTCACCGCCGAGTCGCGCTCGCACGTGTCCGTCTACCGCATCCCGCCGGTCTCCTGAGGTCGATCCGGCGGCGTCCCGTTCGTGTAGGGGGTGACAGATCCTACTGATCGGGAGAAGTGAGGTACGACATGGGCAAGATCGTCGTGATCGAGCACCTGACGCTCGACGGCGTGATGCAGGCCCCCGGGCACCCCGACGAGGACCCGCGTGACGGGTTCCGGCACGGCGGCTGGGCCACGGCGGCGCAGGACCCGGCCATGCAGGAGGCGATGGGCGCCCGCATGACGAGCGAGTGGTCGCTGCTGGCGGGGCGCACGACGTACGAGCAGTTCGCCTCCTACTGGCCCCGCCAGGCGCCGAACCCGTTCACCGACGCGCTCAATCGGGTGACGAAGTACGTCGCCTCCACGACGCTGGCCGAGCCGCTGCCCTGGCAGAACTCCACCCTCCTCAAGGGTGACGCCGCCGAGGCCGTGGCCGGGCTGAAGGAGGAGGTCGCCGGGAACCTGGTGGTGTTCGGCAGCGGGGTGCTGGTCAGGTCGCTGATGGCGGGCGGCCTCGTGGACGAGCTCCTGCTGCTGATCCATCCGCTCACGCTCGGGTCCGGCCGCCGGCTGTTCCCCGGCTCGGGCAGCGTCCTGACCGCGTACGAGCCGGCCGGCGCCACGATGACGGGCACCGGCGTGCTCGTCGCCACCTACCGGCCCCGCTGAGGTAGCAGGGAGGTCGATGGTCGACCGGCGGCCCATCCATACCATGGATAGGTGAGCAAACTGGATCTCAATCTGGTCGTCGCGCTCCGCGCCCTGCTGGAGGAGCGGAACGTCACCAGGGCCGCCGCCCGGCTCAACCTCAGCCAGCCCGCGATGAGCGCGGCCCTGGGCCGCCTCCGCCGCCACTTCGGCGACCCCCTGCTGACCCGTACGGGCAACGTGTACGAGCTGACCCCGCTCGGCTCGACTCTGCGCGACCGCAGCGCGACCGCGTGCGACCTGCTGGAGCGGGTCTTCGCCACCCAGGCGCGCTTCGACCCCGCCGTGGAGTCCAGGGAGTTCACGCTGCTCTGCTCCGACTACGGGGCGGCCGTCTTCGGCGCCGAGCTGGCGCGCGTGCTGCACGAGGAGGCGCTCGGCGTCCGCCTGCACCTCACGCAGAGCGGGCCGGCGCTGGTGGAGAACGCCGCCACGGTGCTGAGCACGGTGGACGGGCTGCTGCTGCCGCACGGCATCATCGACGGCCTGCCGACGGTCGAGCTCTACAGCGACCGGTGGGTGTGCCTGGTCGACGAGAACCATCCGGGCGAGCTCACGGTGGACGACCTCAACCGGCTGCCGTGGGCGGTCTACCAGCGGCCCTACGACGCGCCGGTCACCCGCCAGCTCAGCATGCTCGGGGTCAGCCCCCGGGTGGAGGTCGCCTCTCCCACGTTCGCGCTGCTGCCGCTGCTGGTGCAGGGCACGCGGCGGGTCGCGCTCATCCAGGAACGGCTGGCCCGCCTGACCGTCGGCACCGCCCGCGTACGCGTCCTGCCCTGCCCGTTCCCCGCCGTCCCGGTCCAGGAGGCGCTGTGGTGGCACCCGGTGCACACCCATGACGCGGCGCACGTGTGGCTGCGCGAGACCGCCACCCGCGTGGGCCGCCGCCTCCAGGAGCAACCCGGGGACGGATGACGGTCAGGGCCTCTTCCGGGTCGGCCGCGCCGGTCAGGCGGCCGGCGCGGACCACGCCGTCCTCGATCCCCGCGCCGCGCCCTGGCCCGGGTGCGGGGTCACGGCGTGGACGGCGTCTCCGACCGGCGCGATCCGGCCGTGCCCGTCAGCCGGGTCAGGGCCTGGCGCAGGCCGGCGGGGTCGGTGCCCGCCCAGCCCACGTAGCCGTCCGGGCGGACGAGCACCATCGGGCCACCGGGCACGGCGGGTGCCGCCACCCGTACCCGGTCCGCCCAGCCGGTGACGTCGGCGTCGCCGAGCAGGACCGGGCGCCGGCCCCGCAGCGCCTCGTACAGGCGGCCGCCCCCGGCGAGCGGCACGTCGGCGGCGCGGGTGCCGACCAGCTCGTGCGCGCCGTCGGGCGCGGGGTAGGCGTAGCCGATGCCGCTGAGCTGCCCGGTGACCTTCGTACGGATCTTCGGGATGGACAGCGCGCCTCGGGCGGCGAGGCCGCGGACCGCGCGGCCGGCGGACGACTCGATCATGGCGGCCCGGATGAGGGCGCCGCTGCTGCGCAGCACCGAGCGGCCGACCGGGTGCCGCTCGGACTGGTAGGTGTCGAGCAGGTCCTCGGGCGCGCCCCGCAGCACGGCGGCGAGCTTCCAGCCCAGATTGGCCGCGTCCTGCAAACCGGTGTTCATGCCCTGGCCGCCGGCGGGGGAGTGGACGTGCGCCGCGTCCCCGGCCAGGAAGGCCCGGCCCACGCGGTAGTCCGGAACCTGCCGCTCGTCGCTGTGGAAGCGCGACAGCCAGCGGGCCTCGTACATGCCGAAGTCGGTGCCCAGCGCCCGGGTGGTGACCTCGCGGACCTCCTCCAGGGTGAGGGGCACGTCGTCGGGCACCACATGGCGACGGTCCCAGGCGAAGACCCGGTGGTAGCCGTCCCCGAAGGGCGCGACGAACGCGAAGGCGTCGCCGACACCGTTGACGCTCAGCAGCTCGTCCGGCTGCTCGGCGAGCTTCACGTCGGCGAGCATGATGGACTGCAGGACCGACTTGCCGGGGAACGGCTGCCCGAGCGCCCGGCGTACCGCGCTGTGGAAGCCGTCGGCGCCGACGAGGTAGGCGGCGCGGCGGGTGCCGTCCGTGGTGGTGACCGTGACCCCGGTGCCGTCCTGGCTCAGGCCCACCACCTCGGTGTCGTGCACGATCTCGGCCCCTGCCCGCAGCGCCCGCTCCAGGAGCAGGTTCTCCACGTTGTACTGGGGTGTGATCAGCAGGTAGGGGAAGCGGCTCGGCAGCTCGCCCAGGTCGACCTCCACCCGCTCGAACAGCCGCACCCTGCTGAGCGCGGCGCCCATGGGGACGAGCGGGTCGGCCAAGCCACGCGCGTCGAGCTGCTCCAGCGTACGGGCGTGGACGCCGAACGCGCGGGAAAGGTTGGAGACCCGTCCGTCGCGGCGCTCCAGCACCGTGACGGCGATCCCGGCCTCCGCCAGGTCGCCCGCGAGCAGGAGCCCGGTGGGTCCCGCTCCGACGACGATCACCTCGGTCATGACGTCTCCTCCATGGGTGCTCAGTAGTAGGCGCGCATCAGTTCGGTGGCCCAGGCCGGTTGCACGGTCTCGCCCTGGGGGCCGAACTCCGCCATGTAGGGCTTGATGTCCAGCACCGGGCTGCCGTCCACGGCGTCGAGACCGCGTACGTGGAGGTCGAGGCCGTCCACGGCGAGCAGGCGGCAGCGGGAGACGCCCAGCCGGTTGGGGCGGTTCTTGGCCCGCTGCGCGAAGATGCCGACCGCCGGCCAGTCCGGGTTCCCCCGGGGCCGGCGGGCGGAGGTGTGCACCGAGGACGGGTCCACGAGATGGAATTGGTACACCACCTCCAGGTGCGAGAAGGTGTCGAGCCCGGCCAGGGCGTCCGGCCCGAAACGGGAGCCGTCGAGGCGGATCAGCGCCTGCTCGGTGTTCCAGTCGTCGTCGAACGCCTCGGTACGCCCGCCGACGACCGTCCCCACGGGCTCCACGACGATGGCCTCCACGGTGATCCTCCAGGTTTGTGGTGTGCTGGGCTGTGGTTCACGACCGTACGGGGTGCGCGCCCCGGGCGGATCAGTCACGGTGACCGGAGCCGCGCGGGGTGGCCGCCCGCCGGTTAGGTAGGGTCGGGGCATCATGATCGGGCGGGATGCGGAGATCGTCCTCCTCAGCGGGATGATCGCCGAGTCGCAGGCCGGGCGGGGCGGCGCCGTCGCGGTGTTCGGCGAGGCCGGGATCGGCAAGTCGGCGCTGCTGGCCGAGGTGGCGCGCGGGGTGCCGGACGATGCGCTCGTGCTGCGGGCCACCGGTGTCGAGGCCGAGTCGGAGCTGCCCTTCGCCGCCCTGCACCTGCTGCTGCGCCCCGCCCGCCACCTGATCGCCGGCCTCCCCACCGCCCAGCGGGCGGCGCTGCTGAGCGCGTTCGGCGAGGGCCCCACAGAGGCCCACCCGGGGGAGCGGCCGGGCGCGCGGGCGCATGGGCGGTCGGAGGAGCCGGTGGAGGCGCCGTCGCACGCGCCGGCGGAGGTGCCGCCAGACGGGCCGGTGGAGGCGCGGGCGGGTGCTCCCGATCGGTTCCTCGTCGGGCTCGCGGTGCTGACGCTGCTCGCCGACCTCGCCGAGGAACGCCCGCTGCTCTGCCTGCTCGACGACGTTCAGTGGCTGGACCGCGCGTCGCTGGACGCGCTCGTGTTCGCCGCGCGCCGGCTGGCGGCCGAGCGGATCACCATGATCTTCGCCGGCCGCGACGGCGCGGAACCGGCCGTGAACGGCCTCCCCGAACTCCGGCTGGCCGCACTGGACAGGCCCGACTGCGAGCGGCTGCTGGCCGGGCACGCGGCGGGCCTCACCGCGGAGGCGCGTGACCGGGTGATCGAGGAGGCCGAGGGCAATCCGCTGGCGCTCCTGCACTTCTCCGGGATCCTGACCCCGGAGCAGCGGGCCGGGCACCTGGCGCCGCTGCCCCTGCAACCGCCGGGGCCGTCCCTGACCGGGCGGCTGGAGCAGTCGCTGCGCGCCGCGGTCCGGCGCCTGCCCGAACGTACCCGGCTGCTGCTCCTGGTCGCCGCCGCCGACGGATCGGGCAGCCTGCGGCTCGTACTGAAGGCGGCGCAGGCTCTCGGGGCCGGGCCCGAAGACCTGGAGCCCGGCGAGCACGCCGCCCTGATCGAGGTCTCCGGCGACCGGTTGCGCTTCCGCCACCCCCTGGTCAAGGCCGCCGCCTATCAGGAGGCGTCGCTCGCCCGGCGTACGGCGGTCCACCGCGCGCTGGCCGGTGCCCTCGGCGGCGACGATCAGGCCGACCGCAGAGCCTGGCATCTGTCGGCCGCCGCGCTCGAACCCGACGAGGAGATTTCGGCGATCCTGGCCGCGGCCGGAGCGCGGGCCGCCGAGCGGGGCAGCAACGCCTCGGCCGCCACCGCGTACGAGCGGGCCGCGCAGCTCACCGTCGACCGGGAGCGGCGCGCCCGCCGGCTGGCCGCCGCGGCGCAGGCGGCGCTCGGCGCCGGGCAACTGCCCCGCGCCGCGGCCGCCGCGGAGCGGGGCCGCCGCCTGACCGCGGACCCGCTGGTGCTGGCCCGGCTGGCCAGCGTACGGGCGGCGGTCGAGGCCGAGCAGGGCGATCCGGCACCGGCCGCGCACCTGCTGATCGCCGCCGCCGAGGGCGTCGCGCTGATCGCGCCCGCCGAGGCGGCCTCCCTGCTCGCCACCGCCGCCGGCGACGCCTGGTTCGCCGGAGACCGAGTCGCGCTCAGCCGCGCCGCCGACCTCCTGGAGTCGCTCGGCACCGCCAAGGAGCCCGTCGGCACCGACAAGAAGCCCCTTGCGACCGACGCGGGACCCCTCGCGACCGACGCGGAGTCGCGCCCGCCCAACGAGGAGTCCCACCCGACCGGCGCGGGGCCCCGAGTGGACGGTGTGGAGGGCCGGTTGGCCGGGGTGGTCGCGGCCGTGCGTGGGATGGAGCGGGTGGCCGCCGGGGATCCGGTCGCGGGCGTGCCGCTCCTGCGGGCCGCTCTCCCGGCGGTGGACGTGACCGATCGGATCGCCGGGACCTACGCCGTGTTCGGCGCTCTCATGACCGGCGACGACGACGCGGCCTGCGAGCGGGCCGAAGCCCGGGTGGACGACTGCCGCCGCCGGGGGCTCGTCGGCGCGTTACCGCACGCCCTGCAACTGCTCACCCAGGCGCAGATCCTGCGCGGCAGGCACGCCGAAGCCGCCGAGTCGGGAGCCGAGGCCTGGCGGATCGCGCACGACACCGGGCAGGCGGGGCGGCTGCGGCACCTGCACGGCATCCTGGCCCGCCTGGCCGCCGTACGGGGCGAGGACGAGGAGTGCCGGCGGCTCGCCGCCCAGGCGGAGGGCACCGCTCAGGAGCGCAACGGCTCCGGCTGGGGCGGCTGCGCGCTGACCCTGCTCGACCTGGTACGAGCCCGCTACGAGGCCGCGGCCGAGCGGATGGCGCGAATTCTGGACGGCCCGCTCGGCCACACCGTGATCGTCACGTTCGCCATCGCCGACCACGTCGAGGCCTGCGCCCGGCTGAACCGGCCGGACCGGGCGGCCGAGGCGTTCGCCCGGTTCGACGCCTGGGCCGGGGCCAGCGGCCAGCCGTGGGCGGCGGCGGTCGCGTACCGCTGCCGGGCCCTGCTCGCCGCACGCGGCGAGAGCGAGGCGCACTACGACGCGGCGCTCGCGCTGCACGCCCGGGGCGGGCGGCCGTTCGAGCAGGCGAGGACCCGGCTCCTCTACGGCGAGTGGCTGCGCCGCGCCCGCCGCCGCGCCGACGCCGGTACGCAGCTGCGCGCCGCGCTGGAGGGCTTCACCGCGCTGGGCGCCGCACCCTGGGCCGAGCGGGCCCGCACCGAGCTGGCCGCGGCGGGCGTGCACGCGGCCGAGCCGAAGCGGGCCGCCGGGAGCGCGGCGCTCGGCACGCTGACCCCTCAGGAGCTCCAGGTCGTCCGGCTGGCCGCGGCGGGGGCCACGAACCGGCAGATCGGCGCCCAGCTCTTCCTCAGCCCCAGGACCGTGGGCTTCCATCTCTACAAGGCGTATCCCAAGCTGGGCGTCTCCTCGCGCGCCGAGCTGGCGGGCATCGACCTCGGCCCGCCCGCGTGAGCCCGCCCTGGACCCTCAGTCGCGCAGCGTGGCGCCGCCGTCGATCGCCCACGTCTGGCCGTTGACCCACTCGGCGTCGTCCGACAGCAGGAACGCCACCGCCGCCGCCAGGTCGGAGGGCTCGCCCAGCCGCGGGCTGCGGGTGATCCGCAACGCCATGGCCTTGAACTCGTCATCCAGCCTGGACAGCGCGGTCTGGCTGAGCACCAGGCCGGGTGCCACGCCGTTGCACCGGATGCCTTCCTTGCCCCAGCGGGTGGCGATGTGCCGGGTGAGGGTGTTGACGCCCGCCTTGGAGGCGGCGTACGCGGCGCGTACCGGCTCGGGCGTGTTCGCCGCTCCGGAGGAGGTGTTCACGATGGCGCCGCCGCCCTGCTCCAGCAGCAGCGGGATGACCGTACGGCAGGTGAGGGCGTAGCCGATCAGGTTCACCTCGAACGTGCGCCGCCAGATGGCGGGGTCCATCGCGGCCACGTCGCCGTCGCGGTCGAGGGTCTCCACCGACACTTCCGCGCCCACGTTGAACAGGCCGTCGACGCCGCCGTAGGCGGCCACCGCCCGGTCGAACAGGGCACGTACGGACGGCTCGTCGGCCAGGTCGAAGGGGACGGCCACGGCGGTGCCGCCGGCCTCGGTGATCAGTTTGACGGTCGCCTCGGCGCCGGCCGAGTTGATGTCGCCCACGACCACCTTGGCGCCCTCTTCGCCCAGCCGCGCGGCGGTGGCCGCGCCGATGCCGGAGGCGCCTCCGCAGACGACGATTCGCTTACCCGTTAAACCGCGCATCGAGCTCTCCTGTCGTGTCGTGGGACGTGGATCTTGGAGCGTGCGTGGAACGGCAGACCTTTCCTCTCTACGGCCTCCGCCGGGCATGGTCAACCGGCCCACGCCATCCGGGAACGCCGCCGCCGCGAACAAGGGAGGGGGAAACGATCGTCGGAGCGGAGGGTGCTCGTGGGCACGGGGGACGGATGCGCGCAACAGATCACGGTCGGCCGGGCGGGGGAACTGCCCGCCTGGCTGCTCGACGGCATGTTCAGGCTGCGCCACGAGGTGTTCTACGAACGCCTCCGCTGGGACGTCGGCAGCATGCACGGCCGCGAACGCGATTCCTACGACGACTGCGATCCGGTGTACGTGATCAGCTACCTGGAGGGCTGCAGGGAGGTCACCGGATGCTGCCGGCTGCTGCCCACCGACGGGCCCTACATGATCCGCGACGTCTTCACCGAGACGCTGCGCGGCGGCCCGGCTCCCCGCGATCCGGCCGTCTGGGAGCTCAGCCGCCTGGCCACCGGCCGCGCCTGGTCGCGTTCCGCGACGGCGGGGTTGGGCCCGCTGGCCCGGACGCTGCTGCGGGAGGCGTTCCGCCGGGTCGACCGGCACGGTCACACCGTCGTCGCGGTGTCCAGCGTGGCCCTGGAACGCAGCGTCAACGCGATGGGCATCCCGACCCACCGCCTCGGCGACGGCCGGGCGACCCGGCTGGGCAGGCTGCTCTGCGCGGCCTACGCCACGTCGACCCGGGATTTTCTGGAGAAAGTGCTCCCCGCTCCGGCAGGGCTGCTGAGCTGCGCGGATGGCCACGTGACAGACCTGGAGTAAGCGCCTTTCACCCGGCCATGGGGATAATCCGGTTGAACGAGTGAGTACTCGCTCATTACGCTGTTCGTCATGAACAGAAGGCGAAGGGTGCCTGCCATGGCGCCGGAAGACCGTCGTGCCGCGCTCATCGCCGCCACGCTCCCCCTGCTGCGCGAACACGGCACCGCGCTGAGCACCCGCCAGATCGCCGAGGCCGCCGGCGTGGCCGAGGGCACGATCTTCGGCGTGTTCCCCGACAAGGCCTCACTGCTGCGGGCGGCGCTGATGAGCGCCTTCGACCCGCAGCCGGTGGTGGACGCGCTGGCCGCCATCGGCGCCCACCTGGAGCTGCGCGCGCGGCTGCGCGAGGCGGTCTCGATGCTGCGCAAGGGGATGGCCGCCAACGCCAACCTCATCGCCGCGCCCAGGGAACTGCTGGCCGACGACGCCGAGTTCGGCGAGCGGATGGTGGAGAGCCGGCGCCGCATACACGCCGCGCTCGCCGCCCTGGTCGAGCCCGACCGCGACCGGCTGCGCCGCTCTCCCGAGGCCACGGCGCAGCTGCTGCTCATGCTGGTCGCGGTGAGCGTGCACCGTGCCTTCGGCCAGGCCGGCGAGTTCGGAGACATGGACGACGAGGAGATCGTCTCCGTGCTGCTCGACGGGCTGCTCGTGCGGCCCGTTCCCGATCCTTCGACAGAAAGCCCCTCGTGATGCTGCTCCGCCTCCTGCGGGTCCAGCTCAGGCCGTACGGGAAAGAGATCACGCTCGTCGTCCTCTTCCAGTTCGTCCAGACGCTGGCCACGCTCTATCTCCCCACCCTCAACGCCGACATCATCGACGACGGTGTCGTCAAAGGCGACACCGGTTACATCCTGCGCATCGGGCTGGTGATGCTCGGGGTGACGCTCGTGCAGATCGTCTGCTCGGTCGTGGCCGTCTACTACGGCGCCCTGATCTCGATGTCCCTGGGCCGGGACCTGCGGGCCGCGATCTTCGACCGGGTGCAGGACTTCTCCGCCCAGGAGGTCAACAGGTTCGGCTCGCCGTCCCTGATCACCCGGACCACCAACGACGTGCAGCAGGTCCAGCTGCTCGTGCTGCTGACGTTCACGATGATGGTGACCGCGCCGATCATGTGCGTCGGCGGCATCGTGCTGGCGCTGCGCCAGGACGCGGCGCTGTCGTCGCTGCTGCTCGTGGTGCTGCCCGTGATGATCGCCATCGTGGGCCTGATCATCTGGCGGATGCGCCCGCTCTTCCGCACCATGCAGGAGCGCATCGACCGGATCAACCAGGTGCTGCGCGAGCAGATCACCGGCATCCGGGTCATCAGGGCCTTCGTCCGTGACAGGCACGAGCGCGAGCGCTTCGGCGTGGCCAACGAGCGGCTGACCGACGTGTCGCTGCGGGTCGGGCGGCTGATGGCGTTGATGTTCCCCTCGGTCATGCTCGTGGTGAACGTGTCCAGCGTCGCCGTGGTGTGGTTCGGCGGCGACCGCATCGCCGACGGGACCATGCAGGTGGGCGCGCTGACCGCGGTGATCTCCTACCTGATGCAGATCCTCATGTCGGTGATGATGGCGATGTTCATGTTCATGATGATCCCGCGGGCCGAGGTCTGCGCCGAGCGCATCGAGGAGGTGCTCGGCACCGAGCCGACCGTCCACCCGCCGGCCACCCCGGTCATCCCGGAACGGCGGATCGGCGAGCTGGAGCTGCGGTCGGTGGGCTTCCGCTACCCGGGCGCCGAGGAACCGGTGCTGAGCGAGGTGACCTTCACGGCGCGGCCGGGCCGGACGACCGCGATCATCGGCAGCACGGGCAGCGGCAAGACCACGCTGCTCAACCTCGTCCCGCGGCTGTTCGACGCGAGCGCCGGCGAGGTGCTGGTCGACGGCGTCGACGTACGCGACCTCGACCCCACCATGCTCGCCCGCACCGTCGGCCTGGTCCCGCAGTCGCCCTACCTCTTCTCCGGCACCGTCGCCTCCAACCTGAGGTACGGCCGGCCGGACGCGACCGACGAGGAGCTGTGGCGCGCCCTGGAGGTGGCCCAGGCCCGCGAGTTCGTCGAGGCGATGCCCGGCGGCCTGGACGAGCCGATCTCCCAGGGCGGCACCAACGTCTCCGGCGGCCAGCGACAGCGCCTGGCCATCGCCAGGACCCTGGTGCACCGGCCGGAGATCTACCTGTTCGACGACTCGTTCTCCGCCCTCGACTACGCCACCGACGCCCGGCTGCGCGCCGCGCTGGCCGAGGAGATCGCCGACGCCACGATGATCATCGTCGCCCAGCGGGTGAACACCATCCGCGACGCCGACCGCATCCTCGTCCTCGAGGACGGCCGCGTGGTCGGCAGCGGCGACCACGCGGAACTCATGACCACCTGCCCGACCTACCGGGAGATCGTCTTGTCCCAGCTCACCGAGCAGGAGGCGGCGTGACGACCGAGGCGCCCGCGCGCCGCCCCCAGCCCGCCTTCGGCCCCGGCAGGATGATGTCCGGGCCCGCCGAGAAGGCCCTCGACTTCGGCGGCACCCTCCGCCGCGTGCTGCGGCTGCTGCGCCCCGAGCGCACGCTGCTGATCGTCGTCCTCGCCCTCGGCACGCTCAGCGTCGCGCTGACCGTGATCGGCCCCAAGATCCTCGGCCACGCCACCGACCTGATCTTCTCCGGCATCATCGGGGCCCAGCTGCCCGCGGGGGCCACCAAGGAGGAGGCCGTGGCGGGGCTGCGCGCCCGGGGCCAGGACACCTTCGCCGACATGGTCTCGTCGATGCACGTCGTGCCCGGGCAGGGCATCGACTTCACCGCGCTGGCCGTGGTGCTCGCCTGGGTGCTGGCGATCTACGTGGTGGCGGCGCTGCTCGGGATCGTGCAGTTCCGGCTGACCACGACCGTCGTGCAGCGGGCCGCGTCCCGGCTGCGCGAGCGGATCGAGGCCAAGCTGGGGCGGCTGCCGCTGAGCTACTTCGACGACCAGCCGCGCGGCGAGATCCTCAGCCGCGCCACCAACGACACCGACAACATCGCCCAGACGTTGCAGCAGACGATGAGCCAGCTCATCTCGTCGGCCCTGACCGTGGTGGGCGTGCTGGCGATGATGTTCTGGATCTCGCCGATCCTGGCGCTCATCGCGCTGGTCACGGTGCCGGTGTCGGTCTACGTCACCGCCGTCGTCGGCAAGCGGTCGCAGCCTCAGTTCATCAAGCAGTGGTCGTCGACCGGCAAGCTCAACGGCCACATCGAGGAGATGTACGGCGGGCACACGCTGGTCAAGGTGTTCGGCCGGCAGAAGGAGGCCGCCGAGACCTTCACCGAGCACAACCAGGCCCTGTTCACCTCCAGCTTCCGCGCCCAGTTCATCTCCGGCCTCATCCAGCCGGCGATGATGTTCATCGGCAACCTCAACTACGTGCTGGTCGCCGTGGTGGGCGGGCTCAGGGTGGCCTCGGGCTCGATCTCGCTGGGCGACGTGCAGGCATTCATCCAGTACTCGCGGCAGTTCAGCCAGCCGCTGACCCAGGTGGCCGGCATGGCGAACCTGGTGCAGTCGGGCATCGCCTCGGCCGAGCGGGTCTTCGAGCTGCTGGAGGCGCCCGAGCAGTCCGCCGAGCCCGCCGAGCCCGCGCGGCCCGCGCAGGTCAGGGGCCGCGTCGCGTTCGAGAACGTGTCCTTCCGCTACAAGGAGGACCGGCCGCTGATCGAGGACCTGTCGCTGACCGTGGAGCCCGGCCAGACGGTGGCCATCGTCGGCCCCACCGGGGCGGGCAAGACGACGCTGGTCAACCTCATCATGCGCTTCTACGAGGTGACCGGCGGCCGCATCACGCTCGACGGCGTCGACATCGCCGAGATGTCCAGGGAGGAGCTGCGCGCCAACATCGGCATGGTGCTGCAGGACACCTGGCTGTTCGGCGGCACGATCGCGGAGAACATCGGCTACGGGGCGGAGGGCGCCACGCGCGAACGCATCGAGGCCGCCGCGCGGGCCGCCCACGTGGACCGCATCGCGCTCACCCTGCCCGACGGCTACGACACGGTGATCGACGAGGAGGGCGCGACGGTCAGCACGGGCGAGAAGCAGCTGATCACGATCGCCCGGGCGTTCCTGTCCGAGCCGGCCATCCTGATCCTGGACGAGGCGACCAGCTCGGTCGACACGCGGACCGAGGTGCTCATCCAGCGAGCCATGAGCTCGCTGCGCCAGGGGCGTACGAGCTTCGTGATCGCCCACCGCCTGTCCACGATCCGCGACGCCAGCCTGATCCTGGTCATGGAGGACGGGCGGATCGTCGAGCAGGGCACGCACGAGTCGCTGCTGGCGGCGGGCGGCGTCTACGCCGGGCTGTACTCGGCCCAGTTCGCCCAGGCCATCGTGGAGGTCGACTAGAGCGCCCGGCACGGGCCCCGCGTGGGTCCGTGCCGGGCGGGCGCTCACCAGCGGTCCCAGTGCAGGACCTCCTCGCGCGGGATGCGGCGGGCGGGCCTGAAGTCGGTGCCGACGGTGTAGGCCAGCGGGATGAACGCGGCCAGCATGACCTCGTCGTACGGAACGCCGAGCACCTGGGCCAGCTCGCGTTCGAGCGGTCCCTGCGCGGTCGTCCAGACGGTGCCCAGCCCGCGGGCACGGGCGGCCAGCATGAAGCTCCACACGGCGGGCAGGATCGATCCCCACGCGCCGGCCTGCACGCTCACCGGGGCGCGGTCGGTGCGCCCTTCCACGCCGGGGATGACGAACGCGGGCACGCGGTGGATGTTCTCCGCCAGATGGCGCAGGCCGTCGAAGACCCGGCCGGTGGAGCCGGGGTGGTAGCCCATCCGCCAGTGGTCACGCTCGGTCAGGGGCTGGCCGGTGGCCAGGGGCAGGGCGCGCAGGAAGAGGTCGGCCACGGCCCGCCGCTGCCCGGTTTCGGTGACCACGAGGAAGTGCCAGCGCTGGCGGTTGCGCCCGGTCGGCGCCTGTACGGCCAGGTCCACGCACTCCTCGATCAGCTCCCTGGGCACCGGCCGGGTGAGGTCGAGGCGTTTGCGCACGGCCCGGGTGGTGCTCAGCAACTCGTCGGGGGTGAGGTTCAGCGTCACGGCGGGTCTCCTCGGTCGATGTCATCATCTGGGAACAAACAATTTGCTGGCAGATGATTTGGACCGTACGGCCACCAATCGTCTGCTGTCAAACAATCTGTGAGTAGATGGACCTGCGGTAGGGTGGGATCATGGCGACCAGCAGGGCGGCCGGGCGGGTGCGGCCGGCGTATTTCCAGCAGCTCGCGGCCGAGCGCCTCGACATCGCGCTGTGCCGGGCCTCGGCCGCCGTGGCGCGCGCCGCCGACGCGCACGCGGGCGAGGAGGGGCTGGGGGTCGGGCAGCACCTCGTGCTCCAGATGCTCGACGCCGTCGGCCCCTGCTCCCAGCAGGCGCTCAGCGAGGAGCTGCGCATCGACCGGAGCGTCATGGTCGGCGTCTGCGACGACCTGGAGCGGGCCGGCCACGTGCGCAGGGAGCGCAACCCCGACGACCGGCGCTCCTACGCCGTCACCATCACCGCCGCCGGCCGCCGCCGGCTCGCCGCCGCCCGGGCGTCGATCCCCGCCTTCCTCGACGACACCTTCTCCGCGCTCACCCCCGACGAGCGCGACCAGCTCGGCGCGCTCCTGGCCAAGCTCCTCTGACGAGCTCGGAGAACGTTCAAGGCCCTATTGGCAACCGCCGCGCGCGGCTGTCTACGTAGTCATAGCCACGGATCCTCATGGCTCCCTGGTCCCGGACGCCGGGCCGTGGACGGGGTCGCCTCGACCGGTGCCACCGCGACGGACGGGCGGCGGCTGCGGGGTGCCTGCGCTTACGGTGAGGACCAACGTCCCACGGATCGGGGACCTCGGTCCCGCGCGCCGGGGCACGCGCCGCGCGAGGCTGGAGGTGAGAGCGGAGGAGGCGCGTGATGACCAGGCACATCGTGGTCGGCGTGGACGGGTCCGCACCCGCGGCCGCGGCCGTGGAGTGGGCGGCGGAGGACGCCCAGCGCAGAGGGTCGGCCGTACGGATCGTGCACATCTGCGAGCAGTGGCGTTACGGCTCCCACGGGGTCGAATACTGCCAAGGGACGCTGGGCGCGGCGGCGGACCGGGTCCGTGCCCTGACGCGCGACGTCGAGGTGAGCACCGACCTGCTCATCGGGAACGTGGTCGACACCCTGATCGCCGAGTCGGCGACCGCGGACAGCGTGGTGCTGGGCAGCCGGGGGCTCGGCGGGTTCGCCGAGATGCTCCTGGGCTCGGTCGGCCTGGGCGTGGCCGGGCACGCCACCGGGCCGGTGGTGATCGTCCGCGGGCCTTCCGTGGTGCGGCACGGACAGGTGATCGTCGGGTACGACGGGTCCGAGCACTCCGAGGCCGCCATGCTGTACGCCGTCGACCAGGCCCGCGCCCGCGGCGTTCCGCTGCACGTGGTCTACGCCTGGCAGATGCCGGCCTTCTCCCCGTACGCGATGGCCTACAGCACCATGCTGTCGGACCTCTTCGAGGAGGAGACCCGCGCGGCGGCCGAGCGCGTGGTGCCGTGGCGCGAGAAGAACCCCGACGTCACCATCACCGACGACCAGGTGACCGGCCACCCGGTGAACGCGCTGATCCAGGCGGGCGGCACGGCCGACCTGGTGGTCGTGGGCTCGCGCGGCCTGGGCGGCTTCGCCTCCGCGGTGCTCGGCTCGGTCAGCCACGCGGTCCTGCACCACCTGACCTGCCCGATCGCCGTGGTACGCCCGCGCGCGAAGTGACCCTGACCACCCGCGAAGCCGCCGTCCAGCCCGGGCCGGCCCGCCGCCCACGGGCCGTGCTCGCGGCGAGAAACCGGGTGACCGTTGGGGTTGGCGTACGCCGGCGTGGTAACTTCGCCGACACCATCCTCGACTGGCCCTGGCCGGAGTGAGCGCGCAGGAGACCTGGTGGTCAGGGCCCCGGCCGGTACAGCCCGACCTGGCGGTAGACGGCCTTGAGGTAGTCGAGCATCTCGGCGGCGTCCGGCGGGTCGGGCTGGAGCACGCGCCAGGTCACCGCCCCGGACATCATGTCGATGAGCACGTCCAGGTCCGCGTCGGCCGCCACGGTGCCGTCCTTCTGGGCGCGCCGCAACATGGCGACCGCCAGCTCGCGGCGCGGCAGTATGTGGTGCTTCCAGTAGACGGCCATCAGCTGCGGGTGGCTGACGGCCGAGCCCATCATCCGGGCGGCCATGGCGCGGAACGCCGGAGTGGCGGCCATCTCCGCCGCCGCGGGGAGGAGGCGTTCGATGATCTCCTGGGGCGTCAGGGCCTCGACGTCGGCGGGCGAGGGGGTCAGGTCGGCGCTGACCGCCTGCTCGACGGCCTGGGCGATCAGATCCTCCTTGGTGCTCCAGCGGCGGTAGACGGTGAGCTTGCCCACCCCTGCCCGCTTGGCGATCTGTTCCATGCTGGTGCCCTCGACCCCGCGTTCGACGAACAGCTCGAGCGCGGCGCGCAGGATCGCGGCGTCGGTCTCGGGGTCGCGGGGGCGTCCGCGCCCTCGGGCAGCGGTCAAGCGAGTGCTCCGTCCAGCCATCGGGTGATCTCGGCGGGGCCGCCCTTGCAGGCCAGATGGGCGTCCGGGCGTACGAGCATATCGGGGAGCGGGCTCGCCGGGCGGAGGTGGACGACCCGCTCGCCCAGCCGCCGGCGGGCCGTCTCGAACAGGTCGTGGCCGCCGAGGACGGCCCAGTGGCCGCGCAGCTCGGCGTGCAGCCGGGTCGGGGTGCCGTCGGGGCGCTCGCAGGCCACGTCCGGGATCCGGTCGCCGGGCCGCGGCCGGCCGCCGCGTCCGCCCAGCGGGCCGCGCCGGTAGCTGACCCACAGCTGGGAGGTGGTGTACGTGGCCCAGCGCTGGAGCCAGGACAGGCCGAACACCGGCACCATGATCCGGTCACGCAGGAACCGGCCGGCCGGGCTCGCGGCGATGTTGAGCTTGGTGACGGCGGTGCTGCCCCGCAGGACCTGGGTGGCCAGGGGGCGGCGCTCGGCCTCGTACGTGTCCAGCAGCCGCTCGCCCGCCCCGCCCCCGACGACCAGGGCCAGCTTCCAGGCGAGGTTCTCGGCGTCGCCGAGCCCGGTGAGCATGCCCTGCCCGCCGAACGGCGCGTGCACGTGCGCGGAGTCCCCGGCCAGCAGGATGCGGCCGCGCCGGTAGGTGTCGGCCAGGCGGCGGTGCACGCTGAACAGCGACCCCCACGTGGCATCCAGCAGCCGGATGCCGGGCAGGCCGGTCCGCTCGGGCAGGATGCGCCGCATGCGCTCGACGATCTGCTCCTCGCCCGGCTTTTCGTCGCGGAACGTCGCGTCGTAGGCCAGCAGCCGCCACTGGTCGCCGGGCATGGGCATCAGGCCGATCATGCCGTCGGGGTGCACCCAGCCGCTCGTCCCGGAGCGGTCGAGCGTCGTGTCGAGGCGGGCGTCGACGAGCAGGAAGCGCTCGCTGACCTTGACCCCGGGAAAGCCGATGCCGGCGAGCTTGCGCACGGTGCTGCCGGTGCCGTCGCAGCCGACCAGCCAGCCCGCCCGCACGGTACGCCCGTCGCCCAGCACGGCCGTGACCCCCGAGCCGTCCTGGTCGGCCGCCACCAGCCCGGCGTTCCACTCCGGCCGCCCGCCCAGCTCGGCCAGCCGGTCGCGCAGGCGCGCCTCGACCCGGGCCTGGGAGATCACCATCGGGGGAGCGGCGGTCCGCAGGCCGGGGTCGCCGAACCGGACGCGCATCATCGGCCGGTCCCCGGCGTACGTGGTGATCGTCATCGCCCGCACCGACTCCTCGGGCAGGCCGCCGAGCGCGTCCAGCCGGTCCAGCACCTCCGAGCCGCGCGCGTGCACGAAGTTGGCCCTCGACGTGGTGGCCGGTCCCTGAGCCTGGTCCACCACCCGTACCGAGACGCCGTGCTGCAGCAACGCGCACGCCAGTGCCAGCCCCACCGGCCCGGCACCGACGATCAGGACCTCGGTGTCCATGGAGACCTCCGATTTGTTTACGGAACGGTACCGTAAACAAATAACACGTAAGCAGATGCCGGGTCCAGCACGGTAGATTTCAGAGCGCGGGCGCAGGGTCGTGGCGCCTCACGGGGCTCTCCGCCCGGCGGGTCGCCGCCCGGCTCTCCCTGGCCGCGGACGCGTCCCTGGCCCCCGACCAGGTTCGCATCCTGCGCCGTCCCGACGTGGGACGGTGAACGTTTGGGCCTCAGCCCCCGACTGAGGCGTGACCATATTATGGCTAGCTGTCCGCTTTGTATAGATATCAGCGGAATTCGTGAGACGAGATGGTGACACCCGTCTCCCGCAGCGCGGCGATGAGCGGTGCGCCCCGGTCGAGCGCGCGGAAATGCCGCACTCCACCACCCTCCAACTCGACGAACGCCCACCCCCGCCGAGACAGAGCAAATCCGGCACCCCGCTCCTCCCCGCCTCGCTGAGTATCCTTGACCGGGTCGCCGAGCGCGCGGCCGCGAAGGGAACGGGGCATGCGTCGCTACTCACGTGTCGTGGTCAAGCTCAGCGGCGAGGCGCTGGCGGGCGAGGCCGGGTGGGGCACGGACCCGGAGAGCCTGACCCAGCTGGCGAACGAGATCCTCTCGGTGCACCAGCTCGACGTCGAGATCGCCGTGGTGATCGGGGGCGGCAACTACTTCCGCGGGAGGATGGCGCAGGGCTGGGGCATCGGCAGGGCGGAAGCCGACAACATCGGCATGCTCGGCACGGTCATGAACGCGCTCATGCTCCGCGGCGTGCTGACCGGCCGCTCGGACACGGACGTACGGGTCATGACCGCGATGCCCATGGAGAGCGTGGCCGAGCCCTTCATCCGGCTCCGCGCCGACCGGCACCTGCGCCGCGGCCTGATCGTGCTCCTCGCCGGCGGCATCGGCCAGCCGTACGTGACCACCGACTACCCGGCCGTCCAACGGGCCCTGGAGCTCGAGGCCGACGCCCTCCTGGTGGCCAAGCGCGGGGTGGACGGCGTGTACGACAGCGACCCCAACGCCAACCCGCACGCGAAGCGCTACACGAACTTGACCTACCGGGAGGCCCTCGCGGCCGGCGTCCGGGTCATGGACCAGAGCGCCTTCGTGCTCGCCGACGAGCAGGGCCTCCTCATGCACGTCTTCGACGTGGCGGCCAGGGGTGTCATGCGGGCGATCTGCGAGGGCGAGGACGTCGGCACCCGCATCACCAGCGACACCACGGCACGATGAGCGAAGCGGATCTCGCTCGCCGGGTCGGCGCCGGTTGCAGGCTGACCGGCCGGTTCGTCCTGCGCTCGGGGCGCGTGGCCACGGAATACTTCGACAAATACCAGTTCGAGGCGGACCCCGTACTCCTGGACGAGCTGGCCTCTTCGATGGCGCCGCTGGTCCCTCCGGAGACCGAGGTGCTGGCCGGCCTGGAGATGGGCGGCATCGCGGTGGTCACGGCGCTGGGCCGGCGCACCGGGCTGCCGTGCGCGTTCGTCCGCAAGACGGCGAAGCCCTACGGCACCGCCCGGCTGGCCGAGGGCGCCGAGGTCAAGGGGCGGCGAGTCCTGGTCGTCGAGGACGTGGTGACCTCGGGCGGCCAGATCGCGATCTCCACAGGTCAGCTGCGCGAGCTGGGAGCCCGGATCGACCACGCCCTGTGCGTCATCGATCGGCAGGAGGGCGGCGCGCAGGCCCTGGCCAAGGAGGGGATCAGCCTCCTCGCGCTCCTGACCCGCTCGGACCTGGACCGATCCTGAGGGCCCGCGATCGCCGATCGCAGTTGTTAGGACATGAAGAAGTCGATGACGTCGTCCCCGTACGGGTCCCGGGCCGTCCCGCCGCGGCCGAAGCCTTGATGGACGCGCCCGTGTTGCAGCTAAACAGGGTGGGCACTGCCACCGCTGTCATCGGGTACCCCTCGCCCCGCCGCCAGATCGCCTGCACAACGACGGGCCTGCGGGTCAGGTCGGTGCAAATCCCCCAGTGAATGGTCATCCCGCCGCACTTGGGGTCGAGCTGCCGCCGAGCATCTGCCTGAAGGGTTTCGACACCTTGAACAGCCGTGCAAAGGTGGTCGTGCTGCGGTAGCCCCACGTCGTGACGGCACGGTCGTTGGCGTCGCGAAGGGTGAGGCCCACCTTGCTGCTGACCGCCGAGCTAATCTTGGCCAAATCGGGCCGCCTTGCGGTCACCGACCCCAGCGTCCGCTTATCCGCAGGTCATCTGGCACAGCGCGTTACCAAAGTGACCTTTGTCACACTGTCAAGAATGTAACGCTCCGTAAGCTGCGGCGACGTCGGCGCAGATCCGGGAAGTCACCCACCGTGCGGAGCGTCGACCGTCGCAAGATCTAGGCCGCCGTTGATCTCTCGGCTATACATGTTTTGATCTCCTTTATCTCGATCTTATGGAGCGGTCTACCGGAGAAGCCGCTTCCCATTTGCCGGCGCGCGGCCCGGCTGTCTGGAGTGGTGACGCATGGAACTTTCGCGTGCCCGATTCCGGGTCGATTCCATTTCCCCGAGAAGCGTTTCCACGCCGACCACATGCGGCCGCTGGCGTGTCCGGATGATGGTCCTGATGGTTTCGGTGCTCATTCCGAGCCTCCTTCAGATGGTGACCATGCCCGTGTTGGCGGACCCGGTCCCCACGCTTCTCGACATTCCCGCATCGTCGCCTGCGGGCAACTCTGGCAGCATTCCCGTCCAGCAGTCGGGAACCGCCCGGAACCTGCCCCACCTCGTAGGAACCGAGGCGACCCAGACCGGTTTGAAGGCGAGTTTCCCCGACGGGGGCGACGGCGGGCGCCCAAAGGACGCCCTGCCTTTGGAGAAGGCGCATGAAGTTTCGGAGGAGCCGGCGGAGGATGGGCTCAAGAATCCGCCTTCGCTGCCCTCCGATGAGCCGGGGGAAACGGAGACCGCGGGATCCGGAGGCGGCCGGGCGATTCAGCCGCCAGCCATCGGACGGGCTGCGGTACGCAAATTCCGATTTGCCGCAGGAAAAGAAAACCGAACCGCGAGCGCGGCCGAACCCACGGTGAGTTCGTGGAATTCCACCGGCACCCGGAGCCAGTCATTCTGGACATATTCCAGCACGACACCGTCGTTCTCCGGGTACGTGGTGGACGCAGACGGCCGGTCCATGGTGCTGGGCGTTGAGATCGAGCACGATCCGTCGGTGCCAGCTCAGGGCAGTGGTGTGATCTGGGCTTGGAACGGGACGACATCCGCGGCGGCCGGGACTGGTGTCTGGGTCCACAGCGGTGCGGTGCCGGCGGGCAAGCTGCAGGATGGCTGGTTGATCCGGTGGCGCGTGCGGGGCGTCGCCACGGGCGGGGTGGCCGGTCCTTGGTCGCCCTGGCAGGCCGGAAAGATCGATACGAGCAAGCCAGCGGTGACCTCGTGGAACTCGACAGGAACCCTGACGCACGGGCAGTGGATCTTTTCCAATGTGACACCGTCGTTCTCTGGTTATGTGACGGATTCGGATGGCCGGGCTGTGGTGTTGGGTGTGGAGGTCGAGCACGATCCGGCGGTGCCGGCTCAGGGCAGCGGTGTGATCTGGGCCGGGAGCGGGACGACATCGGCGGCGGCCGGGAACGGCGTGTGGTTGGGCAGCGGTGCGATGCCTTCCGGGAGGCTGCGGGACGACTGGTCGATCCGGTGGCGGGTGCGCGGCGTCGCGACCGGCGGGGTGGCGGGGCCATGGTCGGCCTGGCAGGCCGGGAAGATCGTCACCAGCAAGCCGACGGTGTCGTCGTTGAACTCCACGGGGACCCAGGGTGAGTCGTTGTGGACGTATTCGAATCTGATGCCGTCGTTCTCTGGTTACGTAACGGATCCGGACGGCCGCGCTGTGGTGTTGGGTGTGGAGGTCGAGCACGATCCGGCGGTGCCGGCTCAGGGCAGTGGCGTGATCTGGGAGGCGAACGGGACGACGTCGGCGGTGGCGGGGGGCGGTGTCTGGTTGAGCAGTGGTGCGGTGCCGGCGGGGAGGTTGCGAGACGGTTGGTTGATCCGGTGGCGGGTGCGGGGAGCCACGACGGGCGGGGTGACGGGACCCTGGTCGGCCTGGCAGCAGGCACGGGTCGACACGAGCAAACCCACGGTGTCGTCACTGAACTCGACCGGCGGGCTCGGTGACGGCGAATGGGTTTATTCAAATGTGACACCGTCGTTCTCCGGTTATGTGACGGATCCGGATGGCCGGGCTGTGGTGTTGGGTGTGGAGGTCGAGCACGATCCGGCGGCGGCGGGTCAGGGCAGCGGTGTGATCTGGGCCGGGAGCGGGACGACGTCGGCGGTGGCGGGGGGCGGTGTCTGGTT
>NZ_JBQQCB010000086.1:0-47900 GCF_052246675.1 Nonomuraea sp. KM90 | reverse complement strand
TCATGGCCTTACTTCTTCTTCTCGTCCATGTCGAAGACCTCCGCGGGCGAGGAGGTGAGTTGCTTGGCGGCGGCCTCGTCGATGCCGAGGTCGATCTGCGCCTCCGGCGGCAACGGCTCGCTGTAGAGGGCGGCGACCGGCAGCTCGAACACGGCCTGCGCGCCCGGCAGCGCCGAGGCCGGCACCTCGAACACGAACCTGCCGGTGGTCCACCACCCCGGCTGGATCCACGGATACGCGAGCGTCTTCTCGCTGTCGACCTTGTCGGTCGCGGTGAACTTCTTGCCGTCGGCGGTCAGCAGGGTCGGCTTGCCCAGGTGCAGCGGCTTCTTCGGCACCGTGGCCGCGGCCTCGACCACCAGGAAGAGCTGCTCCGTCGGTATGGTGTCGTCGCCCGCCTTGATCGTCTTCGCCGTGGAGACGTTCTGGACCCGTACGGAGAAGCGGCCCGCGTCGACGTTCTCCCCCTTGGCCCCGGTGTACGTGAGCGGCATGCCCCGATCGTCACCGGAGAGATAGATCGACTGGACGGCGACGGCTCCGGCGGCCAGCACCAGTCCCGCGATGACGTGCAGCGCCCTCGCCCCGCCCCCGCCGCGGGTCGCCTGCCTGCGGGACCGGGCGCCGCGTGGCGCGACGGAGCGTTGCTCGGTAGCGGTCATCACGCCCCCTGCGTCCGGACCGGCAGGGTGATCTTGGCGACCACCTTGTCCCCTTCCTTGTCCTCGAGCACGTCGGTGGGCTCGCTCTCCAGGAACCACGCGGACGTGTCGGTGAGGCCGTTGCGCAGCAGCTCGAACTTGCCGATGTCATAGCTGACCTGCTTGGGCGGCGGTGTCGTGCCCGGCAGCTCGTAGCGCGCCACCACGGTGGCCGCGATCCCCGGGTGCAGCTGGGAGGACTCGACGCCCTTGGAGAGCACGAAGAGCTGGCCCCCCCACTTCGACTTGATCTCCGGGTTCATCCTCAGCAGCGTGCTGCCGAAGCTGAAGCCGCCGCTCTTGTCCCTGGGCAGGCCGCCCACGTGGATGGTTTCGTCGGTCTTGTTCGTCACTTTGAACACCACGTCGAGGTAGCGCTTGTCCTCGGCGAACTCGTTCTCGGCAGGCTGTAACGTGATCTTCGACTCGATGACCTGCGTGTCGAACTGCCCCTGGTCCAGGACCTGCCCGGGCTTCAGTTGCGGCGGCGCCGGGTCGGGCCGCTCCTCCAGACCGCCCAGCAGGGCGGTGATACCGATGGCTGTGACCGCCACCAATGCCACGGCGGGCACCACTACCGGGCGTCTGGGCTTGTCAGTGCTCCCGCCGGAGGGTTCCGTCATGGGTAAGGATGGTAATAGGTCTCGCTTGTCCCATCTGCCGCAATGCTCCCATCGGACTGGTCGAATTGCCGAGAAACCCTGCCGCTACCGGGCTTGTAGCTCATACGCTGTCACGGAGCGGAAAGGGCTGACCCCTACTCCTAATGACATATCGGCGGCCGGAGGGTCACGTGACGGACGTGCATCCCGAGCATGCCCAGCTCCAGGCGGACCGCATCTACCTGGGCTGGCAGTACATCCTGCTGCATCCCGACCCCGGTCCCCCGCCCAGACGCCCCTCTCCCGCCGAGGAGCCGTCCGCGGCGGCCGAGCAGGACCCCGCGCAGCTGGAGATGTTGCGCCGCGAGCGGCTCCAGGAGGACATGCTCAACCGGCCGGTGCGGCTCGTCCGCCTGTTCATGCTGGTCCTGACCGTCCTGATCCTCGCGGCCGCCCTGTCCGGCTACCTCGCCTGGTCCTTCGCGCTGGTCGGGCTCGTGGCCGCCGGCGGCGTGGCGGGCATCTGCAGCTACGCGCTGCTGCAGGGGGACCGGGCGGTCAAATACCGGGTGCTGGAGCAGCAGGCCAGGAATGAGCGGCAGCGCCAGGAACGTGACAAGGAGCTGTTCCGGGCCCAGGAGGAGCACGCCCAGCGCTACCGGGAGTGGCAGGAGTCGAAGGAGCGGCACGACCGGCAGCTCACCTGGTACGCCGTCGCGGTGCCCGACGAGATCGACCGCATCGACGTGGCGGGCGGCACCTTACCCGGATGGTCCGCACTGGTCACGCTGCTCGGGGCGACGCGGCTCTACAGCGGTGGCCACCTGACCGTGCTGGACCTGTCCGAGGGCGCGATCGCCAAGGACCTCATCGAGCTGGCCCGCAAGGGCGGCGACGACCCGCTGGTCTGGGTGCTGCCCGTCGACCTGCCCAAGCTCGACCTGGGCGCCACGCTGAAGCCCGAGGCGTTCGCGGACGTGCTGGCGCACGTGGTGAGCGTGAGCGAGGAGCACCGCACCACCCGCGACCTCAGCTTCGACAACGCGATCCTGGAGCGGGTGCTGGAGGTGCTCGGGGAGAACGCCACGATCAGCCAGGTCACCGCGGCGCTGCGGGCGCTGGCGCAGGTGGGCGACCCGCGCGACGACCTGAGGTTCGGGCTGATCACCGCGACCCAGCTGGAGCGCATCGGCACGCTGTTCGGGCGGGGGGTCAGCGACCGCGTGGTGATCGAGCGGGCCTGGGCGCTGGAGTCGCAGCTGCGCAAGCTGGAGACGCTCGGCACCGAGGCCGTACGCCTGCCGCCGGCCCGGCTCCGGGTGGTGAGCATGGACCGGCAGGCGGGCGTGTTCGGCAACCGGGTGCTCGGCACGTACGTGGCCACCGCCCTGACCCACATCCTGCGCCAGTCCGCCGCCTCCGACCGGCCCTGGTACCACACGATCATCGTGGCCGGGGCGGACAAGCTCAGGGGCGACGTGCTCGACCGGCTGATGGACGCCTGCGAGACCTCCCGTACCGGCCTTGTGCTGACTTATCGGTCTTTGACGCCGACCGTGCGCGAGCGGCTCGGCAGAGGGCACGCCGCGGTCGCGTTCATGCGCCTCGGCAACGCCGAGGACGCCCGCGTCGCCAGCGAGCACGTCGGCACCGAGCACCGCCTGGAGCTGGCCCAGCTCACCGAGACGATCAGCGACTCGCTGCCGGGCCTCGACGGCGGCTACACCTCCACGATCGCCCAGTTCGACGACGAGCGGGAGGATCGCGACGAGAACCACGCGGACCTGGCGGGGGACATCACCGAGTCCACCGAGTGGGGCAGGACCGCCGACAAGATCTCGGAGAAGGAGCGGGTGCTGCAGCGCTCGCGCGAGTTCCTCGTCGAGCCGCACCAGCTCCAGCAGCTCCCCACGACGTCCGTGATCGTCACGGACGCCACCGCCCAGGGCCGCCGCGTACGCCTCGCCGACGCGAACCCGGCCATCCTCACCTTCCCCAAGACCACCCTCGGCGAACTGGAGGACGTGCGCGAGGCCGTGCTGGCCCTCGATCCCAGGGACGGCGACGGCGACGCGGAGCCGCCACCGAACCTCGGGCCACCACCGCCACGCCTGGACTGGCGCAAGGGCAGGCAATGACATGGTCAATGTCAAGGTGACGAGCTGACGGTTGGCGGAATTTAACAAAGAACCGTCTGTGGGGGATTGAAATGCAGCCGAGTGTCTCGCTGAGCGGGCCCTGGTATCGAATTCAGTCGATCGCAGCACCCTCGCGAAGCTCGTCGGCGGAATGGGATTTCGTCACTGTGCTTCCCGCGGTGCTGTCGGCGGCGCAGCGCGATCGTCCGTTCGTCATCGGCTGGCTGTCGCGCGGCTCCGGGGCGCCGCTGGAGCTCATCACCAACGCCGGGCCGCTGTCGCCGCCGCGCCAGCCGCGCCGGTCGACCGACATGCCCGACCATCCGAGCGGGCCGCAGCCGTTGCTGTTCCCCGGTGGCGCCCGGGGGGTGCAGCTCGACGAGGAGTATCTGGCCGACCTGGCCGACCTGGTGTGGACGCCGTGCCCGGGCCGGCAGGCGCCGCCGCTGGGGAGCAAGGGGCGCGAGTTCGACCCGGACGAGCTGCGGCGGCCGACGTTGTTCGAGTCGACGCTGATGACGCTCATGTCGCGGCCGTTCGCGTGGCTCGTCGTCGCCGAGCCGACGGACCTGCTGGACGCCGAGGTGGCGCACCTGCGTACGCAGCTCAACGTGCTGCGGCAGTACGGCGACGCCTCCGAGCGCTCCCGCTTCGACGCCGAGCGCGCCGAGCGCCGCATGCAGGAGCTGGACGCCTTCCGCGAGGCGGGGCTCTGGAACGTGCGTGTGCTGGCCGGAGGCGCCACGGCCGAGGAGCTGCGGCAGATCGCACCCGTGCTCGTCGGGTCCGTCGAGATGAGCCACCACCCGTACCGGCTGCGCAGCTCGCACGGCGCCGTCTACGCCCTGTCGGAGGCCCTGGCCATCACCATGCAGGACCCGGCCGACGGCGCCGCCGCGCCGTTCGCCGCCACCGCGGGGGCGCTGGCCGCGCTGGCCGGGCTGCCCCGGCGGGAGGTGCCCGGCGTGCGCGTGCTCGACTCGGGCTTCTTCGACGTGACCGCGGAGTCCGACGAGGTGGCCGACGGGGGCGAGCTGGAGCTCGGCGAGATCCTCGACGGGCAGGACCGGGGCGTCGGCACCTTCCGGGTGCCGCTGGCCACGCTCAACCGGCACGCGTTCGTCACGGGGGCGACCGGCTCGGGCAAGTCCCAGACGGTACGCCACCTGCTGGAGCAGCTCAGCCGGGCGCGCATCCCGTGGCTGGCCATCGAGCCGGCCAAGTCCGAGTACGCCGCCATGGCCGGCCGCATCGAGGACCCCGTCACCGTGATCAACCCGTCGGCGCCCGACGGCGTGCCGTTCAGCGTCAACCCCCTCGAACCCGAGCCCGGCTACCCCGTCCAGGCCCACATCGACATGGTGCGGGCGCTGTTCATGGCCGCGTTCGACGCCGAGGAGCCGTTCCCGCAGATCATGTCGCTGGCCCTGCAGCGCGTCTACGAGGCCACCGGCTGGGACGTGGTCACCGGCGGCGCCGTGCCCGGCTCGAACGTCCCGCCCAGCATCCCCACCCTCGAACAGCTCCAGCAGCACGCCATGGACGTCATCCAGGAGATCGGCTACGGCCGCGAGGTCCAGGCGGACGTCGAGGGCTTCATCTCGCTGCGGCTGCGCTCGCTGCGCGTCGGCTCGGCGGGCCGCTTCTTCGAGGGCGGCCACCCCGCCGACATCGGCGGCCTGCTGGAGCGCGACGTGGTGCTGGCCATCGAGGACGTGGCCAACGACGAGGACAAGGCGTTCCTCATGGGCACGCTGATCATCCGGATCGTCGAGCACCTGCGCATGCGCGCCAGGAAGGAGCGCTCCGCCGGGCTGCGCCACGTCATCGTGATCGAGGAGGCGCACCGGCTGCTGCGCGACCGGGGGCACGGCCGGGCCTCCACCCACGCGGTGGAGCTGCTGGCCGGGCTGCTCGCCGAGATCAGGGCGTACGGCGAGGGCATCGTGGTGGCCGAGCAGATCCCGACCAAGCTCGTCTCCGACGTGGTGAAGAACACGGCGCTGAAGGTCGTGCACCGGCTGCCCGCCGAGGACGACAGGAAGCTCGTCGGCGCCGCCATGAACCTGAGCGACGAGCAGTCCCGCCACGTGGTCTCGCTCCAGCCGGGCTCGGCCGCCGTGTTCGCGGACGGCATGGACCGGCCGCTGCGGGTCCGCGTACCGCTGGGGGAGTCCAGGGAGAAGGTGCTGCCCGGCCCGCCGCCGCCCATCCGCGGGCGCCGGTCGGCGGCGTGCGGCAAGCAGTGCCGCACCGGGCAGGCGTGCACGCTGGTGGAGCTGCGCGAGGCGGACGTGCTGGCCGGCGCGCCGGACTGGGCGTGGCTGCGCATCTGGTGCGACACGGTGGTGCTGGCCTTCGTCAGCAACCGGCCGCTGCCCGGCGTGCCGCGCGCCCTGTCGGCCGCCTGGGCCGACTTGCCGGCGCGGCGCAGGGAGTGCCTGCTCGCCACGCTCGTCGAGCGCTCGGTGCAGCGGCGCGCCTGGTCGCTGCGCAGCTGGTTCGACCCGGCGCTGCTGACGGAGAAGGCGGCGGAGACCGCCACGCGGCTGCTCTCGGCGGTCGACAGCGGCGGCGAGCGGCCGGGGGCGTCGTGGGTCATCCCGCAGGTGCGCTGGCTGCACGAGGTGGACCGGCTCTTCCCGTACGGGCAGCCGGCCCCGAACCTGCGCAGCCCCGCGCCGCCCATGGAGTACGCCCTGTTCCGCCAGCCGAACGGCAACGGCGCGGGCGACCTCGTACACACCGAGCTGCTCGGCCACCGGGCCAAGGCGCTGCGCCACCACCCGCTGTCGATGGAGGTCGACCACAACCGGGCGCTGGCCTGGCGGGTGATCCTCGGGGACGACGAGAACGAGAGCGTGCAGCGGGACATCGTGACGGTGGCGATCGGCGTCGAGTCGTCGGCCCGGATCAGGCACGTGGGTCAGACGATGGGGGCCGGGTGGCTGGAGGGCGTGCTGTCGTGGCCGCGCCGCTTCGTGCTCCCCTTCGAGCACGGCGGCGCTCCGGAGATCGCCTTCGCCGAGCCGGCGGCCGCTCCGTGACGGGCCGCGTTTTCGCGAGCGTCACCTGAGTATGGGCCAATGCCGACTAGGATCCATGCACATGACCCAGCTTCCTCTGCGGGCCCAACTCGCCAGCGCTCTGGGACGCAGTGCCGCAACGCTGTCCAGGATGACCGGGCGGGGTGACGGCTCGGTGATCGGCGGGCGGGTCGGCCTGCTGCTAGAGCCGGACCTCCTGCGCAAGCTGGCCCGCGATCGCAAGCTGGCGCTCGTCAGTGCGACCAACGGCAAGACCACCACGACCAGGCTGATCACCTCGGCGCTGCTGGAGCTCGGCGAGGTGGCCACCAACGCCTTCGGCGCCAACATGCCCGCCGGCCACGTCTCGGCGCTCTCCCAGCACAAGGCCGCCCCCTACGGCGTGCTGGAGGTGGACGAGAAATACCTGCCGGAGGTGCTCGACACGACCGGCGCGGGCGTCGTCTGCCTGATGAACCTCAGCCGCGACCAGATGGACCGCGCGGCCGAGATCTGGCTGCTGGCCCAGAAGTGGCGCAGGGCCCTGTCCGGCAAGCCCACGCATGTCATCGCCAACTGCGACGACCCCCTCGTCACCTGGGGCGCCTCCACGGCCGCCAAGGTCACCTGGGTCGCCGGCGGGCAGCGGTGGAAGGAAGACTCCTGGTGCTGCCCCGAGTGCGGCGGCCCGCTCGACCGCAAGGACGCCGACTGGGCGTGCCGGGAGTGCACGTTCCACCGGCCCGAGCCGCAGTGGGCGGTCGACGACGACGCGGCCGTCGACCCGCGCGGGCAGCGGTGGCTGCTCGACATCCAGCTTCCCGGCCAGGCCAACCGCTCCAACGCGGTGATGGCGCTGGCGGTGGCGGAGGCGTTCGGGGTGCCGGTGGAGCGGGCGCTGCCCCGGCTGCGCGAGGTCACCTCGGTGGCGGGCCGCTACACCACCGTCGAGCGTGACGGCCGGCACGCCCGGCTGCTGCTGGCGAAGAACCCGGCGGGCTGGCTGGAGGCGTTCGACGTCGCCGACCCGCAGTTCCCGATCATCCTCTCGGTCAACGCGCAGGGCCCCGACGGCCGCGACACCTCGTGGTTGTGGGACGTCGACTACCGCATCCTGCGCGGGCGCCCCGTCTTCGTCACGGGTGAGCGCCGCCTCGACCTGGCGCTCCGGCTCGACGTGGCCGACGTGCCGTTCAGCCTGTGCGGCACGTTCACGGAGGCGCTGGCCATGCAGCCCCCCGGCCGGGTCGACGTGATCGCCAACTACACCGCCTTCCAGCAGATCCGATCGGAGTTCGGTCGTGCCGTCTGACAGCGCCCTGCGCATCGTCTGGATCTACCCTGACCTGCTGAGCACCTACGGTGACCAGGGCAACGTCCTCGTCCTGGAGCAGCGCGCGCAGCGCCGGGGGATCGAGACGGAGACCATCCACGTACGCTCGGCCGACCCGGTCCCCGAGACCGGCGACATCTACCTGATCGGCGGCGGCGAGGACCGGCCGCAGATCCTGGCCGCCGAGCGCCTGCGCAGGGACGGCGGCCTGCACCGCGCCATCGCCCGCGGGGCGGCCATGCTCGCGGTGTGCGCCGGATACCAGATCATGGGCAGCACGTTCGGCGGCGAGGAGGGCCAGCCGGTCGACGGCATCGGCCTGCTCGACATCGCCAGCTCGCGCGGGCCCGCGCGAGCGGTCGGCGAGCTGGTGGCCGAGGTGGACGCCGCGCTCAACCTGCCCACGCTGACCGGCTTCGAGAACCACATGGGCGTCACCCACCTCGGGCCGGGCGTCAGACCGCTGTCGAAGACGATCACGGGCGTGGGCAACGGCGACGGCTTCGAGGGCTGCTACGCCGGCCACGTGGTGGGCACCTATCTCCACGGGCCCGCCCTGGCGCGCAACCCGGCGCTGGCCGACCTGCTGCTGTCCTGGCGCGCCGGGGAGCTGGCGCCGCTCGACGACTCCCGCTACGAGGCCCTGCGCCAGGAACGCCTGGCGACCGTCCTGCAACACTGACCGCCACCTCCGGTCGGCTGCGACGAGACACTCCACCGCTGCGGCGGGTTTGACATGCAGCCGTCTGGCTGCCTAATGTACCAACAGGCAGCCAACAGGCTGCGTATTGGGATGGCGGTACATGGACGAGGTGTTCAAGGCGCTGGCGGACCCCAGTCGCCGCAGGCTGCTCGACAGCCTCAACGCCCGCAACGGGCAGACCCTGCGCGAGCTGTGCGCCGGGCTGGACATGGCCCGGCAGTCGGTCAGCAAGCACCTGGCCGTGCTGGAGGAGGCCAACCTGGTGACCACCGTGCGGAGCGGGCGCGAGAAGCTGCACTACCTCAACGCCGTCCCGATCAACGCCATCGCCGAGCGCTGGATCAACCAGTACGACCGCCACCGCACCGGCGCCCTGGCCGACCTGAAGACGGCATTGGAGGAGCACCTCATGGACCAGCCGAACAACGACTTCGTCTACACCACCTACATCCGCACCACCCCCGAGCGCCTCTGGCAGGCGCTGACCGATCCCGCCTGGACCAAGCGCTACTGGGGGGTCGAGCTGGAGTCCGACTGGAAGGTGGGCTCCGCGGTGACCTGGAAGCAGCTGGGAGTCACGATGGCGGACCCCGAGCAGGTGGTGCTCGAGTCCGAGCCGCACCGCCGCCTGGCCTACTCCTGGCACACCTTCACGCCGGAGTTCGGCGAGTCCGTCGGCTGGGGCGCCGAGCAGCTCGCCGAGGCGGCGGCGGAGCCCAGGTCCACCGTGACCTTCGAGATCGAGCAGGCCGGGCAGATGGTCAAACTGACCGTCGTGCACAGCGGGTTCGAGCCGGGCAGCGCCGTGCGCAAGGCGGTCAGCGAGGGCTGGCCCGAGCTCCTGTCCAGCCTGAAGACGCTGCTGGAGACCGGCGAGGCGCCGGTCACCGCGGCGTAGGACGACAAAGGCGCGTGACCCGCCGGGCCGGGGTCAGTAGACCAGGGCCTGGGCGCCTTCGGCGACCGCTTCCTCGACGAACGCCGGCGCGCCCGCGATGCGGACGCCGTCGATGAGATCGTCCACGGTGATGTTCCTGCGGGCCGCGCACTGGGTGCAGAGCGTCACCCGGCCCGCGGCCAGCACGGCGTCGAGCAGGTCGGTGAGCGGCGCGGCGTGCGGCAGGCTGAACTCCTTGGCCCGCCCCGGGAGCGCGAACCACGAGGACTCGCCGGTCAGCCAGAGGGAGACGGATACGCCGCTCGCGAGCGCGGCGGCCGCGACCGTGAATGCCTGGTTGCAGCGCTCGGGGGCGTCGGCCCCGGCCGTAACCTTGATCACCAGTGATCGTGCCATGCTCGCCACCCTAACGCTCCCGGCGCCACTACTCTTGAGGACCATGGAAGAACCTGAGGTGCACCCCGACCTGGAGCCGATCGCGTTCCTGCTGGGGCGGTGGGAAGGCGCCGGCGTGGGCGGCTACCCGACGATCGAGAGCTTCAACTTCGGCCAGGAGATCGAGTTCGGGCACAACGGCAAGCCGTTCCTGACCTACGTGAGCCGCACGTGGCTGCTCGACGAGGCCGGCAACCGGGTCAGGCCGCTGGCGACGGAGTCGGGCTACTGGCGCCCGCAGCCCGACCGGCAGGTCGAGGTCGTGCTCTCCCACCCCACGGGGATCGTGGAGATCTACATCGGCGAGGTCGTCTTCCACAAGATCGAGCTGCGTACGGACGTGGTGGCGCGCACCGCCTCGGCCAAGGAGTACACCGCGGGCCACCGCCTCTACGGCCTGGTCAACGGCAACCTCATGTGGGCCTACGAGATGGCGGCCGTCGGGCACCCGCTGACCGACCACATGTCGGCGGAGCTGAAGAAGGTAGCTTGAGCCGTTATGAGCACGCCTTTCACCGCTGACGCCGTCGAGGCGATCAAGCGCCACATGAACGACGACCACTCCGACGACGCGCTGATCATCGTGCGCGGGCTCGGCGGGCGGCCGGAGGCGAAGACCGCCGTGACGACCGACGTCGACGCCGAGGCGATCACGTTCACGATCGACGGCGGGGAGCGGGTGCGGGTGCCCTGGGGCGAGACGATCACCGAGCGGGCGCAGGTGCGCAAGGCCGTGGTGATGCTCTATCGCGAGGCGTGCGGGAAGCTCGGCCTGCCGATCCGCGGCGAGCACTGAGAGGCGCGGACACCGGAAATTGAAGAGGGCCCCGGGCATCACTCCGCCCGCGGCGCGGGCGGGCCGGATGGACCATGGTCGGGATGCACATCCCGCCCTCCGGCTGCCAGGGGCCCCGGTGGTTGCCTCGTTTTCGCTCAACGGCACGAGACAACAGTCCGCGACGTCAGCGGACAACCACCTCGCTAGCCCGACTATGACTAACCATTATTCGGACCACCTCCTTTCCGCGTACCCAAGAAGCTATGCGCTTCTCCGCGAAACGGGCAAGTGAATATCAGCGAGCGGTCCTCCGGCCGCGTTCCGCGGTCCGCCCCAGGCCCGGGGACACCTCGCCTAGACTCAGGGCATGACGGAGACGCAGTGGCATGAGGAACTCCGCGCCAAGGGCTACCGGGTCACCCCGCAGCGCCAGCTCGTCCTGGAGGCGGTCAAGGCGCTGGAGCACGCCACCCCCGAGGAGATCTGCGTCAAGGTCCGCGAGACGGCCCGAGGGGTGAACATCTCGACCGTCTACCGGACGCTGGAGCTGCTCGAAGAGCTCGGCATGGTCACCCACACCCACCTCGGGCACGGGGCGCCGACCTACCACCTGGCCGCCGAGGCCGACCACGTGCACCTGGTGTGCCGGGGTTGCGACGAGGTGTTCGAGGTGCGGCCGGAGCTGGCCGAAGGGCTGGTGCGAGGGCTCGACGAGGAGCTGGGGTTCGTCGCCGACGTCCACCACCTGACCGTCTTCGGCCGGTGCCGCGACTGCCGCTAGTCCCGCCCCCCGCACATGCGGCTTGAGCGCGGGCTCACTCCGCGGACCGCGGGGCCAGCGACCGCGTCCTTCGCGGGGCGGGAGCGGGTGCGGAGAGCCGGGCGGGTGCGGATAGCCTGGATGGCATGCGTAGCCCTCTGCTCGACCTCCCCGGCGCGGTCCAGGCGGACGCCCCGGACTCCGACGTAGCCGCGCACTATGGCGACCTGTTCGCCGAGCAGCGCGCGCTGGCCAAGGGAGAGGCGGTCGTCGACCGAAGCAACCGCGAGGTGGTCCGCATCTCCGGCGCGGACCGGCTGAAATGGCTCAACGACCTCACCTCGCAGAAGCTCGACACGCTGCAACCGGGCGGGTGGACCCAGACCCTCGACCTCGACCTCCAGGGCCGCGTGCAGCACCACCTGACGCTGGTCGACGACGGTGAGAGCGTGCTGGCCCACGTCGAGCCGGGCACCGCGCAGAGCTTGATCGACTATCTCGACCGCATGCGGTTCATGATGCGCGTGGAGGTGTCCCGCATCGACGAGCTGGCCGTGCTCTCCACGGCCACGGAGGACTTCCTGGTGCCGCGCGCCGAGCTGGCCGAGCACCTGGGCAGGCCTCTGGCGGGGCTGTGGGCCTACGAAGCGCTGCGGATCGAGGCGCACCACCCCCGGCTCGGCTTCGAGACCGACCACAAGACGATCCCCCACGAGGTGGGCTGGATCGGCGCGGCCGTGCACCTCAGCAAGGGGTGCTACCGCGGGCAGGAGACGGTGGCCCGGGTGCACAACCTGGGGCATCCGCCGCGCCGCCTGGTGTTCCTGCACCTCGACGGCAGCGTGGACACGCTTCCCGTGCACGGCGATCCGGTGATCTTCGAGAGCCAGGAGGTCGGGGTGGTCGGCTCGGCGGCCCGGCACCACGAGCTCGGGCCGATCGCGCTGGCCGTGATCAAGCGTACGGTGCCGGTGGACGCGCCGCTGCTGGCCGGCGGGGTGGCCGCCGCGCAGGAGGTCGTCGTGCCCCCGGACGCCGGCCGCAACGTCAGCATCGACCCGTCGCTGCGCCGCCGCATCCGCTAGCGAAGCCACCCGCGTCCGTCAGGTGACACCGCGGTGACCGGTCACGCCGTCACACGTCCAGGACGAGCGTGATCGGGCCGTCGTTGACCAGCGACACCTTCATGTCGGCGCCGAAGACGCCCGTCTCGACGTGCGCCCCAAGGGCCCGCAGCTCCGCCACCACGGCCTCCACCAGCGGCTCGGCGACCGGGCCGGGGGCCGCCGCCTGCCAGGTGGGCCGGCGGCCCTTGCGCGCGTCGCCGTACAGGGTGAACTGGCTGATCACCAGGAGCGGCGCCGACACGTCGGAGCAGGACTTCTCGCCGTGCAGGATCCGCAGCCCCCACAGCTTCGCGGCCAGCTTGGCGGCCTCGGCGCGCGTGTCGGTGTGCGTGACCCCCACCAGGACCAGCAGGCCGGGCTCGGTGACGGCCCCGACCGTGCGCCCCTCGACCTCGACCGACGCGGAACTGACTCTCTGTACGACTGCTCGCATGGGATCCCATTCTGGACCAGGTGAAACCGTCCATACACTCGTGTCGAAAGGGGATGTGAAATGTCGATGATTGTGGAAGTTGTCCGATCCGGGTTCGTGGAGTCCACGCATCAGGCTCGCCTGCTGACCGTGGACGCGGAGGGACGCCCGGTGGAGGCCAGGGGGGCGGTGCACGTCCCGGCCTCGCCACGGTCGTCGATGAAGCCGCTGCAGGCGCTCGGCATGCTGCGGGCCGGTCTGCGGCTGGAGGACGAGCTGCTCGCGCTGGCCTGCGCCTCGCACTCCGGCGAGCCCTTCCACGTGGACGGTGTGCGGAAGATCCTGGCGGGCGCGGGGCTGGAGGAGTCGGCGCTGCTGTGCCCCGAGGACTACCCGTTCGACCGCTCGGTGACCGAGCGCGGGCGCGTGTACATGAACTGCTCCGGCAAGCACGCCGCCATGCTGGCCACCTGTGTGCTGAACGACTGGCCGCTGACCACGTACCTGGAGCCGGCGCACCCGCTCCAGCGCGCGATCCGCGAGACGGTGGAGGAGCTGACCGGGGAGCGGGTCGCCGCCTCCGGCGTGGACGGGTGCGGGGCGCCGCTGTTCTTCGTGTCGATGCTGGGGGTGACCAGGGCGTTCCGGGCGTTCCCGATGTCGTCGGAGGACTCGTACGAGCGCAAGATCTTCGACGCCATGCGCGCCTATCCCGAGTGGACCTCCGGCACCGACCGGCCCGAGGCCAAGCTCATGCGGGCGCTGCCCGGCCTGATGCTGAAGGCCGGGGCGGACGGGTTCGACGCGTTCGTGTTCGAGGACGGCCGCGCGGGCACCGTCAAGGTCGAGGACGGCTCCCCGCGCGCCCGCGTGCCCGTCACCGTGGCCGGGCTGCGCTCGCTGGGCCTGGACGCGCCCGAGCTGGCCGAGCTGGGCGCCCCCGCGGTGCTGGGCGGCGGGCGGCCCGTCGGCGAGCTGAGGATCCGCTAGAGGGTACGGAACTGGCGGGTGGCGGAGATGGCGCCGGAGGTCGTCGTGGTGAACGTGCGCATCGACCCGGCGAACTTGGACAGGTCCCACTCCGCCGGCCCGTGATACCAGTACAGGTTGTCGGACTGGTGGCCGTTGCCCGTGACCGAGGCCACCACCCGCGACCAGTGCTCGACCCCGTCGAAGATCACGGCGTAGGGCAGGTAGCGGGAGAACAGCTCCACCCGGTGCTGCTCGGGCACGTCGCCCAGCTCCCCGGAGAACAGGTACTGGCGGAAGCCCATGGTGTGCGCCATCGCCGCCGAGCCCTTGGCGGTCTTGGCCGGCATGTACTGGCCGCCGACGGCCAGCGCGCCGCCCGCGATGACCACGGCCAGGCCGAGCAGCCCGTACGTGGTGAACCAGGCCAGCGCCACCGTGGCCAGCAGCCCCACGCCGATGAGCACCACGCCGATCGTGGTCCACCTGGTGCGCTCGGTGTCGGGCCGGCGGGCGAACCAGCCCTGCCTGACCACGTCGGCGTACAGCGCGTCGCGCACCTTGCCCAGGTGGGCCGCGAACGAGCCGGAGAGCTGGGACAGCAGCACCGCGTCCCGGCCGTCGAAGATGGCGTCGTAGAGGGCGTGCTCGTACGGCAGGAGCGCGTTGACGGGGGCGTTCGGCAGCCGGACGAGCATCCAGTCGGGGGCGTCGTACGTCTGCCGCGACTGCTCGTCGATCCGCAGGTAGCCGCGGACCGCCAGGTCCACGATGGTGGCGGTCACGTCGACCACGTCGGCCTGCTCGTCCACCAGCGTGCCGATCTGCCCCGGCCGCACCCCGTCGGGCGGGGCGAAGTGCCCGTTCTGCACCGGGTCCACCGCGCCGCTCTCGTGGCCGACGACCCTGGCGTCGCGGCCGCGCGTCCAGTAGAGCAGGGCGACCCCGCCGAGCAGCAGCACCAGCAGGCCGGCCAGGGCGCCGCCGGTGACGGTGTCGAGGGTGAACGCGGCGGCCAGGGAGAAGCGCTTCTCCAGGATGGGCTTGCCGCCGCTGGAGCCCTTCGGATATCCGACGACCACGGTCAGGGCCTGGCCGGGGGCGATGTTCTCCTGCTCGAAGTCGGCCTGCGTGGCCGAGTGGTCCATGGAGGCCGAGGTGCAGCCGATGGCCGAGGTGAGCTCGCCGGCGAAGCAGGAGAGGTTCTGCACCTGCCCCGGGCCCTCCACCTTGACCGTGGCCTTGGCCACCTGCTGGTTCCAGCCGTTCACCGCGAACCAGCGCAGCTCCTCGACGCCGCCCGAGGTCGTCACCGCGCCCTTGACGTCGTACTCGACGGTCTGGCCCGTCACGGTGAGCACGTCGCCCGCGAGCGTGCCGCCCTTGACGTTCGCGATCTGGTAGACGCGGTCGGTGGTGTCGTCGTAGCGCGTCCGGGTGATGAACGTCCGCTTGAGCTCTCCCGATGCCCCGCTGATCTTCTCGACCACGTGCAGGGTGCCGTCCTTGCCGAGGGTCATCGTCACCTCGTCGGTGATCCCGGCCTCCGCTGCCAGGGCGGCGGGGGCGGCGGTCAACGTCAGAGCGGTGGCCCCCAGGGCGGCCATCGTGAGCCTGATACCCGTCATGGCGGCAAATCGTAGCGGTTCGTACCTGTCAGTCCAGCGTGATGCTGTTCGCCGCCCGCTCCACGCTCTCCGGGGAGGCGCCCTGGCCCGGGTTCTCGTGGGCGAGCGCCTGGTTCGCGGCGACGAACGGGCGCATGCGCTCCTCGTACCGCTCGAAGGCCGCCGCCGGGTCCCTGTCGAGCTCCTCCGCCAGCACGTACGCCCCCACCATGGCCAGGCTCGTGCCCTGGCCCGACATCGGCGAGGCGCAGTAGCCCGCGTCGCCCACCAGCGCGACCCGCCCCTTCGTCCAGCGCTCCATCCTGACCTGGGCCATGGCGTCGAAGTAGAAGTCGTCGGACTTCCACATCGCCTCCAGCAGCCGCGGCGCCTCGTAGACCGCGGAGCAGTGCTCCTGGACGAGCCGCTTCTGCTGGTCGATGTCGCGATGGTCGTAGTCGATCACGCCGGACCTGAAGCCCAGGTTGACCCGCATCTCGCCGGCGTCGCGGTCGCTGAACAGCGCCCCGCCCGCCTCGCCCTCGTTGAACCAGGTCTGCCAGTGGTCCAGGCCGAGGAAGTTGCCGGCGGTGAAGATGGAGACGTACGTGCCGAGGTGGTGCAGGAACCGCGACTCCGGGTCGAAGGCGAGCCTGCGCACGTTGGAGTGCAGGCCGTCGGCGCCGATGACGTAGTCGTAGCGGCCCTGCCGCCCGCTCTCGAACGTCACCTCCCCGTCCTCGTCCAGGGTGGCGATCGAGTCGCCGTAGAGGTAGCGGGCGCCGCCGGAGACGCGGACGAGGATGGCGTTCAGGTCGTCGCGCATGATCTCGACGTCCGGGCTGTCGAACCGCCCGCCGCTGATCGTCGCCTCCTCGTCGCGCATGAGCTCGTTGCCCGCGCTGTCCACCATGGACATGCCCCGCATGGTCGTCCGCAGCGCCCTGACCTCCTCCAGGATCCCCATCCGCGCCGCCACGGTCAGCGCGACGCCCCTGATGTCGACGGCCTGACCGCCCCTGCGGGGAGCCGGCGCCCGCTCGACCACCGTGACGTCGTGCCCGTTCCGCCCCAGCCAGTACGCCAGCACGGGACCGCCGACGCTCGCTCCGGAGACGAGAACCTTCATGATGTGCTCCTTGCTTGTTGACGTTGTACGCAAAGTGAATGTACGTAGTACATACAGCAGGTCGCAAGGGTATAGTGGAAGTATCTGTACTAGTACAGGAGGTTCGGATCCGGATGGACGGCACCCCGCCCCACGCCCGCATCGTCGCCGACATCAAGCGGCGCGTCGCCGACGGCAAGCTCCGGCCCGGCGAACGGGTGCCCTCGACGCGGCAGCTCGCCAGGGACTGGAACGTCGCCCTGGCCACCGCCGCCAAGGCCCTCACGCTGCTGGCGCGGGAGGGCGTCGTGGTCGCCGAGCCCCGGGTGGGCACCGTCGTGGCCGAGGTCCGCGGCGCGAAGCCCAGGCCCGCGACCTCGGACCATGACCTGACCCGCGCGCGCGTCGTCCGCGCGGCCATCGAGATCGCCGACGCGGAAGGGCTGGCGGAGCTGACCATGCGCGGGCTGGCGGGCCGGCTCGGCGTGGCCACCATGTCCCTCTACCGGCACGTGGGCGGCAAGGACGACCTGGTCATGCTGATGGTGGAGGCGGTGATCGACGAGTTCGCGCTGCCGCCGGAGCCGCCGGAGGGCTGGCGCGCCGGGCTGGAGACCTCCGCCCGCCTGCAGTGGGCCGCCTACCGCGCCCACCCGTGGATGGCGCGGCTCGCCTCGATCACCCGGCCGCTGCCCTCGCCGTCACTGCTCAAGCACACCGAGTGGGTCATGCGGGCCCTGGAGGGCACCGGGCTCGACCCCGTGACGAAGATGCACGTGCACACCCTGCTCTACAGCTACGTGCAGGGCATCGCCGCCAACATCGAGCTGGAGCAGCGGGCCCAGGCCGCCACCGGGATCACCGCCGACGAATGGATGAAGGGGCAGGAGGACGTCATGCGCCAGATCGCCGGGTCCCGCGACTATCCCGCCTTCGCCACGCTCATCGGGGAACTGGGCGACGACTTCGACCTCGACCTGGACCGCCTCTTCGAGTTCGGCCTGAGCCCCCTCCTCGACGGCCTCACCACCCTCATCGACCCCCGCTGAGGCCCCAAGCGGCACGCCCCGCCCCTCCCGGACGCGGGCCGCCCGCGCGGGCTCGCCGCGCTCCCCCTCAAGGGACGCCCACCGCCCTCAGCGCCGCTCCTGGGGTGCGCTGAGACCCGGAAGGACTCCGCCCCCTCCACGCGGACGCGGGCCCCCGCCACAAGCCCTCCTCCGCCCTCGCCGGGAGCGCGGCAGGGACCCCGCCCCCGATCTCCCCCAAAGGGACCTCAGCCGATCTCCTCCCTAAGGCCTCAGCCGGGAGCGCGGCGCGGACTCCCGTGCCGGCCACCCCAAAGGGACCTCAGCCCGGGGGCGCGGGCGGGGACTCCCGTCTCGGCCTCCCCAAAGGACCTCAGCCGGGAGCGCGGCGGGGCCTGTCCCCTCTTCTCTTCCCCAAAGGACCTCAGCCGAAGTGCGGGGGAAAGACCCGGTCGGGCTAGTCGGAGATCTGGATGCGCAGGCGCCGGAAACCGCGCCCCTTGCTCTCGATCTTGGCCACCTTGATGTGCCCGATCTGCTTCGTGGAGGCCACGTGCGTGCCCCCGTCCGCCTGGGTGTCCAGGCCGACGATGTCGACGATCCGCACGTCCTGCACGGTCTCCGGCACCAGGTTCGTGGCCGTACGGATGATGTCGGGGATCGCGAACGCATCGGCCCGGGGCAGCACCCGCACGTCGATGCGCCGGTCGGCGACGATCTCGGCGTTGCAGGCGTCCTCCACGGCCTCCTTGAACCCGGCCGGCACCTCGGGCAGGTTGAAGTCCATGCGCGCGCTGAGCTCGTCCATGTTGCCGCCGGTGACCAGGCAGCCGTAGTCCCTGAACACCACGCCGCACAACACGTGCAGGCCGGAGTGCGTACGCATGAGAGCCGAGCGCCGCTCGTCGGCCACCGCGCCCGTCACCACGGTGCCCACCGGCGGGATCGGGTCGCCCTCGGCCGGGATCAGGTAGAGATCGTCGCCTTTGCGTACCCCCGCGATGCGGGTCTCCACACCCTGCCAGATCAGAACCCCGTGATCCGCCGGCTGGCCGCCCCCGCCCGGATAGAATGCCGACCTGCTCAGCACGATCCCCTCAGGCGTGGCATCGAGGACGACGGCCTCGAAGTCGCGTAGATTCTGGTCCGACAGTTCCAGTCGCTCCGTGCGCCCGTGGAGGTCGTAGGTCATATCGGCAGCCTAGTGCCCGAGGTGGTCATGCGTGATCTGACGCGAGTCGCCCTGGTCATGACGATGCTGGTCGTGCCGGCGTGCAGCGGTGCGGAGGTTCCGCCCGCCCCGCCGCGCCAGGCCGCGAAGCCGAAGCCGGCGGCGCCGGTGATGATGTTCCTGGGTGACAGCTTCACCGTCGGCTCCGGGCCGGTGCCGCGGTGGCAGTCGTACGCGTCCCAGGCGGCCCGTCTCCTGGGCCGGCAGCCGATCATCGCGGGCGCGGGTGGCACGGGTTTCTGCAACGCCGGCCGGGCGGGGCGTACGTTCGAGCGCTCCTTCGAGGTGGAGCTGGCCTGGCGGCCGGCCCCCGACCTGCTGGTCATCTCTGGCGGCCACAACGACCGGCGCTGGAGGCCCGCCCACGTGCGCCGCGCCGCCGCGAACCTGCTGGCCGAGGTGCGCTCGCGCTGGCCGGGCACGAGGACCGTCATGGTCGGCCCGATCTGGCTGGAGGACGCGCCGCGGAAGGCGTACGCGGTGCGCGACGCCCTGGCGCGGGCGGCCAAGGCCGGCGGCGTGCCGTTCCTCGACCCCATGCGCAGGCGCTGGCCGCCGGAGGCGATCCTGCCCGACGGCGTGCATCCCACGCTCGCCGGGCACGAGAGCATCGCCGCCTGGCTGGCGGCCGAGCTGGTGTGATCTACCAGGGGCCGTAAGGCCCGCTGTTGCCCCGGCCGCCCATGCCCTTGACGGCGGGCTTGACGTCGACGATGTAGATGGTGGCCGCGATGACCGCCGCGATCGAGAACAGGCCGAGGCCGATGCCGATGAACTGGACGCCGCCGACCAGCATGAAGGCGTTGAGATAGCTCCACGCCCCGGCGCCGGAGAACAGCGTGGCCAGCCCCAGGATCAGCAGCCACAGGTTCTTCTGCAGCTTGCCCGCCGAGATGAACGCGTTGGCCGGCACCCGGAGCGCGTGCACGAGCGCGTAGATCGACATGCCCAAGATGGCTACGGCGAGCACCAGGAAGAGGAGGTTGAAGACCCCGTTGATCATACTCATGTTGTCGTCTCCGCCCAACGCCGCGATCCAAACGGCTTCAGCCTAATAGGCACCCCCGACATGCGGGCACCCCTGAACGGAAAGGCCCGCCTCCCGATGGGAGACGGGCCTCTGTCGAAGATCAGGCCTTGGCCCGGGGCGTGCGGGTCTTCTTGACGGGCTGGACGGGCTCGGCGACGGGCGGCTCGGCGGCCTCCGACACCTCTTCGAGCTCGAGCGCGGCCTCGCCGCTGGCCTTGCTGACGACCTTGCGGCCGCGCGTGGCGAAGTCCTCGTAGACCTCGGTGGCCTTGTGGGTGAGCTGGTCGGCGTACTCGCGGGCCTTCTCCGGGAAGTCCCTGGCGATGCCCTCGGCCTTGTCGGCGTATTCGCGGGCCTTCACCGGCAGGTCCTTGGCCAGGTCGTAGCGGCGCGACTGCAGCCTCTGCAGCTGCTCGGGCAACTCGCGCAGCTTCTCGACCGCGTAGTCGCCGGCGCCGGCCACGGCGTAGAACGGCTTGGACTCGGTGAGCTTCTTGACCTCGGTGGCGAGCGTCATGGGTTAACCTTCCTTGGTTTCCTGGGTGACGTTGCCGTTGCGTGAGGTCGCCGCAAAGGGCTCAAGAGCGGCGAGAAACTCCTCGGGCAGCGGCTCGTCGTCCGAATCGGAGTCGTGCCGGGGACGAGCGTTCTGGGAGGTCTGCTCGTCTTCGGCACGCTTCTCCTTGCGGAACGACTCATAAATGTCGATCAGCACTTGGCGTTGCCGTTCGCTGAGATGCGTGTCGGCCCTGATCGTGGTGATCACGTCGCTGGGCGGGTCGCGGTCCTCGATGAGGCCCGCCTGCACGTAGAGCGCCTGTGAGGAGATGCGCAGACCTTTGGCGATCTGGTTGAGAATCTCCGCGCTCGGCTTGCGCAGCCCGCGCTCGATCTGGCTCAGGTAGGGGTTGGAGACCCCGGCCGCCGCGGCGAGCTGGCGCAGCGAGATCTTCGCCTGCTGCCGCTGGTCGCGGATGTATTCACCGATCGAGCCGACTTTGGGTAGTGCCATATCTGTAGTCTGCCCCGTGGTGCTTGCAATTGCAAACGGGGTGGTTAACTGCAGCAAGCGTTAGAGCTGGAAAACCCACAGACATGGGGCGGCGGTGACCAACGTCACAGACAGTGCGATGAAGCCGTAACGCACCGACGCGGCCAGCTCGGGACCCGGCTTGATCAGGCGATCGACCCTGGCCATGACGTTGTGGGCGTGCACGCCGAGCATGCCGTGCGGGGTCGGCATGGCGCCCGCCGTACCGAACCTGAGCAGCGCCGTGGCCAGCCTGCGCGGCGAGCAGTAGCGGCGGGCCCGGTCGTCGGCGGCCATCTCGATCAGCAGCTCCACCTGGGCCTGCGCGTCGGCCGCCACCTTGGACCAGGGCAGCGCCCGGCGCAGCGCGGCGAAGGGCAGCAGCACCAGGTCGTGGCGCTCGCGTACGTGGGCGGCCTCGTGCGCCAGCACGGCCGCCAGCTCGTCCTCCGACAGCAGCTTGAGCGCGCCCTCGCTGACCACGACCTGCGAGCGCAGCCCCGGCACGCAGTAGGCCGCGGCGCTGGGGTGGGCCAGCACCCGCACGCCCGGCACGCCCGGGTCGTCGTGGGAGATCAGCGCCAGCAGCATGCGGTGCCGGCGGCGGGCCCGCAGCGCCTGCACGCCCGCGGTGAGCAGCACCGCGATCAGCACGGCCAGCGCGGTGAGACCCGCGATCAGGGCCAGCACGTGCAGCGGGTCCCACGCCTGCGCCGGGGTCTCGCCGTGCGCGAACGCGATCAGCCCGGGCAGCACCCCCACGCCGTACGGCTGCACGGCGTAGGCGAGCATCGCGCCCGTGGTGGCCAGGCCCCAGGACACACCGAGGGACTGCCAGAGAATGATGGCCAGCCGGGGGGCGCGTGAGGTCCACCCGGCTGTGGTGAAACGCCAGGAGCCAACCGCGCACGCCGTGGCGAGCGCTGCCAGCGCCGCTGCCGTGATCACTCTTCCTCCAGCTCCGTAAGGGCTCTGCGCAGGATCTCCGCCTCCGTGCCCGACACGGCCTGGGCGAAGCGGGTCAGGGCGGCCGAGCGGTCGCCCGTCAGGTCCAAGGCTTCCAGCATAAGCTCGGCGATGTATGCGTCGCGGCTTTCCGCCGGCTGATACCTCCACGCGCGACCGTCGCGGGTGCGCTCGAGGAAGCCCTTACGGGTGAGGCGGTCGAGAACGGTCATGACCGTGGTGGGGGCGAGGTCGCGGTCGGCTATCAGCCTGCCGACCTCGCGGGCGGTCAGCGCGCTGCTCTCCGCCCAGAGGATGTCCATGATGCTGCGCTCAAGCTCGCCAAGACCCTTCACGCCCTTCAGGGTAGCTCTACAACGTGTCGAGCTGGCATCCGGGATCGCCGATTTCGTGTCCGCGGGCGTCGCGGGCCGGGTCGGACAAGGGCCGTGGCAGGCTCGGTGAGATGAAGCTCACGCTGGTCCGAGATGACATCACCGAGCAGCGGGTGGACGCCGTCGTCAACGCCGCCAACTCCTCCCTCATGGGTGGCGGCGGCGTCGACGGCGCCATCCACCGCCGCGGTGGCCCCGAGATCCTGGAGGAGTGCCGGAAACTGCGCGCCTCCCGCTACGGCAAGGGCCTGCCGACCGGTCAGGCCGTGGCCACCACGGCCGGGCGGCTGCCCGCCCGGTGGGTCATCCACACGGTGGGGCCGGTCCACTCCAGGTCGGAGGACCGCTCCGCGCTGCTGGCCTCCTGCTATCGGGAGTCGTTGCGGGTGGCCGACTCGCTGGGCGCCACGTCGGTGGCCTTTCCCGCGATCTCGACCGGCATCTTCGGCTGGCCCATGGACGACGCCGCCATGATCGCCCTGGAGACGGTGCGGCAGGCCGACACGACGGTGGAGGACGTCCGGTTCGTGCTGTTCGACGAGGACGCTTACGCCGTCTTCGAGGCGCGCCTCTGACGAGGCACGCCGTCGATGACGGGGTCCGTGGCGCGCCTCTGAGCGGGAGGCGCGCCTCGGGGCGGGTCAGGGGGTCCAGGGCGGCGCGACGGCCCAGGTCACGTCCTGGTCATAGCTCGCGGAGGCGTCGAAGGCGTGCGAGCCGCCCGGCACCGCGATGTAGACCGCCTCGGCGTAGTGGCGGACGGCGTGGTTCGAGATGTTGTACGAGGCCAGCGTGACCCCGGTGCCCCCGGCCCTGGGCGGCTGGGCGCAGAACGTGGCGTCCTGGTCGAACAGGGCGGTCCCGTCGCGGGCGTCCTTGCGTACCCGGAAGTCCGCGTGCCGCAGGTAGTGGCCGGGGAAGTTGCGCGACTCGAAGGAGTAGCAGCTCCCGTCGGCCAGCCCCCGCCGCACGTGGAACGTGGCGTCCGCCTTGAGCGTGGCCGGACCGGCCGCCGTCACCACGTCGGTACGCGCCAGCGAGTCCTGGTGCCGCAGGTACCGGTCGGTGAAGCCCGGCGTGGTCACGCGGAGCGACTGGGCCGCCCCCACGGTCAGGTTCGCACCGCTGCGCCACCACGGGGCGGAGGGCAGCCAGGTGACGTCGGCGGCGAACGAGGTGGCGGTGTCCCAGGCGTTCGGGCCGCCGCTGCGCGCCACGTAGACGGCGTCGGAGTGGTGGCGCAGGAAGTGGCCCGGCAGGTTGAGCGACTCCAGCGACACGCCGGTCCCCGCCTGCGCCGCGCGGGCGCAGAACGTGGCGTCCTGGTCGTACAGGGCGGTCCCGTCGCGGGCGTCCTTGCGTACCCGGAAGTCGGCGTGCCGCAGGTAGTGGCCGGGGAAGTTGCGCGACTCGAAGGAGAAGCACGTGCCGTCGGCCAGCCCCGGGCGCACCCAGAACGTGGCGTCCTGCCGGAGCCCGTCCGCGCTCGCGGCGTTCACCACGTCCGTGCGGGCCAGGCCGTCCTGGTGGCGCAGGAAGCGGTCGGTGTGGCCGGCGGTGGTGACGCGGAGCGAGACGAGGCCGCCCGCCGCGAGCCCGGTGGCGGACTGGATCACGGAGCGGTTCACGGCCCGTACGCGGTCGGCGTTCATCTTGAGCACCCGCCGGTCGTACGTCCACAGGCCGTTGACCTCGTTCTCGACGTCCGTGGGCTGGGTGTAGATGGAGGCCGACAGGCCGTTGTTCACGATGAGGGGCTTGAGCTGCTCGTTGACCGAGACGTACCGGTTGGTCAGGGCCGTGGCGTCGGCGGTCATCTCGTACGCGAAGCCGGTGCCCGGCCACTGGTGCCCGGGGCTGAGCAGGCCGAGGCCGCCGAACTCGCCGAGCACGGCCACCCTGGTCGCGCTGGGCCGCTGCGGCGAGCCGGGGCCGACGTAGATGTGGTCGTCCACCACGTCGCCGTTGCCGCCGTCGAAGCCGCAGCAGTTGGAGCCGGAGTTGTTGTTCACCAGGCGGCTGGGGTCCCAGCTCTTGACCAGGTCGGCGATGCGGGCCGGATCGTACTCGCCCCAGCCCTCGTTGAACGGCACCCACTGCACGATCGAGGTGATCCCGCGCAGGTGGTCCACCATGCGGCGCAGCTCGCTCTCGAAGTTGGCGCGGTCGGCGGTCGAGGGGGTGGCGCCGGTGCGCATCGAGGGCATGTCCTGCCAGACCAGCAGGCCCAGCCGGTCGGCCCAGTAGTACCAGCGGGCGGGCTCGACCTTGACGTGCTTGCGCACGGTGTTGAAGCCGAGCGCCTTCTGCTGCTCCAGGTCGAAGCGCAGGGCGGCGTCGGTGGGGGCGGTGGAGATGCCGTCGGGCCAGTAGCCCTGGTCGAGCGTGCCCATCTGGAAGACGAACCGGTCGTTGAGCGTCGAGCGCAGGACGCCGCCGACGACGGCCTTGCCCACCGACCTCATCCCGAAATATCCGGTCACGACGTCGCCGCCGCCGGTGCCGGTCAGCGTGACCCTGAGGTCGTACAGGAAGGGGTCGTCGGGCGTCCACAGCCGGGCGTTCGGCACCGGCACCCGCAGGTGCGCCCCGATCGCGCCGGTCGCCGTGCCGACGACGCTCCCGCCCGTCATGACCTCGGCCCGCACCTGCTGGCCGGACGCCCCGGCCGCCTGCACGACGAGGTCGAGCTGCCCGGCGGCCACGTCGGGCGTGGTGTCCAGGCGGGTGATGCTCGCGGCGTTGACAGGCTCCATCCACACGGTCTGCCAGATGCCGGAGTGGGCGGTGTAGAAGATCCCGCCGGGAGCGCGGCGCTGCTTGCCGATGGGCGCGCCGGTGGCGTCCACGGGGGCGTACACGCCGACGATGAGCTCGTTCGAGCCGGAGCGCAGGGCTCCGGTGATGTCGAGGCTGAACGGGTCGTACCCGCCGGTGTGGGTGCCGACCGAGGTGCCGTTCACCCACACCCGGGTCTCCCAGCTCACCGCGCCGAAGTTGAGCCGCACCCGGCGGCCCGACCAGCTGCTCGGCACGGTGAACGTCCTGCGGTACCACATGCGGTCCTCGTGCCGCTGGATGCGCGACAGGCCCGACTCGATCGGGTACGGCACCAGCACCTGCTCGGCGAGGTTCTGGCCGACGGGCGGGGTGGTGATGGAGCCGGTCCCGGCGAACTGCCACAGGCCGTTGAGGTTCTGCCATTCGGAGCGTACGAGCTGGGGCCGCGGATACTCCGGCAACGCGTTGTCCGGGGTCACCTCGGCGGTCCATGGGGTGGTGAGCGGGGGCGCGGCCAGCGCCTCCTGCACGGGTAAGGCGACGACTGCTCCTGAGAGGACCAGCACCGCGGTGAGGCGGCGGGCCCAGCCTGAGAATCTGCTCATCTCGGCTCCTTGACGAGGACCGGTGCTGACTCCCCCCGACAGGTTGCGACCGAACTTGAACGAGTTAGACCGCACTGTGACCATATACCGGAGATCACGTGTGCGAAATAGACCATTTGCCGGAGATTTGCGGCCTTCTTACCGGGGAGCCACGGCCGACCACGGGAGCGTCAGCTCGCCCAGCCGCCACCTGGCGTCGCCGCCCAGAGGTGGGCCGGACGGCACGGGCCAGGTCCCGGACAGGACGTCGATCGCGGCCAGCCACCGCTGCCGCCGCCCATGGGCCCCGTAAGGGGCGCTGACCGCCCAGGCCCGGTCGAAGTCACTCAGGAACGCATGAATCCGCTCACCCGGCACGTTCCGGTGGATGAGCGTCTTCGGCAGCCGGTCGGCCAGGTCCGAAGGCCGCTCGAAGGCATCGAACCGGGCGGAGAACGTGACCGTCCGGGGCCCGTCGGGCGAGAGCCCCACCCAGACCGCCCGCCGCCCGTTCTCGGACGACGTGCCCTCGACCAGGACACCGCCCGGGGCCAGCCGGCCCCTGAGCGCGTCCCAGTAGCGCCACGCCTCGTCCTCCCCGTACTGCCGCAGCACGTTGAAGGCCCGCACCAGCGTCGGCGCGCGCGGGACGGGCAACTCGAAGCCGCCCAGCCGGAAGCTCAACCCCTCCCGCTCGTACGGCTTCGCCACCGCCACCCTGGCCGGGTCGATCTCGATCCCCACCACCTCGACGCCCGGGGCCACCCGGCGCAACCGGGTGAACAGCTCCAGCGTCGTGGTGTGCGAGGCGCCGTACCCGAGATCCACCACGAGGGGCCGGCCGGCCGAGCGCAGCAGCGGGCCGTGCACGGCCGCGATCCAGCGATCGCAGCGCCGCAGCCGGTTGTGCCCGGTCGTGCCCCGCGTGATCGTCCCGACCGGCTTAGCCACTTACGCGGTGCACCTTGTGCTGCGCGGCCTGGGCACGGGGGCGGATGACCAGGCGGTCGACGTTCACGTGGGCCGGGCGGGTCACGCACCAGGCGATCGCGTCGGCCACGTCGTCGGCGGTCAGGGGACCCGGCACGCCGTCGTACACGCGGGCCGCGGCCGCCTCGTCGCCCCGGAACCGATTGACCGCGAACCCCTCGGTCTGCACCATCCCGGGCGCGATCTCGACGATCCGCACCGGCTGGCCGACCAGCTCCAGGCGGAGCGTCTCGGCCATCGTGCGCTGGGCGTGCTTGGCCGCGACGTAGCCGCCCCCGCCCTCGTACGCGCCCAGCGCCGCCGTCGAGGTGAGCATCACCAGCACCCCGTCGCCCGACTCGACGAGTTTGGGGACCAGTGCCTGGGTCATGCGAAGGGACCCGAGCACATTCGTGTCGTACATCCGCTGCCAGTCATCCAGCCGTCCCTCCGCCACCGAATCCAGGCCGAGCGCGCCTCCCGCGTTGTTCACCAGCACGTCGCAGCGCTCCAGCGCGGCGGCCAGCGCGTCCACCGACTCCTGAGAGGTCACATCCAACGTCACCGGCCTGATCGAGGGCACCTCCGCGGCCAGCTTCTCCAGGCGGTCGCGGCGCCGGGCGCCCGCCACCACGTCATAACCCTCGGCGGCGAGCCGACGCGCGGTCGCCTCCCCGATCCCGCTGCTCGCACCGGTCACCACAGCCGTTTTCCGCATGCCCTCATCCTGCCAGGAGGTGATTGGGGCGGCCCTGTACCCCCTCTTGTGACTGTCTGTCGGGAATGTCGAAAAAATCTGCATGGTTATAACCCGCTTGGAGGTGGTGTCGAGTGAGGCGACGACGGGTCAGCCGGGTCGCGACCATCAGCATGCACACATCGCCGCTGGACCAGCCCGGAACGGGCGACGCCGGCGGCATGAACGTGTACATCGTCGAGTCCGCCAAGCGGCTGGCTCAGCTCGGTGTGGAGGTGGAGATCTTCACCCGGGCCACCGCCCGCGACCTGCCACCCGTGGCCGAACTGGCCCCAGGGGTCCTCGTACGCCATCTCACCGCGGGCCCGTACGAGGAGATGGACCGCGGGGACCTCCCCGGCCAGCTGTGCGCGTTCCTGTCGGAGGTGCTGCGCACGGAGGCGATGTACGACCCGGGCCGTTACGACGTCATCCACTCCCACTACTGGCTGTCCGGCCAGGTCGGCTGGCTGGCCAAGGAGCGCTGGGGCGTGCCCCTCGTCCACACCATGCACACCATGGCGAAGGTGAAGAACCTGCTGCTCGCCGAGGGCGACAAGCCGGAGCCCCAGGCCCGCGTGGTCGGCGAGGAACAGGTCGTCAACATCGCCGACCGCCTCGTCGCCAACACCGCCGACGAGGCCCGCGAACTCATCGACCTGTACGGCGCCCCCGAGCAACGCGTCGCGGTCGTGAACCCCGGCGTCAACCTCAACCTCTTCCAGCCGGCTTCACAGGGCGCCGCCCGGCACCGCCTCGGTCTCCCGCAGGACGCGCACGTCCTGCTCTTCGTCGGCCGCATCCAGCCGCTCAAGGCCCCGGACGTGCTGCTCCGCGCCGCCTCCAGGATGCTCATCGACGAGCCCTCCCTGCGCGAGCGCCTGGTGGTCGCGTGCGTGGGCGGACCCTCGGGCAACGGCCTGGCCAGGCCCTCCCTCCTCACCGACCTGGCCGGCGAGCTGGGCATCTCCGACGTCGTCCGGCTCGTCCCCCCGGCTCCCCAGGAGGAACTGGCCGACTGGTACCGGGCCGCCTCGATCACGGTCGTCCCCTCGTACAGCGAGTCGTTCGGCCTGGTGGCGCTGGAGTCGCAGGCCTGCGGCACGCCGGTGGCGGCCGCGGCGGTCGGCGGGCTGCGCACGGCCGTCCGCGACGGGGTCTCGGGCCTGCTCGTCAACAGCCACGACCCGGCCGAGTGGGCGCAGGAGCTGTGCCGCTTCATCAAGGCGCCGCTCTGGCGCGACCAGCTCTCGGAGGGCGCCCGCGCGCACGCGGCCGCGTTCGGCTGGCAGGCCACGGCCTCGCGACTGGTGGAGGTGTACGCCGGCGCCGTCGCGAACCTGCACAAGGTCCCCGTGGCCGTACCGACCTTCTGACCGTACTTTGTTCTGGGGGCTTCTATTGTGGACGGCATGCGCGATGTCGTCGAAGCCGCGCTCAAGGCCGCGGACGTCACCTACGACGAGCCGCGGCCCGGAGCGTTCCTGGCCAAACTCCCCGGACAGCACAAGCTCGCCACCATGACCTGGCTGATCGTGGGGGAGCGGGTGCTGCACGTCGAGGCGTTCTTCTGCCGCCAGCCGGACGAGAACCACGCCGAGTTCTACCGCTGGCTGCTGGGCAAGAACGGCTCGATGTACGGGGTGCACTTCTCGCTCGACCCGGTGGGCGACGTCTACCTGGTCGGCCGGATACCGCTCACGGCCGTCACGGGGGAAGAGGTGGACCGGCTGCTCGGGTGCGTGCTGACGTACTCGGACGACTGGTTCGACCGGGCGCTGGAGCTGGGCTTCGCCTCCTCGATCAGGCGTGAATGGGAGTGGCGGGCCAAGCGCGGCGAGTCCCTGGCGAACCTCCAGGCCTTCGCCCGCTTCGCCGACCCGGACAGGTGAGGCCCCGCGTGGCCCGGCCATAGGATTGGCCGCATGGCGACTTTGGTGCTGCTTAGGCACGGCGAGAGTGACTGGAACGCGAAGGGCCTGTTCACCGGTTGGGTGGACGTGAGCCTCTCCGCCAAGGGCGAGCACGAGGCCCGCCGCGGTGGCAAGCTCCTCCAGGAAGCCGGACTGCGCCCGGACGTCCTCCACACCAGCCTCCTGACCAGGGCCATCCAGACGGCCCAGCTGGCGCTGGCGGAGGCCGACCTGCTCTGGCTCCCGGTGAAGCGCAGCTGGCGTCTCAACGAGCGCCACTATGGCGCGCTGCAGGGCAAGAACAAGGCGCAGACCAGGGAGGAGTTCGGCGAGGAGCAGTTCATGCTGTGGCGCCGCTCCTACGACGTGCCCCCGCCCCCCATCGCGGACGACGACGAATACAGCCAGGCCGGCGACCGCCGCTACGCCCTCCTCCCCTCGGAGCTCATGCCCCGCACGGAGTGCCTGAAGGACGTGGTCGACCGCATGCTCCCCTACTGGTACGACGAGATCGTCCCCGACCTGGCAGCCGGCCGCACGGTCCTGGTGGCGGCCCACGGCAACTCCCTGCGGGCCCTGGTGAAGCACCTGGACGGGATCAGCGACGAGGAGATCGCGGGGCTGAACATCCCCACGGGGATTCCGCTGGTGTACGAGCTCGACGCGGACTACCGGCCCACGGTCCGCGGCGGCCGGTACCTGGACCCGGAGGCCGCCAAGTCCGCCATCGAGGCCGTCGCCAACCAGGGCCGCTGACCCGCCCGCCTCCCGACCGCGACGAGCGATCGCGGGGCCGATCATCGCGCAGCCGCTTGAGCTGGGCGAAGGCTTCCCTTCGCCCAGCCCGGTAACCGGTCTGTCCGCAGACGATGCTAGGCCCGCCACGAAGGGCTTCTCGCAAGTTCCGCGATTGCGGGGCCGCTATGCACCGGTTAATTCTTGGTTGGCGGCCAGATTTCCCATTGCGGAGGCGGGTCGCTCTCCGCGGTGAACCGCTTGGCTCTGTCCACGCAATCGGGGCAGACCGGCTCATCGGCGGATCTGGCCACGGATTCGGGCGTGGCCGGACGTAGGGTGCCGAAGAACGTGATCCCCGGCGGGAGGCCGGTCTCGCGATCGATCAGGAAGGTCATGACCTCCTTGGGGTCGTAGCTGAAGGTGCGCTTGCACGCGTAGCACCGGCCCGTCGTCCTCGCGTCGTCGTCCGCCATCAGCCCTCCCGGCAGTCACCGTACGACTCCAGCATCGCCCATCCCCGGTCGATGCCCAAGACGCCGGACATCGTCGCCCGCCAGTCGCCCGTCAGCCCGCCCGCCGCCAGGATCACCGCGCGACGCGGAAGAACTCGCGCAGGTCGCCGACGAGCAGGTCGGGTGCCTCCATCGCCGGGAAGTGGCCACCCCGGTCGAACTCCGACCAGTGGTCGACGGTGTTCGCCGGATCGGCGAGGGCACGGATCGTCAGGTCCGCCGCGAACACCGCGATCCCCTGCGGCGGTGCCGGCGCGGACGGCCACCCGGCCTGCTCGTCGCCGGACCGGCCGGAGGCGATCTCACGGTAGGCGCGCATTCCCTCGTAGACGATGTTGGCCGAGGACGCGCCGGAGCCGGTGAACCAGTACAGGCTCACGTTGGTGAGCAACCGGTCGCGGCCCACCGCGTCCTCGGGCAGTTCGGCGGCGGGATCGGTCCACTCCTTGAACTTCTCCGCGATCCACGCCAACTGTCCGATCGGCGAGTCGGTCAGCGAGTAGGCCAGGGTCTGCGGGCGGGTGGACTGCAGGTGCAGGTAGCCAAGGCCGTCCTGGCGGGCGGCGTTGAACCGCTCGGCGCGCGTCCGGTCCGCGGCGGACAGCCCGTCCAGTTCGACGGGCGGGCCCAACGGGTACGGCGACGGACCGTTGATGTGGGTGGCGACCACGCGGCCGGGGGCGGCCATGGGCAGCAGCATGGTCACGCCACCCCCGACGTCGCCGCCCTGCGCGGCGAATCGCTGGTAGCCGAGCCGGCTCATCAGCTCCCCGAACGCGGCGGCCACCCGGAACAGGTTGCCCCAGCCCGGTTCCCGCACCGGGTTGGAGAACCCGAAGCCGGGCAGCGACGGGATCACGACGTGGAACGCGTCCGCCGGGTCACCGCCGTGCGCGCGGGGGTCGGTCAGCGGCCCGATCACGTCCAGGAAGTCCACGAACGAGCCCGGCCAGCCGTGGCAGAGGATCAGCGGCAGCGCATCCGGCTCGGGTGAGCGGACGTGCAGGAAGTGGATGTCCTGGCCGTCGATCGTGGTCACGAACTGCGGGTGCTCGTTCAGCGCCTTCTCCTGCGCGCGCCAGTCGAAGCCGTTCGCCCAGTAGGACACCAACTCCTTGAGGTAGTCCACGGGAACGCCGCGCTCCCATCCAGTTCCGCGGATCTGCCGGGGCCAGCGGGTGCGGGTGAGGCGATCGCGCAGATCGTCCAGTTCGGCCTGCGGGATGTCGACGCGGAACGGGCGGATGTCGGTGTTGTTGTCCATACCGGCAAACATAGGAGCGATAGAGGAACCTTCCGTTCCTGTATCCGGGCAGACTTGCAGCATGTCGGACACAGCACAACGACTGCTGCGGCTGCTCTCCTTGCTGCAGACGCCGCGGGACTGGAGCGGGCCAGAGCTGGCCGAGCGTCTCGGCGTCACCGCGCGCACCGTCCGCAACGATGTGGAACGCCTGCGCGGTCTCGGCTATCCCGTGCACGGGATCAGGGGCGTCACCGGCGGTTACCGGCTCGGGGCGGGTGCCGAGTTGCCGCCGCTGCTGCTCGACGACGATGAAGCGGTCGCCGTCGCGGTCGGGCTGCGGGTGGGCGCCACACAGGGCGCGGTCACGGGCATCGAGGAGGCAGCGCTGCGTGCCCTGGCCAAGCTGGAACAGATGCTGCCCTCGCGGCTTCGCCGTCGTGTCAACGGCCTGCGCGCCTACCTCGTCCCGCTTCCGCACGCGGGCCCCAGCGTGGACGCCGACACGCTCACCGCGATCGCGGCGGCCTCGCGCGACCACGAGCGGCTCCGGTTCGACTACGTCGGCCATGACGGGTCGGCCGGCCGCCGCGAGGTCGAGCCGCACCGGCTGGCCCACAATCGAGGCCGCTGGTACCTGGTCGGATGGGACGTCGCGAGGTCCGATTGGCGCACGTTCCGGGTGGACCGGATGCGGTTGCGGACGCCGAACGGCCCGCGGTTCACCCCGCGCGAGGACCCTGGCGGTGACCTCGCCGGCCATGTCGCCGCCGGCCTGGCCACCGCGACCTGGCAGTGCCGGGCCCGGGTGACGGTGCGCGCCCCGGCCGAACACGTGCGCGAGCGGCTGCCGTCCGGCATTCCGGTGGAACCCTTGGGCGATGACGCCTGCGTGGCCGAGGTCGGTTCGGACACACCGCGGATGCTGGCCTGCTATCTGGGCATGCTCGATGCCGACTTCGAGGTCACCGAGCCGCCCGAACTCGTCGCGGCGATCCGCACGTTGGCCGACCGCTACCGGCAGGCGGTTCCGGAGGGTGCCTGACGGACACGAGCGATCATCGCCTCGGGAGGGGCCGGTAAGCCCCTCGCGGAGCGCTCCATTCGCGAAGACCGTGCGGTCGGCCCTCGGCCGGCGCGTGTCTCAGGGCGGAGTCCGGGTATTCGGCCCGGTCCCGCACCGTGGGCTGTTAGCTTGGGCGAGCCCCGGTGACCAGGTAAACGACGTCCTGGGCGACCCGCACCGCATGATCCGCGTACCGCTCGTAATACCGCCCGACCAACGTGATGTCGATCGCCGGCTCCACCCCGTGCTGCCAGTCCTTGGCCAAGATGCTCCTGAACAGCCTCCGATGCAACCGGTCCATCGCGTCGTCGTCCTGCTCCAGCTCCAGCGCCGAGTCAACGTCCCGCGACGCCACGCAGCTCCCGGCCTTCGTGACCAGGTTCTCCGCGATCTGGCCCATCTCCAGGATGGTGGAGCGCACCTCCGGCGGGATCGCCGAGTCGGGGTGGCGCAGCCGGGCCACCTTGGCCACGTGCACGGCCAGGTCGCCCATACGCTCGAGGTCGGTGCCCATGCGCAGCGCCGTGATGACCATTCTCAGGTCCACCGCGACCGGCTGCTGCCTGGCCATCAGCTCGAAGATCGAGGTCTCGACCTCCGCGAACGTCGCGTTCACTTCCTCGTCGCGGGAAATGACGCTCTCGGCGAGCTGGAGGTCGGCGTCGAGGAGGGCCGTGGTGGCACGAGAAATGGCCGAGCGGACAAGCCTGGTCATCTCGACCAGCTTGTCGGTCAGCGAATCAAGTTCTTCATGGTACGCGTCGCGCATGTCGTCACCGTACGGCCCGGTCGATGAACGAACCCCTACAGCGAGATGAACTTTCCAGGAAAGGGTCGTTCATCCCCTGATGAGAGGGTCTGTCCCTGCGGAAACGCCACCTACCATCGGAGGCATGAGTGAGATGGCCATGAGCTTCGCGGCCCTGGCCGGGTTCGTGGTGGGCGCCCTGGCGGTCCTGTTCTACCGCAATCAGATCGAGGCCCCCAGCCGTACCGCCGCGACCGACGGCGTGGAGACCGGCGCCGCGCTGCCGCAAGGCGTCGCGTCCGTGCTGGCCGTGCTGCCCTCGTCCGCGGTGGTGCTGGACGCCCACGACCGCGTCCTGCGCGCCAGCTCGGCCGCACGGGCGTTCGGGCTGGTCAAGGGCGACCGCCTGATGGCCGCGGAGCTGCTCGCCCTGGCGAGACAAGTACGCCGCGACGGCGAGATCCGCGAGAGCGAGATCGACGTCGCCGGGCACAAGTTCGGCCAGGAGACCACCAACTTCGCCGTCCGCGTGGCACCCCTCGGCTCCTACGGCCAGGTGCTGGTGCTGGCCGAGGACCAGACCGAGCGGCGCCGGGTCGAGGCCGTGCGCCGCGACTTCGTCGCCAACGTCAGCCACGAGCTGAAGACCCCGGTGGGCGCCATGAGCCTGCTGGCCGAGACCATCCAGGACGCCGCCGACGACCCCGAGGCGGTCAGCCGCTTCGCCGGGCGCATGCAGCACGAGGCGGCCCGGCTCAACTACCTCATCCAGGACCTGATCACGCTCAGCAGGATCCAGGGCGCCGAGCCCATCCCCACCCCGGGCCAGGTCTCGATCGACGAGGCCGTCAACGACGCCATCGACCACTGCAACACCAGGGCCGTCGCCAAGGACATCGCGCTCGTCACCGGCGGCACCGAGGGCCTGCGCATCTGGGGTGACGACGAACTGCTCGTCACCGCCCTGCGCAACCTGATCGACAACGCGGTCGCCTACAGCCCCGAGCACACGAGGGTCGTCGTCAGCGTGCGGCCCGCGGGCGACTCCGTCGAGATCAGCGTCAGCGACCAGGGCATCGGCATTCCCGAGGAGGCGCTGGAGCGCATCTTCGAGCGATTCTTCCGCGTCGACGCGGCCCGGTCGCGCGCCACCGGCGGCACCGGGCTCGGCCTCGCCATCGTCAAGCACGTCGCCGCCGCGCACGCCGGCGAGGTGTCCGTATGGAGCAAGGAAGGGTCCGGCTCCACCTTCACGCTCCGCCTGCCCGCCTTCGGCGGGACGGCGGTGGCCGTACCACCCTCGATTCCCCTGGAGGCAGCCTCGTGACCGAGCGAAGCGAAGGAACCATTGGACGCAGCACCCTCAGGGGCATGAGGCCGACGAAGGAGAGCTCATGACCCGCGTACTCGTGGTGGAGGACGAGGAGTCCTTCTCCGACGCCCTGTCCTACATGCTGCGCAAGGAGGGCTTCGAGGTGTCGGTCGCGGCGACCGGGCCCGAGGCGCTCGACACGTTCGACCGCAACGGCGCCGATCTGGTGCTGCTCGACCTGATGCTGCCCGGTCTGCCCGGTACGGAGGTGTGCCGCTCCCTCAGGCAGCGCTCCAAGGTGCCGGTCATCATGCTGACGGCCAAGGACAGCGAGATCGACAAGGTCGTGGGCCTCGAACTGGGCGCCGACGACTACGTCACCAAGCCGTTCTCCTCGCGCGAGCTGGTGGCCCGCATCCGCGCCGTGCTGCGCCGCCAGGGTGACATGCCGGAGGAGCTGGAGACGGCCGTGCTGGCCGTCGGCCCCGTGCGCATGGACGTCGACAGGCACGTCGTCGCCGTGCGGGGTGAGGCGGTGCAGCTGCCGCTGAAGGAGTTCGAGCTGCTGGAGGTGCTGCTCCGCAACGCGGGGCGGGTGCTGACCCGGGGCCAGCTCATCGACCGCGTCTGGGGCGCCGACTACGTGGGCGACACCAAGACGCTGGACGTCCACGTCAAGCGCCTGCGCGCCAAGATCGAGGCCGACCCGTCCAACCCGCGCTGCATCCTGACCGTGCGCGGCCTGGGCTACAAGTTCGACGCCGTGGAGGAGTGAGGAACCCCGGTACCGCGAACGGCGGTGCCGGGGTTTCGCATGCCCTCAGCGCGTCAGTGGGCCTCTTCCGCGGGGGCGGACGGCGTCGGGGTCGGCGTGGGGGCCGGGGTGGCGCCGGGGGCCGGGGGGTAGTCCTTGAACTCGCGGCTGCGCGTGACCACAGGCACGTTCAGGGACACGACTCCGGCGTTGGCGAACTGGAGGTCCAGCTTGATGGTCTCGCCGCCCCTGAGGCTCTTGGGGATCGCCTCGAGCATGATCTGCGGGGTGGGCTTGCCGGTGTTGACGAGCTGGTTGCTCGGGAGCTGGATCGGCGCCGTGACCTTCACCGTGCCCATGTTGCCCGCGGAGACCGCCTGAAGCGTGTCCGGGGCGCCGGCGGTGTTGAGGATGTTCAGGTAGATCGGGGCGGAGCCGCGCCAGGCCAGCTGCGCTCCGGAGTCGGGGCCGAGGATGAACGCCTGCGGGATGTGAATGCCGCTCTGGTTGCCGTACGAACCCTTCTCGATCAACGCTTGCGCCTCGTTCGGGGCGTACGGCTTGTTGGTGGTGGCGTCGATTCCAGCCCCGCAGCCCGCGAGCACGGGGGCTGCCAAGAACGCGGCGGCTACGACAATCCAGCGACGGCTGGTCACGGGCGGGTTCTCCTTGGTCTTGCGCAGGTGTCGCGCGTGCGTGATGTGCAGCGCCCACCATATCCACCCCAATGCAAGGTCATATCCACACCCCCGCAGGTCATTCGCTATGTCCGGAAATGCGATTCATACAGTTGAGAGCTTGTCAAGCCCCAATATGCGGCCTTGACCTGCAGTTATGAGGATTTCACTGTTCCGGGAGGCTGTGGACGCGTGGTACCCTGGAGTACAGCGGAAGGGGTACTTGTCACATGACTTTCCAGGTCGGCGACACTGTCGTCTACCCCCACCATGGGGCTGCTCGGATCGAAGCAATCACGACGCGATCCATCAAGGGTGAGGAAAAGACCTACCTGGTGCTCAAGGTCGACAAGGGCGACCTTACCGTCCAGGTGCCAGCCGAAAACGCAGAACTCGTCGGTGTGCGCGATGTTGTCGGTCAGGAAGGCCTTGAGCGGGTTTTCGATGTCCTTCGGATGCCGCACACGGAAGAGCCGACCAACTGGTCTCGTCGCTACAAGGCCAATCTGGAGAAGCTCGCATCCGGCGATGTGAACAAGGTCGCCGAGGTGGTTCGGGACCTGTGGCGGAGGGACCGCGAGCGCGGTCTGTCCGCAGGCGAGAAGCGCATGCTCGCCAAGGCACGCCAGATCCTGGTCAGCGAGTTGGCCCTGGCCGAGAAGACCAATGAGGACAAGGCTGAGGCCCTTCTCGACGAGGTTCTCAACTCCTGAACACGAATCTTCCACGGGTGGGCGTCGGAGTCGACGTCCACCCGTTCGCTTCGGCTGACTCAGGGCGTGAGCTCAACCTCGCGGGCCTGCACTGGCCGGGCGAGACAGGACTCGAAGGCCACTCCGACGGCGACGCTGCCGCGCACGCGGCCTGCGACGCGTTGCTGTCGGCGGCCGGCCTGGGCGATCTGGGCGGGCTGTTCGGCACCGCCGACCCGCGCTTGGCGGGCGCCTCCGGCGCCTCCCTGCTCGAGGAGACCGCGCGCCAGGTGCGCGCCGCCGGCTACGAGATCGGCAACGTGGCCATCCAGGTGGTCGGCAACCGGCCCAAGCTGGCGCCACGCCGTGCAGAGGCCGAGCTGGCGCTCGCCGCCGCCGTGGGCGCGCCCGTGAGCATCTCCGCCACCACCACCGACGGGCTGGGGCTGACCGGCCGCGGCGAGGGTGTCGCGGCCATCGCGACCGCTCTGGTCGTCAACCTTTCCTGAACCGCGGGCGTCATACGTAGGGATGCGTGAGGGTGTCCCGGCGGGCCGCCGAGCCCGTCGAGTTCGGAGGCGGCGGTTCGTCACTGGCGCGGTACGGACCGCCGCCTTCCCATGGGTAGTTTGCCTGCTCAGGGGGTAGGTCTCCCCAAGACATGTGAACGTCTCGGGGGGAGCTACACATGATCGGCGCGATTGTTTCCGCAGTAGTCATCGGCGCCATCGTCGGTGCGCTTGCCCGGCTGCTGGTGCCCGGCAGGCAGAACATGTCCATCGGTCTGACCCTCATCGTCGGCATCGTCGCCGCCCTGATCGGCACGCTGATCGCACAGGCGGCCGGCTGGGCGGACACGCGAGGGATCGACTGGATCGAACACATACTCCAGCTCGTACTGGCTGTCGCCGGTGTGCTCCTTGTGACGCGAATGGGCATGGGGCGCGGCGGTCGCAGCGGCAGAACAATGACCTGACCTGCCCCTTCACCAAGACGGCGCATAATCGCCGTAGATCGGGTAGCCACCTCTCCGTGAGAGTGAACCGCTCACCCTCACGGGGAGGTTTCATGTCATGACCATCGAATCCATCCTTGGCGCCATAGTGATTGGCGCCGTGATTGGCGCAATCGGTCGCCTGCTGCTCCCAGGCAGGCAGGCCATCGGGTGGATCCTCACCATCGTCGTCGGCATCGTGGCGGCTCTGCTGGGCACGCTGCTCGCACAGGTGCTCGGTGTGCAGACGACACCCGGCATCGACTGGATCGAGCTGGTGATGCAGGTGGTGCTTGCCATTGTCGGAGTCGGCCTGGTGGCCGGGCTCCGTCGCGGCACCAGCGTCTGACGGCAGCGGCCTCCAGGCGGGATAGATGGGCCCGCCCGGGATTCGTCCCGGGCGGGCCCCTTCTCAGCTCTCAGGCGGGCGTGCTCAGTCCTCAGGCGGGCGTGGCGTGCTGCGCAGACGCCCTGAGGGGGCCGGGGTGTCGTCGTGGATCACCGGGTGAGGGGCGGTGTCCTCCAGCTCCTCACGCGTCTCCTCACGGCGCTCTCCGGAGTCGGCGGCCTCGGGGCCGTGCTCGGGATCCGGGACCTCGTCGTCCCCGACGACGGGGTGGGGCTGGGTGTCGGCGTCCTCCTCCTCGTCCCTGCGGTCGGAGCGGGGGTGGACGAGGACGTCGGTGGGCTTGACCCGGTCACCCCAGCGGACGGGGCGCGTCAACGACTCAGGCTCGGGCGCGGACTCGGGCTCAGGGCGGGGCTCGGGTTCCGGCTCGGGCTCAGGCTCTCGTTCGGGCTCAGGGCGGGGCTCGGGCTCGGGCTCAGGCTGGGGTTCTAATTCGGGGTCTTTCTCCTCCTGCACCGGCCACTCGGACACCCGCGTCGAGACCGGGGGCGTCTCGGGGGCGGCGGTGGGACCGACCACCGGCGTGGGCTCCAGCACGGGCACCGGCGCCTGCGTGGCGAGCGGGGGCGGTGTCTCGGCCTGGGACGGGGAGCGGTGGAACGGCACGATGTCCTGCTCGGCCGTACGGTCGTCGCCCTCGCCCGAGCCCTGGGCGCGATGGGCCTGCACGTGCTTGATCAGCAGTAACCACAGCCACAGCGCCAGGGCCAGCATGACCCAGGGCGCCAGGGCCACGCCCACGGCCGTCGGCCGCACGTCGAACGTGAACCGCACCGCCGTGGCCACGTTCGCCGCCGCGGCCGCCACGATGAGCAGGACCAGTACGAACGCCGCCTGGACGCGTACGAGCATCCTGGCCGGGCGCAGCAGCAGCACGCCGATCAGCGCCACCACCAGGAGCGCGTCGAAGGCGGCCGGGTAGAGGAAGGCGAGGTCGGGGCGGGCCTCGCCGGTGAGCGCCAGCGCGCGCAGGTCGTCGAAGGAGAGCGCGCACGCGGCCCCGGTGAGGGCGGCGACGGCGAGCCCGGCCAGGGCGATGCCCAGGCGGCGGAGCAAAGAGGGGGGAGTCACGTCCATGGCGGTTCGAGCCTACAGAAGAATGGGGTCGCAGACCGATCAAGGGAGACCCCGCATGGCCGAGCTCACGGAAGATGTCCGCAAACTTCTGGACGCGCCCAATTACGCGACGGTGACCAGCATCAACCCCGACGGCGGGCCGCAGTCGTCGGTCGTGTGGGTGCGTACGGACGGCGACGACGTGATCTTCTCGACCGTGAAGGGGCGCAGGAAGCCGCGGAACTTCGAGCGCGACCCCCGGGCGAGCCTGCTGGTGATCGACCCGGCCGATCCGTACCGCTACGTGGAAGTACGCGGGCGCGTCACCGTGACGCCCGACCCCGAGGGCGCGCTCATCGACGAGCTGTCGCAGAAGTACCGAGGGCTCCCATGGGAGGACAAGCCGGGCGTCGAGCGGCTCATCGTACGGATCTCGCCGGACAGGGTCTTCTTGCGAGGCTGATTAATCGACGTGATGGCGGCCGCGAGGCGTTAGCCTTTCCTCGTGAGCCTGCACATCTACGACACCAGTACGCGCGCCATCCGTGAATTCGTTCCGGTCGAAGCCGGCCGGGCGTCGATTTACCTGTGTGGGGCAACCGTGCAGGCTCCCCCGCACATCGGGCACATCCGCTCGGGCGTGAATTTCGACGTGCTCAGGCGCTGGATGGCGCGTTCCGGATATGACGTGACGTTCTGCCGCAACGTCACGGACATCGACGACAAGATCATCAGGGTGTCGGCCGCCGAGAGCGTGCCCTGGTTCGTCGTGGCCGAGCGCAACCAGCGGGCCTTCACCTGGGCCTACGACACGCTGGGCTGCCTGCCGCCGACCGTCGAGCCGCGCGCCACGGGCCATGTGCCCGAGATGATCACGCTGATGGAGCGGCTGATCGAGCGCGGGCACGCGTACGCATCCGGTGGAGACGTCTACTTCGACGTGCAGTCCTACGCCGACCGCTACGGCACGCTCTCCAACCAGAAGGTGGAGAACATGCGGCCCGCGGCCGACACCGACGACGAGTCCTGCAAGCGCGATCCGCGCGACTTCGCCCTGTGGAAGGGCGAGAAGCCGGGCGAGCCGACGTGGCCGACGCCGTGGGGGCCCGGGCGCCCCGGCTGGCACCTGGAGTGCTCGGCCATGGCGACGAAATACCTGGGCCCGACGTTCGACATCCACGGCGGCGGGCTCGACCTGATCTTCCCGCACCACGAGAACGAGATCGCCCAGTCCCAGGCCGCGGGCGACGGCTTCGCGCGTTTCTGGATGCACAACGGGATGCTCAAGATCGGCGCGGAGAAGATGAGCAAGTCGCTCGGCAACTCGCTGCTGATTCCCGAGATGGTGCAGAAGGTCCGGCCGGTGGAGCTGCGCTACTACCTGGCGGCGCCGCACTACCGCTCCTCGATCGAATACTCGGAGGAGGCGCTGCTGGAGGCCGCAGCGGCCTACCAGCGGATCGAGGGCTTCGTGACGCGGGCCGCGGAGGTCATCCACGACGTGGACGCCGACGCGCCGCTGCCCCAGGCGTTCGCCGACGCGCTCGACGACGACCTGGGCACGCCCCAGGCGCTGGCGGTCGTGCACGAGGTGGTGCGCGAGGGCAACGTGGCGCTGTCCAAGGGCGACAAGGAAGCCGTGGCGCGGCTGCTGGCCGAGACCCAGAACATGCTCGACGTTCTGGGCCTCGACCCGCGCTCGCCGCAGTGGCGCGGTGCCGGGTCGGACCTGACCCCGGTGGTGGACGCGCTGGTGGCGGTGGCGCTGGAGCAGCGCAAGGCGGCCAGGGAGCGCAAGGACTACGCGGCCGCCGACGCGATCAGGAACCAGCTGGCGGCCGCCGGCATCACGGTGGAGGACACGCCGCACGGGGCTCGCTGGGAGCTGACCCACTAGATCCGCAAGAGGTCGATGATCACGTACTGGTCTCCCAGCGGGTAGGAGACCAGGCGGTTCCCGGTCAGGCCCGGCTGGACGCTGACCGACCCGCCCTTGGCGTCGGGGCGCAGGCCCAGGTCGCCGGACTTGCCGGTGGTCAGGTCGAGCAGCGCCTGGCCGCCGGTGGGCATGGGCAGGTGGATGGCCATGAAGCGGTCGTAGGCCAGCCCGAGCGCCGCCCACTGCGGCAGCTCCCGCTGCTGCGAGCCGTCGCGCAGGCGGTGGAAATACTTCTCGTCGGCGCCCGTGCCGACGCACGTGGTGACGCCGCACCTGACGAACTTCTCGCCCGGCCGGACGAGCGCCTTGCTGGTCTCCCCGGTCTCGACGTTGAGCAGCTCCTCGAAGCTGGGCTCGTTGTCCGGCGTGTAGTCGCCCGGGGTCCCCACCCACGGCCAGCGCAGGATGTGGTGGCGGTCGGCACCCGCGACGGGGGTCACCTGCCCGCCGTCGAGGGGCAGGGTGAAGACGCCTCCTTTGACGAGGGAGAAGGCGAGCTTGCCGGCGACCACGGCGGAGGCGTCGGTGCCGCCCTCGACCGGGGCGTCCGTCGCGATGGCGGTGGGCTCTCCGCCCGTGATGGGGACGGACCAGAATTCGGTACGCCTGTTCCGGACCGTCTGCCAGACGACTCGGCCTTCGCCGACCGCGTACCCCGAGGCGAACACGCCCTTCGGCGTCCGGATGTCGGCGATCTTGCGGACATCGCCGGTGCCGAGGTCGTAGGCGTAGATCGCGTCGGCCTTCTCGAAGCTCGACCACGTCGACAGCAGGATCGTCCGGTCGTCGATGAACAGCAGCGGCTGGAACTTGCGGCCGTCCGAAAGCTTCGCCGGGATCTTCCACACGGCGTTCGGCCACACCTCCTCGACGGGGGCAGGACGGCCTTCCTGAGCGGCCTGGCTCTCTTGAGGTGATGGGACGGGATTCACCGCCAGGTGGGCGCTGTCGTCGCCGAGGTCGCGTACCGTCACGGACACGCCGCCCGCGACGACCGCCACGGCGAGCGCCGTCACGGCGGCCAGCGTACGCGCCCGGCGCCGCCGCGAGCGGCCCACGATCGCCGTGGACAGGCCGCTCGGTGCCTGCGGCGCGGTCTCGGCGGCGCGGCCGATGACCCGGCGGAGGTCGTCTTCCAGCTCCTTGGTCACGGGGTGCTCCTCTTGGCGGGGATACGGTGGGCGATCGCGGAACGGAGCTTGGCCAGCCCGAGCGAGGCGTGGCTGCGTACGGTTCCCTGGGAGATGCCGAGGAGCTCGGCGATCTCCGCGTCGGCGAGTTGCTCGTAGAAGCGGAGGACGAGCACGGCGCGCTGCTTACGTGGCAGCCCGTCGAGGGCCTGCCACAGCTCCTGGTCGTCGTCGGAGGGCAGCGCGTCGTGCAGGGGCGTCTCCGGCAGCGCCCAGGCCAGGTGCTCGCGGCGGCGCAGTCTCCAGGCGCTGATGTGGAGCCGGGTCATGATGACCTTGGTGTAGCGTTCCGGATCCTCCTTCCGGCGCACCCTCGACCAGGCCCTGTGCAGCCTGATCAGCGCCTCCTGCGTCAGGTCGGCCGCGTCATGCGGGTTGCCGCTGAGCGCGTAGCCGTAACGCAGTAACGCATTGGCTCGCTCCGCGACGAACTCCGTGAAGCGGGAGTCGTCTTCCACTTGTCATCGCCTTTCCCTGGTCCGTCTCCACAGAGACGGACTTGGCGGGGGATTTGTTGAACGGCCGGTGGACTTCTGCCGTGGGCGATGCGGGGCCCGCCCGGGAAGTGCGGATCGACCACTCGACTCTGCCCCTGCCTCGGACGACTGTGCACGGTGCCCTTCGACCTCCTCTTTCCTCGACCCTCTCCGCGAGCACCGCCCATCCGCTGCGAAAGACCTCCCTCGCCGCCGCGGGCTGAGGTGGCTGGCGGCCCGAGTACCCTTGATGGCATGGCAGCAGGGGGTAGGGCATCGGGCAGGCCCGCGAAGAAAAAGGGCCCGTCCAAAGGCGCCGGAGGGCAGCGCCGCCGGTCGCTCGAGGGCCGGGGCGCGACACCGCCTGCCGAAATGCGTCACTGGTACAAGGACAAGGCCCGCACCGAGCGCATCGCGCGCGAGGAGCAGGGAGGCGCCCGGCGCGCCGCGCCTGCCAGGCAGCGGCGCTCGGAAGACGCCCCCGAATACATCGGCGGCCGCAACCCGGTGCTGGAAGCGCTGCAGGCGGGGGTGCCGAGCAACGCCCTCTACGTGGCCCAGCGCATCGACAACGACGACCGCGTACGCGACTCCATCAAGATCGCGGCAGAGCGCGGCATCGCCCTGCTCGAGGTCTCCCGCGACAAGCTCGACCGTCTGACGGAGGGTGCCGTCCACCAGGGCATCGCCCTCCAGATCCCGGCATACGACTACGCGCACCCGTCCGAGCTGGTGGACCTCGCGGAGGAAGCCGGCGAGGTGCCGCTGATCGTCGCCCTCGACTCGGTCACCGACCCCCGCAACCTGGGCGCCATCGCCCGCTCCGCCACCGCCTTCGGCGCCCACGGCCTGCTCGTCCCGTCCCGCCGCTCGGCCGGCGTCACGGGCGGCGCCTGGAAGACCTCCGCCGGCACGCTCGCCACCCTCCGCGTGGCCCGCGCGTCGAACCTGACGGCGGCACTGCGGGAATACCGGGAGGCCGGGCTGTTCGTGATCGGCCTCGACGGTGCCGGCGAGACCGACATCGGCGACGTCGACCTGCTGACCGAACCGCTGGTGGTGGTCGTGGGCTCGGAGGGCAAGGGGCTCTCACGGCTGGTGCGGGAGCACTGCGACGTGGTGACGCGCATCCCGATGCAGGCGGCGGCCGAGTCGCTCAACGCGGGGGTGGCGGCTGGGGTGGCGCTGTATGAGGTCGCTCGTCACAGGCGTCTCTAGCGTCTACACTGGTAGACCGTGCCGACGTAGCTCAATCGGCAGAGCATCTGTCTTGTAAACAGAAGGTCAGGGGTTCGATTCCCCTCGTCGGCTCTCCCAGAATGCCTGGGTCATCTTAGGGGTGACCTGGGCCTTCTGCTATTGCGGACCAGGTATGGGTGTCCGGCTGTGTGCGGCTAACAGCGGTGCACAGCGGGAGGTCGTACCCAATGCTTGCCCACGCACTACCGTCAGACCGCAGGCAGCCAAAGACCCGAGTAGCCCGCCTGAGGGCGAGAACTCCTGGAAGCTACAAACACATCAAGTGGGGCGGCGCGGCCTCAGGGGTCCTGTCGGGAACGCACCTCTTGTTGGGATAACCGTCTAGCATCGTGCCGACGCAGGGAGCCAGATGACTGACAGCAGCCTATGGGACCGAGTCTCGTCGGCGCCGAGGAGGCGAGCTGCAAAGCAGCAGTCAGGCAAGCAGGTTGAAACTCCGGGAGTGCGGTCTCCGTCCCCGCGGAAGCTTCGTGGTGCCCAAGTAATTGCACTTCTTCTTTGGCTGTACATCTTTGTGAAGATGTTTTTCCTTGACATAGATTATGTCCTTATAACTGAGCTCTTCCCCGATGCACCTTGGGTGCTGGACCTAAGAATCATCCTGATAGCTGGGCTGCTAGTGGCTCTAGTGCACAGCTTTAGGCGGTATGTGTGGTGGATCCTGTATATCGTCTTCTTTCCTGTTATTCTGGCAGCTTGGCACGTTCCGCTGAGGCTTTATAAATTTTGGAGTTGGGATCTGGCGATCGCCTTAACTCAGATCGCCTATTCTGTGGGGCGTAATTACAAGGCGAACATCTCGGTCCGTGTTGCCGAGATATGCTGTATATTTCTTGTAGCGGGAGTCAAGCCGCCTATCCTGATGCTGCCTCTCGGTAGCGTGCTACTTCTATGCTTGATCTGGACGTTCGCGCGAACCTTCATCTCGGTTTTCGCGTCTCGCCATTTTCTTCGCGCGCACGCCGAGGTGGCGAAGAGGATCCTACGCTCAGGGCAAGTTATGAAGTGGTCATCGCTCCCACAGTCGCTGAGCAAGAGTCGAGCCAAGCGCTTCAATACTAGGCAGACCGAGGAGCTCGCGAAGAGTCTTTCAAGTGCTCTTCTCGTTATAAAGGCTAGCGACTTCTATGCATATAGGCTCGACCGTTATCGAAAAAGTCCTGCACCTTACATTCTCAGCTTGCTCTCGTATGTGGTGCTGTTTGCGTATACGACCGTGAACTTGGCGATTGTCAATGTGGTCGTTTATAAGTTCTCGACGTCTCAGTTCAAACTCGACCAGGAGTTCTCATTCTTGGGATTCTTGCACTATGCGCTTTCTTCGCTCGCTCTCAATGGAGTTGATGGGATAGTGCCAGTTGGCGATATTGCTATCGCTTTAAAAGTGTTCTCGGGATTCTTTGGTGCGGTCGTTGGGTTAACGCTGCTAGTTGACGTCTTTTTCAGTTTTAAGAAGCAGCGCGATGACGAGATTGCCAGGGAGACTATCGATGCGATAAAGACGGAGGCTGGGCGCGTAGTTACTCGTGTCGAGAGCGAGTATCAGATAACTCATCGAGAAGCTCTGCAGCGACTACAGGATCTTGGTTTGGCGACGACGCTTGGAATGGTTTTGTGGTTTTCTGCGCAGATCCCGGAGGATGATGACGGCGAGAAGATGGAATAGAGGAGCAGTGGCAATAGGTTCAGTGATCTAGCAAACTGGTGTCTCGTTGCTTCCGGGTTCCAGGTTGCACGTTCTGATCAGAGAGGGCGGATCTCGTGACAGATGCGATCGCCTTCGCAGGGGTCGTCGTTGGCGTGTTGGCTATTATCGCGTCCTTGCTCATCTATCGATGGCAGCGTCAGCGTAGGGAGCTGGGCTACGTAATACTGACAAATCGTCCGCTTCTTGCGGCCAAGACCCCGTTTTCGGTTCGTGTGCATTATAATAGAAAGGTTGTAGCGGAGCCGAGATTGGTAGCAATGCGCATTGCGAACATTGGCACTGCCTCGATTGAGCCTTCGCACTTTGAGCGCCCATTATCTATCAGTTTTTCCAGATCTCGGGTGCTCACGGCCGAGGTAACAGGAGTGCATCCGGCGGGACTGCGGCCAAGTTTGCAAGTCGATGAGGAGGCGATTCATTTAGCACCCTGCCTGCTAAACCCGGCTGACGTCATCGAGGTTCAATTCCTTCTAGATGGAACCTTTGATGCAATACAAGTCGATTGCCGTGTTACTGGCGTTAGGGCGATGCGCTCTGTGCGGCTAGCGCGGGACTCTTGGGGAGCGGTTTGGCGAGTCTCGATCGTCGATATTGTGTTGCTGACCATTGGGCCTGCTCTCGGCGTTGGTGGTGCCATCGCTCTCTTCGCTGAAGGAGGTGTAGCTCAGGTATCGTTAGGAGGTGCTTTCTTGTTGATTGGAGTCATCGGCGGCTGGGTAGGGGTCAGAATTGCGCGTAGAAGCAGGCTCTGGCTTTCGCTACCGCCCCCTAAATGGGACTAGCATCTCATGGCCTGAGACGGCCAATAGACTAAGTGTGATGACCCCGGACTTGCTGTGCTAGTGCGTCCGGATATCAAATTGGAGCTGGACCCTTGCCAGAGTCCAGCCCGATGTCTTCGATCTACTTGAGTCTTAGTGCATCGCCTATGCGCTTCAAGGCGGCCTCTTCTTGGCCGACGAGGCATTTTGAGTAGGTGCTGAGGAGAACCTTTACGCTGTTCCCCGCCCACTCGGCGACTTGCTTAGCCGGCACCCCGGCGTTCAGCCACGTCGATAGGCAGGCGTGGCGTAGGTCGTAAGGTCGTTTGGCTAGTGGTGAGGCATAATCTGTTACGCTCAAGGCGCTCCTCCTCGCAGCATCCCATGCTCGACGGATAGTGGTCGGCGAGAGTTCGCCTCCTGCGATACCGCGGAAAACGCGGCCGCCCGTTTGGCTGCCTGAAACCCTCAAGTGCGTGCGGAGGATTGTGACTAGTTCGGGAGCGCAGGGTACAGGCCGCGTTTCACCCTGCGCGCGATGCTTGAGACCCCTGTAATCTCGACTACGGCCGGAATCTGTCCATTCCTTTCCCGCGACGGGCGTTGCGTGTGAAAGGTGGATTAGACCCCATGCGCCATCGCTGGCTGGCAAGCTTAGGTCGCTCTCGTGAAGGCTCGCCGCTTCCTCTGGGCGTAGTCCCGCAAAGTAGATGACCGCGAAGAAGGGCATCAGGAGAGGACCACTAGGTTGCTGCTGCCGCACGGCTTCGAGCAGCGCGTGGGCTTGTGTGGGATTGATGACTGAGCGTCGGTCTACTTCGAGGGATGATCTCGGGGTCTGCCACCGCAGACTCTTGATCGGATTCGCCTCTAGGAGTCCCATCTCCAAGGCGAACTCCATTGCGTTGGAGAGAATCACGCGATGATTTCGTGAGGTGGTTGCGGCTGCTGGCCTGCCGTCGAGCCGAGAGGTGGCAGCGGTAAGGAGAGCGCGAGTCAAACCCGAGTTTCGCAGTTAGTGGGCAGACGAGAGCGCTGAATTGGGTGTTTGACCTGGGACAACGGGCGTGGGAGAGCCTGCGAGTCGTGTGTCCACGCCTGTGTGCTGGGTTCTTGCTGGTCGGAG